>NZ_JAUCDY010000006.1:0-183137 GCF_030362935.1 Thiopseudomonas acetoxidans
AGTAGTCCGAAGGGTAGATCAGGTTTGCGAATAAGAGAATGGACTTGCAGTGAGTGTGGTGTCACTCACGACCGCGATGTTAATGCGGCCAAGAACATTCTTGCGGTCGGGCATGATCGTCTAGTTGTAGGAATCCCCGTCCTTTAGGGCGGGGAGGATGTCAAGAAGTTACATTATCCGAGGTGCTGGCATGGCGTTATTACCAACGCATATGGCATAACGTCATCGCCACAATAGGACCGGTTTTGTAAATTTAGCGTAGGGAGCTGAACAAAAGAGTGCAAAACAAATTGGGGGTATCGCAAACCCCTAAAAAGCACAAAGCCCCGTGGTTAGGGGCTTTTGGCATTATGATTGGTGCCCAGGAGAAGACTCGAACTTCCACGCCCTTGCGAGCACTAGCACCTGAAGCTAGCGTGTCTACCAATTTCACCACCTGGGCATTGCAGCATTAGATTAGGCACGCATATATGTCGTGTACAATCTAAATTGCGCGTGTACTATAGGTGCATGATTGTTGTTTGTAAAGTACTACATAATAAAAATCTGTCAGAAAAAGTTGTAATTTTTAATGGTTGAAAAGGAAAGAAAATTTGAAAGCCAAATGGCACCCCCTCGATCCTGAGGCTGCGCTAGAAGCGCAAAAATATGAGAACCCCATTCCAAGTCGTGCTTTGATTTTGCAGCACTTGGAACAACGTGGCGCGCCTGCTTCACGTGAGCAATTATGTGCAGAGC
This sequence comes from Thiopseudomonas acetoxidans, assembly GCF_030362935.1. Classification (NCBI taxonomy): domain Bacteria; kingdom Pseudomonadati; phylum Pseudomonadota; class Gammaproteobacteria; order Pseudomonadales; family Pseudomonadaceae; genus Thiopseudomonas; species Thiopseudomonas acetoxidans. The sequence continues at coordinate 739 of NZ_JAUCDY010000006.1, forward strand.
TGGGTCTTTATACTGAAGAAGATATCGAAGCCGTACGTCGGCGTTTGCGCGCGATGGAACGTGATGCGCAAGTGGTTTACACCCGTCGCGGTGCTTATGCACCTGTGACCAAATTGGATTTAATCGCCGGACGCGTGCAAGGGCATCGTGATGGTTTTGGGTTTTTAATCCCAGATGCTGGCGGCGGTGATATTTTTTTAGGTCCGGTACAGATGCGTCGTCTATTTGATGGCGATCGTGTGCTGGTTAGAGTAACCGGAACAGACCGCCGTGGGCGTCCTGAAGGTGTGGTCGCTGAGGTTGTGAGTCGCGCCCATGAAAAAATTGTCGGACGTTATAACGAAGAAAACGGTTTAGGTTTTGTTATTCCAGACAATACCCGCATGCAGAACGAAATCTTTATCAGCCCGGGCTGTGCTAATAATGCGGTGATTGGTCAGCTAGTTGAAGTGGAAATTACCCACTGGCCCACGACTCGTATTCCTGCGCAGGGTCGAGTCTGTCAAGTGCTGGGGGATTATATGGCTCCAGGTATTGAAATCGATGTGGCACTGCGTAATTACGACATTCCCCACGAGTGGCCTAAGGCTGCTTTAGCAGAGGCGAGTAAATTAAGCCCTGATGTGGATGAGGCGGATAAACAAAAGCGCATAGATTTACGTCATTTACCCTTTGTGACCATTGATGGTGCGGATGCGCGTGACTTTGATGATGCGGTTTGCGCTGTGGCTGATGAGAAAAACGGTTGGCGCTTGTATGTGGCCATTGCGGATGTGTCGCACTATGTTGAAGTTGGATCGGCGTTAGATAAAGAAGCAGCTAAACGTGGTAACTCGGTGTATTTCCCTGGGCGCGTGATTCCCATGCTGCCTGTGCAGCTGTCCAATGGTCTGTGCTCGCTAAACCCTAAAGTTGATCGTTTGGCTATGGTATGCGAGGTGACTCTTTCACGCTCGGGTAAGCGTTTAAGCTATTGTTTTTACGAGGCGGTTATTCAGTCACAGGCGCGGCTAACTTACGATGAAGTCAGCTCCATGCTGGTTGAGCCTGAAAGCAAAGAAGGTCGACAAGCCAGCAAAAAACACAGCACGTTGTTACCCCACTTACAGCAGCTGTATTTGCTGTATAAGGCATTAGCCAAACAACGCAAGCAACGTGGGGCGATTGATTTCGAAACCCGTGATACCTATATCGTTTTTGGTGAAGATCGCAAAATTGCGGAGATTTTGCCTACTGAGCGCAATGATGCACATAAATTAATTGAAGAGTGCATGCTCTGTGCTAACGTGGCAATGGCGGACTTTTTGCGTACCAGCAAGATTCCGGGCTTGTACCGCATTCACGCAGGACCTACAGCAGAAAAGCTAGAGAAACTGCGCGGTTTTCTTGGCACAATTGGTATGTCCATTAACAATGGTAAGCAAGATCCTACGCCTAAGGACTATCTGCGTTTGCTGGAGCGAATTCATGATCGGCCAGATTTCGAAATTATCCAAACCGTGATGTTGCGCTCGTTAAGTCAGGCGCAATACAGTCCTGAAGACATTGGTCACTTCGGTTTGCATTATCAGTCTTATACGCACTTTACCTCACCGATTCGTCGCTATGCCGACTTGCTTAACCATCGCGCTGTACGCAGTGTTATTCGTTCGCGCCGCCAAACTGAACTGGTGCGTCGTGCGGGTGCGGGACCTTTAGCTAAAGCCAAGATTTACCCCTATGACTATGCACGACTAGAGCAAATAGGGACGGATGTTTCGGTCACAGAGCGCCGTGCTGATGAAGCAACACGGGATGTGGTGAACTGGCTCAAGTGTGAGTTTATGCAGGAACATATCGGCGAGACTTTTACCGGTTCAGTGACTGCCGTGACAGGTTTTGGCCTCTTCGTGGAGCTGGATGACATTTATGTCGAAGGTTTGGTGCACGTTACAGCACTGCCGGGTGATTATTACCACTTTGAGCCGCTTTATCATCGCCTGGCAGGTGAGCGCAGTGGCCGCAGCTACCGTCTTGGCGACAAGGTTGAGGTGGTTGTAGCGCGGGTTGATTTGGATGAGCGTAAGATTGATTTTGAGCTAAGTCCCGCAGAGCACGCAGCACCAGTTAAACCAGCTAAAGGCAAGGTTGCTATGCAGGCGGGCGGTGCAAGCACTAAGAAAAAAGCCAAAGCCGCTGCGGAAAAACCAAAGAGCGCTACCAAGGTAGAAAAAAAGCCGGCTAAGAAAAGTAAGCGCAAGCCCGTGAGTAAGTCGAGGAAGTCAGGCTTCTATGAATGATTTAGAGCAAGTCTATGGCGTGCATGCAGTTACTGCTTTATTGCGCCACCATCCCAAACGAGTCAAACAACTGTATCTGCTGCAAGGCCGTCAGGATGCTAGCGTGCAGGCAATTATGGAGCTGGCGCAGGCGGCTAAGTTAGCGCCTCAGTTGGTTGACCGTGCTCAGTTGGACGAAAAAACCGAAGCCGTGCATCAGGGTGTTTTGGCTTATGTAAGCCCAAGTCAGGTGTGGGGTGAGCCCATGCTGGATGAGTTGTTGGATCGCCTCGAGCAGCCGGCTTTGTTGCTCGTGCTGGACGGTGTTACTGATCCGCATAACCTCGGTGCATGCCTGCGTACCGCCGATGCGGCTGGTGTGCATGCGGTAATTATTCCCAAGGATAAATCAGCCACCATGAATGCCACTGTACGCAAGGTGGCTTGCGGCGCGGCAGAGGTTGTTCCTTTGGTGGCGGTGACTAATCTGGCGCGTACGCTGAAAAAATTACAGCAGCAGGGGATATGGATTGTTGGCGCAGCTGGTGAGGCTCAGTGCAGTCTGTATCAGCAGGACTTATCAGGTCCTATGGCGTTAGTAATGGGCGCAGAGGGTAAGGGCATGCGCCGATTAACCCGCGAACACTGCGATTACCTCGTCAGCTTACCCATGCATGGCAGCGTGAGTAGCTTAAATGTGTCGGTTGCCACCGGTGTTTGTTTGTTTGAAATGCAACGGCAGCGCATGAGCGTGAAAAACAGCTAAGGAAGCGTTTGCGCTTGGGGTGCGTTTTCGGTAAGATGTGCGCCCCTGTTGGGTCTGCTTTTTGCAGCACAACAGGTTTTCATTCACTCCTTGCCTGACTGTATTGCAGCAGGCTATAACCCGTAAGGAGCTTTTATGCGTCATTACGAAATTGTGTTCCTGGTTCATCCGGATCAGAGCGAACAAGTCGGCGGCATGGTTGAGCGTTATACCAAGCTGATCGAAGAAGATGGTGGTAAAATTCACCGTCACGAAGACTGGGGCCGTCGTCAACTTGCTTATGCAATTAACGAAATTCACAAAGCCCACTATGTATTACTTAATGTTGAGTGCAGTAGCAAAGTATTGGCTGAGCTGGAAGACAGCTTCCGATACAACGATGCAGTGCTACGTAACCTGATCATCCGTCGTGATGAAGCGGTTACAGAGCAGTCCGAAATGCTTAAAGCGGAAGAAAACCGTGGTGAGCGTCGTGAGCGTCGTGAGCGTACTGAAACTGTTGAAGACACCGATGATGAAGATGGTGACGACGACAGCGATGAAGACTCTGACGAGTAATTGCAGCCCATTAAGGAGACATAGTCATGGCACGTTTTTTCCGTCGTCGTAAGTTTTGCCGTTTTACCGCTGAAGGCACTCAGGAGATCGATTACAAAGATCTGAACACCCTGAAAGCCTATGTTTCAGAAACCGGCAAAATCGTTCCTAGCCGTATTACAGGCACCAAAGCCAGATATCAGCGTCAGCTGGCAACCGCTATTAAGCGCGCGCGTTTCTTGGCTTTATTACCGTACACTGATAGTCACGATCGTTAATTCAGGGTTTTTACCCTAGTAAAGGAAATTAAAGCATGCGCCCACTCGCTAATTTTATAATGCGCGGACGTATGCAGGCAATTCTGGTAGTAGGAATTTCTGCTGCGATACCTGTGCTTTTTTGGCTCAGTGCTGCAGCGGCAGGCCTAGTGCTGATGCGCAAAGGGTTTGCACAAGCAGCGCCTGTATTGATCTGGGCACTAATACCCGCAGCAGTATGGGCCGTTTATGGCGACCCTATAGCCTTGTTGGTGATTTGTAGCACTTTGGCATTAGCCCAGGTGTTACGTGAAACATCGGCTTGGCTCAAAGTGCTAATTTTTAGTATTTTGCTCGGTTTGGGCTGTGTTTGGGGGCTACAGGCTACCTTCGCAGAACCCATAGCAGAACTAGTCACGGCGATTAGTGCTGCACTACCGCAGATGTTGTCGGGTATGTACGAGGAGCTTTCAGCAGAAGATATTTTGAAGTTGGAAAACCTGTTAGCGCCAGTTTTAATTGGGCTAATGGCTGCTACCATTCAATTTATGAGTTTGCTGAGCTTGATGCTGGCGCGCTATTGGCAGTCTATTTTGTATAACCCAGGTGGTTTTGGTAAAGAGTTTCACCGTATACGTCTACCTAGGCTGGTAGCAGTAGCTTTAGTGGCAGCCATGATTTTGGCACCTAATATTTCTATAGTTATTGCGGGCTTAACACCTCTATGCGCTGTTGTTTTAGGGGTTGCAGGTCTGGCGTTGGTACACGGCTTGATGGCAAAGCATAAACTGAGTAGTTTTTGGCTGATTGCTTTGTATTTAGGTTTGATTTTCTTTGTCCAACTGCTGTTTCCTTTATTGGTAATAATGGCTCTGGCTGACAGTTTGTTTGATTTTCGTGGCTTGCATGTATCTAAAGCAGATGCAGACTGACACGAACGGTGTAGATTAATATTCAAGAGGTGAGACTCAAATGGAAGTCATACTGCTAGAAAAGGTTGCCAACCTCGGTGAACTTGGTGACAAAGTAACAGTTAAGGCCGGTTTTGGCCGTAACTTTTTATTACCGCAAGGTAAGGCTACTGCTGCTACTGCAGAGAACATTGCATTGTTTGAAGCACGTCGTGCAGAACTTGAAAAAGCAGCTGCTGAAAAGCTGGCTGCGGCACAAGCTCGCGCAGAGAAGCTCAATGAGTTGGTAGTGACTATTACTGCTAATGTTGGTGAAGAAGGTAAGCTCTTTGGTTCCATTGGTACCCAAGATATTGCCGACGCATTGACCGCAACTGGTGTAGAAGTTGCGAAGAGTGAAGTTAGTTTGCCACAAGGCACTATCCGTCAAGCTGGTGAATTCGAAATTAGCTTGCAGCTACACTCTGAAGTTACAGCAGCCATCAAACTGGTAGTTGCAGGCGAGTAAGTCTGTTAATTGCTAGGTGATGTGCTTAAGAAATCTCTGAGTAGCATTACTAAGTCCGCAATCGCAGTCTAAGTGGCTAGGTAGAGATGCTTAAACAAAGGCACGTGTTCTTGTTGAATACGTGCCTTTTGTTTTCTGCGCTAATGCTATTTAATAGCGCTTTGGTTTGAACAGAAAATACAGTGGTTTGACTATGTACGAGACACAAGCTCCCCAACAATATGATTTAGAAACAGCTGCCTTAAAGATCCCGCCACACTCGGTCGAAGCTGAGCAATCAGTTCTAGGCGGATTGGTACTGGATAACAGTGCGTGGGAGCGCATCTCGGATCAATTGATAGACCGTGATTTTTACCGTCATGACCACCGTTTAATTTATCGCGCGATTTACACGCTAGCCGAACGTAACGAACCCTTTGACGTGGTGACTTTGGCTGAGTTTTTAGAGAAAGACGGCAGCCTAGCGCAAGCAGGCGGCTTGGCCTATTTGGGTGAATTAGCTGCCAATACACCCTCTGTGGCGAACATCAGTGCTTATGCGAAAATCGTTCGAGAGCGCGCTACATTACGCCAGTTAATCAGCGTCAGTAATGAGATTGCCGACTCCGCGTATTACCCCAAAGGGCGTGAGGGTGATCAAATACTGGACGAGGCCGAGCGTAAAATTTTCCAAATTGCTGAAGCAAGACCCAAGTCAGGTGGGCCAATAGCCTTGAATCAGCTGCTAGCCAGCACTGTTGATACCATTGATATGCTGTATAACAGCGACTCGCAAATTACCGGACTATCAACAGGTTTTACTGATTTAGATGAGAAAACTAGCGGTTTACAACCATCAGACTTAGTTATTGTCGCTGGGCGCCCGTCGATGGGTAAAACCACCTTTGCGATGAATTTGGTGGAAAATGCGTTGATGAAATCGGACAAGACGATTCTGGTGTTCTCGTTAGAGATGCCCGCTGAGTCGTTAGTTATGCGGATGATTTCATCACTAGGGCGTATCGAGCAAGGACGTGTGCGTACTGGCAAGCTGGATGATGAGGATTGGTCGCGCCTTACCTCTACCGTTGCGCTATTACAAAGCCGCAAGCTTTACATCGATGATACTGCAGGAATTAGCCCAACAGAGATGCGTGCTCGAGCACGACGCGTTGCTCGTGAGCAGGGCGAAATTGGTTTGATCATGGTCGACTACTTGCAACTGATGCAGTTAGGCGGGAGCAGTGAGAACCGAGTCAATGAGATTTCTGAAATTTCACGCTCGCTAAAAGCCTTGGCTAAAGAGTTTAACTGTCCTGTGGTGGCTTTGTCGCAGTTAAACCGTTCGTTGGAACAGCGACCTAATAAGCGGCCAGTCAACTCTGACTTGCGCGAATCCGGTGCGATTGAACAGGATGCTGATGTGATTATGTTTGTGTACCGCGATGAGGTTTATCACCCGGAAACCGAGCATAAAGGCATCGCTGAAATTATTATCGGTAAACAGCGTAACGGTCCTATTGGTACCACACGACTTATGTTCCATGGTCGCTACACGCGCTTTGATAACTTAGCGCCCGGCAACTACAACTTTGAAGATAATTAATTTACCGGCTTAGGCTCTGGTGTTAAGGGGTCGGGTGCTACTTTGTGCGCGCGAAAGTGGGCCACATAGGCTTTATCCACCGTGCAGATATGATGCAGAAGCCAGTCTTTTAATAGCTTAAGCATTTCTGTATTGACGACTTCACCGCTGTCATGACGTACCAATAAATCCATTACGTTGTGACAAAAGACATTGTGCTGCGCTTTGTGAGCATCGGTTTCTGGATAGCCCAAACGCTCAAACAGCTCTTCCTCGATGATGAAGTGGTTCATGGTGTAATCCACTAACTGTTCGAGTGCATGCTGAATTTCAGGGTGTTGTGTTTCGTTATTGTTAATGATTTTATGCAGGCGGTTGGTTAGCTCAAATAGCCACCTGTGTTGTTTGTCTATTTCTTCAATTCCGATTTCAAGACCTTTCGACCACGGCATGAACGTCATTGCTTCCCCGCATGTTTTACAGCAAAGTCATGGTGTTTAAGAGGTGCATTAATGTAGTGCATTATTTTCCCGAAAGAATTCAACATAGGCTTTATCAACCTTTGTGATGTGGTTAATAAGCCAGTTTTTCAGCAGCTCTAATGCTTCAGCACCAACAGTTTCGCCTGAGTCGTGACGCTCCAGCAGTCCCATTACACGCTTACAAAAAACATCATGCTGCTTTTTATGTCCTTCAGTTTCAGGGTAGCCCAAACGGATAAATAACTCTTCTTCAACGATAAAGTGGTTCATGGTATAGTCGATAAGTTGTTCCAATATGTCACCGATGCGCTCAGGATCCTGTTCACTTTGGCTCATTGTGGTATGCAGTTGATTGGTTAGATCAACAAGCCATTGATGTTGTTCGTCAATTTCCGCTATACCGATTTCCAGCTCGCTCGTCCAAGGCATAAATACCATAACTATCCCCCTGCACCTTATTCCTTATTGTTGATAGCGCGTTTTAGCGTGCAATAGGAGTGCTTGTGATGATTCTTGTCAATAAATGCAGTATCGAACTAAATATCTAGACTAAAGGGGAGGTTGTCGGCGGGGGATTTTGGCAGCACGTATAAAAAAACCCGCCGAAGGGCGGGTTTAAAGGTGCGGGCTAGGATGTTTATTGCTGTTCGCGCTCAATGGCACGGTAGCCAATATCCTTACGGTAGAAACTGCCTTCCCAGCTGATTTTTTCCGCCAATTTGTAGGCGTTGGCTTGAGCTTCAGCGACCGTCTCACCCAGCGCCGTAGCACAGAGTACCCGACCGCCCGAGTTAATCACCTTGCCGTCTTCTAGGCGCGTGCCAGCGTGGAACACCTTGCCATCCAGCTTGGCAGCAGCGTCTAAGCCATCAATGGCGTGCCCTGCGCTGTAATCGTCTGCAGGATAACCGCCAGAGGCCAACACAACGCCTAAGCTGGGGCGTGGATCCCACTGCGCTTGGACTTTGTCTAAGGCTTTGGCCAAGGCCGCTTCGATCAGCAGAATCAGGCTGGACTCCAAACGCATCAAAATAGGCTGGGTTTCGGGGTCGCCAAAACGGCAGTTGTATTCAATGATTTTAGAGTTCCCGGCTTTATCAATCATCAAGCCGGCATAGAGAAAACCGGTGTACACATTGTCTTCCGCTGCCATGCCGCGAACAGTTGGATAAATGATTTCGTCCAACACACGCTGGAATACGGCATCGGTGACCACAGGGGCAGGGGAGTAAGCACCCATGCCGCCAGTATTGGGGCCGGTGTCGCCATCACCTACGCGTTTGTGATCTTGGCTGGTGGCCATTGGCAGCACGTTTTCGCCGTCCACCATGACAATAAAGCTGGCTTCTTCGCCATCTAGAAACTCTTCAATCACCACCCGCGAACCTGCTGCACCAAAGGCATTGCCAGACAGCATATCGATGATCGCAGACTCCGCTTCTTCGAGCGTCATGGCGACAATCACCCCTTTGCCCGCGGCTAAACCGTCGGCTTTGATGACGATAGGCGCGCCTTTTTCACGCACGTAGGTCAGTGCTGCCTCGGTGTCGGTGAAGTTGGCGTAGTCAGCGGTTGGGATATTGTGACGGGCAAGGAAGTCTTTGGTGAAGGCTTTGGAGCCTTCTAGTTGCGCTGCTTTAGCCGTTGGACCAAAAATAGCCAAACCACGTGCGCGGAAAGTATCCACTACGCCCAGCACCAAAGGTGCTTCTGGACCAACAATGGTCAGTGCTACTTGGTTTGTTTCAGCAAAATCCGCCAGCTTGTCTAGTTCGGTAACGCCAATGTTGACGTTTTCGCACTTGGCTTCTGTGGCGGTGCCGGCATTACCGGGAGCCACAAAAATCTTGGTGACGCGTGGGTCTTGCGCGACTTTCCATGCCAGCGCATGTTCACGTCCGCCATTACCAATGATTAAAATATTCATGTGCAACCCTCAATTAGTGTCGGAAGTGACGCATACCGGTAAAGACCATGGCGATATCGGCTTCATCAGCAGCGGCAATCACCTCGTTGTCACGCATGGAACCACCGGGCTGAATCACCGCACGGATACCGGCTTTAGCCGCGTTATCAATGCCGTCGCGGAAGGGGAAGAAGGCATCAGAGGCCATTACCGCGCCTTCGACCTGCAAACCAGCATGCTCGGCTTTGATCGCGGCAATGCGAGCTGAGTTAACACGGCTCATTTGCCCAGCGCCTACGCCGATGGTTTGGCGGTTTTTGGCGTACACAATAGCGTTTGATTTCACAAACTTGGCGACTTTCCAAGCAAAAATCAGATCGTGGATTTCTTGTTCAGTCGGAGCACGCTGGGTGACCACCTGTAAATCCTCTGCGCCAATCATGCCGATGTCGCGACTTTGTACCAGCAGTCCACCGTTGACTCGCTTGAAGTCCCAGGCAGCGCTGCGTTGTTCGGACCACTGACCGCATTCCAGCAAGCGTATATTGGCTTTGCTGGCAACAATCTCACGCGCGGCAGCAGAGATGCTTGGGGCGATAATTACTTCAACAAACTGGCGCTCAACAATGGCTTGGGCAGTATCACCATCCAATTCACGGTTAAAGGCGATAATGCCGCCAAAGGCTGATTCAGTGTCAGTTGCATAGGCCAGCTCATAGGCCTGACGAATGCCACCCTCTGCTTCTGGTACCACAGCTACGCCGCATGGGTTGGCATGTTTAACAATAACGCAAGCCGGCTTCACAAAGCTTTTCACGCACTCAAGTGCGGCATCGGTATCGGCTACGTTGTTAAAGGATAGCTCTTTACCTTGGATTTGCATGGCGGTGGCTACGCTGATCTCTGCCGGTTGTGCTTCCACATAAAACGCGGCCGCTTGATGCGGGTTTTCGCCATAGCGCATGTCTTGCGCTTTGATGAATTGCGCATTGAAGGTTTGTGGAAAGGCGCTGCGGTTCTCTGTGCTGAGAATGGGTGCATCTTGCGCGATAGTGCCCAAATAGTTGGCAATCATGCCGTCATAGGCGGCGGTGTGCTCAAAGGCTTTTAGTGCAAGGCTAAAACGTGCAGCATAGGTGAGGCCGCCGTCTTTGAGTGCGGCAATAATATCGCTGTAGTCGCTCGCATTTACTACAATCGCTACGTCTTTATGGTTTTTCGCGGCGCTACGCACCATGGTGGGGCCGCCAATGTCGATATTTTCAATCGCATCGGGCAGGGTGCAGCCTTCTTTCGCCACGGTGGCGGCAAAGGGGTAGAGGTTCACGGCAACCAGATCAATGGGCTTGATGCCGTGCTCATCCATCACTGCGCCATCTTGCGCACGGCGACCTAAGATACCGCCATGAATTTTAGGGTGCAGGGTTTTTACCCGACCATCCATCATCTCAGGGAAACCTGTGTAATCTGCTACTTCAACAGCGGGAATGTCGTTGTCGCGTAGCAGTTTAAAGGTGCCGCCTGTGGAGAGGATTTCTACGCCTAGCTGGTCAAGCGCTTGGGCAAATTCAACCACGCCGGCTTTGTCAGAAACACTGATAAGCGCACGGCGTACGGGGGTTTTTAGGGTTTGATCAGTCATGGAGCTTCCTGGATTAATCAGAATAGCGTCTGCATGGCGCAGAGCCATTAAATAAGGTTGTAGTCTTTGAGCTTTTTACGCAGAGTGCCGCGATTTAGGCCGAGAATTTCAGCCGCTTTGCTTTGGTTGCCTTGAGCATGCTCCAGTACTGTTTTGAGCAGGGGAGCCTCCACTTCGCTAAGGACGAACTGGTATACATCCGTCACATCAGCGCCATCAAGGTGGGCAAAGTAGCTGTGCATGGTTTGTTCAACGCAGGCGCGTAGTGTCATGCAGTCGTCTGTAGCAAAGGTGCAAAAGGGTGCTGGTTCTGTGGTCACTTTTGGTTTTCCGTTGTTAATACTTGATCAGGCTTTTAAGCTGCATGTTCGACGCCTAGTTGTTCAAGACGTTGTAAATAGTTCGCAATGCAGTCTAGTTGAGCCTCAGGGCATACGACTTGATTGATATCGCGGCGTAAAAGCGAGGCATCAGGAAACCTCCCTAAATACCAATGTATATGCTTGCGCGCTATGCGCACGCCCATGGTAGAGCCATAGAAGTCGTGCATTTTAACAAGATGCGCCGATAAGATCTCCTTTATTTCTCTTATCGGTCTGGGTGCAAGTTTCTCACCGGTACGCAAAAAATAGCTGATTTCTTGAAATATCCAAGGACGACCTTGTGCCGCACGACCTATGAGCAAACCATCGGCTTTGGTGTAATCCAATACATAGCGAGCTTTCTCGGGGCTATCTATATCACCATTGGCTAACACTGGGATGCTAATGGCTTGCTTCACTTCAGCGATGCTGTCGTATTCTGCGTTACCTAGAAAACGATCAGCGCGGGTGCGGCCATGTATCGCAAGCGCGCAAATGCCTTCTTGTTCGGCTATGTTGGCTATCTGTAGGGCGTTTTTGCTGTGCTGATCCCAGCCGGTACGGATTTTTAGTGTTACGGGTGCATCTACCGCATTAACGACGGCATGCAGTATCTTGGCGACTAGTAATTCATCTTTAAGTAAGGCGGAGCCAGCTGCTTTGCTGCAAACTTTTTTGGCCGGACAGCCCATATTGATATCGATAATCTGTGCGCCCATGGCAATGCATTGCTGCGCGGCGTGGGCCATTTGCTCGGGTTCGGTGCCGGCAATTTGGATAGAGCGCGGCTCTGGATCGCTTTCATCGAGTAATCTTAGGCTGGATTTGCGACTGTTCCACAGGCTGGTATCGCTGGTGAGCATTTCTGCCACAGCCATGCCCGCGCCTAATTGGCGGCATAGTTCGCGAAAGGGGCGATCGCTGATGCCAGCCATGGGGGCTAAGACAAGGTTGTTACTCAACGCGAATGAGCCAATCTGAAATGCTGTCATAAAAGAAAACTGCACGGCAAAGTAGGGGTAAAAGGTGGTTTAAGCAGGCTGCGTACACAAGTGCAATCAGCTAATGTGGGCTTGCTCTACAGTTAAAATGCAAAGCGCAAATGCATTCCCCTAAGTGGCTGTGCAGTTTGCGCTTGTTGTAGCTTGATCCGTTTGCTTTACAAAAGAGCTTAATTATCGTCGGCGGTAAATTCGTAGCTCATTTTCACTGCAGGTTGCTGTAAATAATAGCCCTGAATGTAATGCACACCCGCTTGCCATAAAACCGTTAACACGGAAGCTGATTCAACCATAGGAATGATGGTTTGCTTGGATTGTGCGTGCAGCTCTGACAGAGTTTCTAGCAAAGCTGCTTGGCTGGCTGAGTCCGCGATTTCTTGGGTGAAAGAGCCATCCATTTTCACAAAATCAACCTGCATGTGCTTAAGCGTATTTAATGGATTTACTGCACAACCAAACTGCACAATAGCTATCTGGCAATCAAGCTTGATTAAACCCTCGGCCAATTGCTTGGCTTGTTTTAAATAGGTTACAGCGTCAGTTTCACGAATTTGTATGATTAATGATTGCGCAGGCAAACGCGCTGCTTTTAGCACCACGGTTAACCAAGCAAGCAACGAGGGATCTTGTAAGCTGGCGCTGGAAATATGGATAAACAGGCGTGTGTCATGACCCTTAGCACGGTGCTCCGTTAAGGCTTTGATGGCATTGAGCAGCACCCAGCGGTCAACCTTTCCAGCGAGGCCGGCATTAATCGCATCCGTCATAAAATCAGCAGGTGAAATTTCTTTACCGGCCGGGGTAACTAAACGTAGCAACACTTCGTAATGTTCGTGACTATCGCCGCGTAGACTGACAACTGGCTGGAACAAAAGACGGAATTCGTTTTTGTCCAAGGCTTGTTGAACCATGGCTTGTACATCACCACGGCTGGCGGCTGCGGCGATATCATCAGCGGGGTTATGGATTTTTAACCCGTTTCCGGACTCTACTTCATCGGCACAGCGGCGAGCGCGTTCTAAAACTTTTGCTGCTTTAGGTGTTTTTTCGCTTAGCAATGCTGCGCCAATCGACAAGGTAACTTGTGCGGTACGGCCATCTATATCAAATAATTTAGCTTCAGTTGTTTGTAGCAACTTGGTGAGCTCATCCTGAACTTGTTCAGGCGTTTTGTTGGGGTGAATAACGGTGAATGCATCATCAGCAAAGCGAGCAATGAGTGCTGACTCACTTAAGGCTTCGCGTGCTAAAACAGCCAGCCCAGTCAATAACGTATCAATACCGGCGATACCTATATCAGCTTGCAAATTAGCAAGATTATCCAACTGTATATAGGCCAAACTGGCTGGCTCGCCATCACGCACAGCGCGATCTGCAGCAGCATCCATCAGTTCTAAGAAGTGCTGACGGTTAAACAGGTTGGTGACTGAATCTAAGGTGCTTATTTCGCGTAATTTTTCTTCCAGTTCAGCGTTATCACTGGCGGTGCGAATCACCACTTGAATGCAGGGTTCACCATCGTACTGGGCTGGAGAGAATGACATAGAAGCTTTAAAACTTTCGCCGGCGGCTGTCACGCCTGTAAACATGAAGTCAGCTTTGCCTTTGTCCGTGCCGTAGGATTTAAGAAAGTCTTTAAAGCCGGCATGGTCTTGGCTATCGATTAGATCGATCATCGGCATGCCTTCTAGCGCGTCGGCATCAGCATATTCAAACAGGCTTAAATACGTGCGGTTAGCATAGATGTGCATGCCGTCATGTACATAACTGATGGCATCCATAGAGCTGTCTAGCAGTAGTTGGCAACGCTTTTCCACTTCGTGCAAAGCCAGTTCTGCTTCGCGACGCTGGCGGCGCTCTTCAAGATTCGCTAACTCACGTTTAGCCACTAAAATAAGACGCTCGTCTTCATTCATGGGGACAGCATCGTTGGCACCCAGTTCTAATGCTTCGGTAATGCTGTCCGAATCATTGTTTTCTACCAGCATGATAAAAGAGGTGTCGCGTGCGGTTTTTTGTAACACCATGAGCGCGTCTTCTGGAGATAATTCATCGCAGTTAGGTGCTGCAATAAATAAGTCCCAGCTTTGGGTTAATGCTTGCTCAAGCTCAGTGATTTGGCAAATACGGTGTACCCGTGTTGCATGACCGGCGTTACGAAAAAGGCTGACAATGCGTTCGGCCTCATTCTGCGATTGCTCAAGAAGCAATAAACGAATAGTTTTCTTATTAATAGTCATATAAAACCGTAAAGCTCATTTTTATTACAATTATAAGATTTTCCAGAGAGAGTCAAAATCATCTGCTGGCTTGTTGGGTTTCGCGTCAACGGTAGCAAATGTTGAAGCAGCGGCGCTGGGAATTTCTACACTAGCGGCTTGCTTAGGCTGAACCGCAGTGCTTACTTTGTATTCGTATTGACTGATGCTTGCCGTGTGAATTGAGCGCTTGCCTAAAGTGGCTTTGGTTTCAGTTCCAGCATGGTTGATATTAACTCGGCTGCCTTCTTGAAACGGAATGCGTGGTGTAATGAGGCTAGCTGGGCGCGATATTGCTGGAATCTCAGGAACCAGTAAACCACGTAAATAATTACTCGGCTCCCCGCCCGGACGTACTAATTGCACACCGCAGGGTTGTGCGTTAGGTGCCAATAATTCTACACCAATTTGTGCGCCGCCATTGCGAATTTGTCGAATCCAACGAATCACAGCGGTTACCCAGCTTTTGCATGAATCACTACTCAACCCAATGATATCACCTGCTTGGAGCTGTGAAGGTGCATCCTTATCCCACTCTAAACAGTAACCTCCCGGGCTTTGGTTAACAATGCTGATGTTGTAGGTCGGATAAACGGTGGCGATTTCTTGAGCCAGCTCTGCTTCATTCTGCTCTTGGGGTGTGTAGTTGATGACTTCATCAAGCAGAGAGTCTGTGCCATTGTCTTGCGCATCAAAGGCGTTAGCCCAAATGTCTGGTGCGCGATTGTCATACGAATAGTTGGCTTTGCTGATATGTGGTTTGGCTAAGGTATTATCAAAACTTACTTGTCCTGCTAGATAATAGTGTACAGCCGTCATACCCAAGCAAAGCTCAAGTGTGCCTGAGCTGGGAGTGCGCTTGAAGTCTCGCTTAGCAATGTCGCCCCATGCGCTGCATAGCTGGTAGATAAAAGTCGACTGCGTGCCCGCAGGAATAAATACTTTTGCGTTGTGTTTTTTGCCTTCCGGCAAATTAATCCATTCTTCGAGTGCGCTGGCTAAAGCTCTAGTGTCTAGACCCAGCAGAACCTCGGTTTTGCTGATATTTAATAAAGCTTTGTATCTAGGTGGTGTATCGCTATGAGGTGCGACAACAAACAGTGTCGTGGCAGCGTCCACGCTTTGAAGCGAAGCTAGATGACACCAGTGTGGCAGCGTGCTCGCCAGAAGAGAGATATCACGTTGACGCATTTGGTTGATACGGGCGCAACCTAACAGTAATGCGCAGCTGTAAGCCTGCTCGATAGATTGCTCTTTCAGATCGCCCAATAAAGGGTCTTTAAGCTTGGTGGTTTGTATGTTGTGTTTGCAGGCTAGTACATACAGCTGATGTAGGTCGAACCACAAACTAGCAGGCACAGGGTAATAAAGTTGGTAAGAGCGTGCTAAAGCAGAATAAAGGCTTTGTGTGGCTCTTTGTATGGCGTACGCAAGAATGTTGTTGCGTTGTGGCTGTGTTTGCGCCTGATGTTGGCTGATACACAGCTTATAGCCCGTGCTGAGCATGTTTTGTAATGCTTGGCATAGATTGGCTACTTTGCGACCGCGCTCATCCAATATAACGCTTTGCAGCAAGTGGTTTTTTTCAAGCTGCTTGGTAATAAAGCTAACTTCAGGGCGAATTATTTCGATGAGTTGAAAGCGTATTTCAGCGCTCACCTGTAGTCGATTAAGCTCAACTAGAGATTGGTAGAGCAGACGGGCTAGCTCACCAATATTGGCTTTAGGTAGACCATTGATCCAAGTTGTTAAATCGCGCGCCGTGGGCTTACAAAACGACAGGGTAGTTAAGTCCTGTGTAGGCGTTTGTAGCGATAATAACTGGTTCGGCTTATCCATTAGTCAAAAAACTCCAGTGTGAAAAAGGTGTCGATTATATAGCTTTATTACTTGCGCGAACCGTGAATCATGTGGCGTTGTGCGGATTTTGGCCATAAAAACCTAAGGGTTGTCCCATATTTACAACGCTGAGCTCGCCCAACTGCTCTTGCCACTGAACTGCGTCCGCCGCAAAAAGAACAATAGCAGTGGAGCCTAATTTAAACCGCCCAAGCTCGGCACCTTTTTCTAGTATTACCGGTTGGCGCGCTTCGTCTGTATAGCTAAATGAACGCAGTTCACGCTTTGGTGGTGTGACAAGACCCGCCCAGACAGTCTCAATACTGGCAACTATCATCGCGCCGACCAGCACCACGGCCATGGGTCCTGCCTCGGTATCAAAAATACACACCACACGCTCATTGCGCGCAAATAGCTCCGGCACGTTTTCTGCTGTGGTTTGATTGACTGAAAAAAGACGGCCTGGCACATAAATCATTTCTTTCAGGGTGCCAGTTACAGGCATATGCACCCGGTGGTAGTCGCGTGGTGATAAGTATACCGTACAGAAATTACCGCCCATAAAGGTTTTTGCGCGCAGGCTATCGCCCCCCAGCAACTCATTGACGCTGAAACACTGGCCTTTAGCTTGGAAAATTCTACCGTGTTTGATTGTCCCGATCTGACTGATAGCGCCATCGGCTGGGCTCACCACTGAGCTAGGTTCGGCATCAATGGGTCGAATCCCAGGCTTTAATGCACGGGTAAAAAAATCATTAAAGTGCTTAAACTGCTGCGGATCTTCTTGTGCTGCTAGGCTCATATCGATCTTGTAGCGTTTAATAAACCAGCTAATCAGTCTGTTTTTAAACCAAGGCGCTTCACACTCCGCTAAGCAGCCAATTAACCGTGACAGCCCATGATGTGGCAAGGCGTATTGTAGGAAGATAAAGAGTTTTTGTTTTAAGTTCATGTTTCTACTTATATATTTAAGAAGGTTTTAAAAGGTTCGGTCATTATTTGGCAGGATACGCTGCTTTAATTTGTGAGATCCAGTCAGGCTCTAGCGTATTTTGCTGCAAGTCAATTTGTAGGTCGTGCATTTTTTCCTGCAGTTCATTAATTTGGCTAATAAGTTCTGCATCTTGGCTGGGGTTGCCATCCAGTTTATGCATGTGCAGCAAGCCCAGGTGATAAAAGCGCATAAGTTTGATGGCTGTAGGATCGTTAGCACTTACACCGATTTTCACATGATGCATGATATTAGTCACGCTCATAAGGCTGCGCTTAAGTCGCCAGCCATACATAGAGGCGGCCATCCAAGGCTGCTTCTTGAAGTAGCCGTTGATCAGAGTGGCAGTAAACAGCACGCCTAGAATGACGCCAGTGATGTTCCATTTGAAGTTGCTGCTCTGAGTATCGCCCAAAAACAACACCAAAAGGCTGGAAAACAGCATAGCAGAAGCGGCAAAAACAATAATAATGATTATAGAAGCCTTGCGTGTTTGTTTCTGATAATCCGCAGAGCCTATCTCTGCAATTGTGAAAGGCAGGGCTTGATTTTTCTTACCCTTGGTTTTACGAGTGCTGGATACCATGGAAAACCTTTTCAATAGCTTAGTAACTGCCAGCATCATACCAGTAACTGAGATAAATTTGACAATTATGGAAAAGGCACTATACTTTGCGCCGCGGGATGGAGCAGTTTGGTAGCTCGTTGGGCTCATAACCCAAAGGTCGTCGGTTCAAATCCGGCTCCCGCAACCAGATTCATCAATAAAGCCTCAAGCATTTAAGTGCTTGGGGCTTTTTTGTATCTGGAATTCCTGTAACCCTTATCTCATGCGCCTTGCAGCACTCTTGTCTTAGCTGTGCAGGGCTTCAACAATGCGCTGGATGGAGTCCACCAGAGTGCCATCCCAAGCAAAAATCAACAGACGAAGCTTATCCACCCTTTCCTCCTCAATATATTCAATTCATCCGCGCCGGCTAGTTACATTCGCGCAAGAGTTGCGCTCCTACAAGAGCTGTGCCAAGCAATCGGCTGCGTGCTAACCGCTTTGCTTTACTGTGGGGTGGGACTGTTGGACTGTTGGACTGTTGGACTGTGGGAGCGCATCTTATGCGCGATGAGAACCCTGCCGAGCTAAGCTGCTCCTGTAGATACTCTATGTTCTGGCTCAGCCTCTAATGCAGTGGTCGTCACTATTGGGTAAACTGCCTTCTTTATCTACATTTGAATGTTGAAGCAGGATGCCCATGCAAATTTTAGACAATGTGAACCAGCTCTTTGGCACGGATCTAAAGGCTACGCTAAAGCCCAAAGCCAAACTAAAAATTGCCGCATCCTGTTTTTCCATTTATGCCTACGCTGCCCTGAAGAAAGAGCTCAACAGCATCGGCTCGCTTGAGTTCATCTTTACCTCACCCACTTTTGTGCCAGAGCAAGCCACCGATAAGCTCAAAAAAGAGCAGCGCGAGTTTTATATTCCGCGTATTAGCCGTGAAAGCAGTTTGTATGGCTCAGAGTTTGAGATTCATTTGCGCAATCAACTCACCCAGCGTGCGATTGCTAAAGAGTGCGCCGACTGGATTCGAAGCAAGGTCACATTCAAATCCAATAAGACCCAAGCGCCTATGCAGCAATTTGCTCATGTGCAGACAGCAGAAGACAGCACCGCCTATATGCCGCTGCAAGGCTTTACTGCAGTCGATTTGGGCTATCAAAAGGGTAATGCGGTTTCTAACTTCATTAACCGCTTTGGTGATAAGAACTTTACTCAGCAATACCTGAACTTATTTGAAAGCATCTGGCAGGACCAGCAACAGCTTGAGGATGTCACAGCCTTAGTCACCCAGCATATTGAGTCGGCCTATCAGGAAAACTCACCTGAGCGTATTTACTTCATCCTGCTCTACAATATTTTTAAAGATTTTTTGCAAAATATCGATGAAGACGTACTGCCCAATGAGCAGACCGGCTATCAAGACACTCTGGTCTGGAACAAACTGTTCAACTTCCAAAAAGATGCGGCTACCGGAATCATCAACAAGCTGGAAACCTATAACGGCTGCATCTTGGCCGATAGTGTTGGCCTAGGTAAAACCTTTACTGCACTGGCGGTGGTTAAGTATTACGAGCTGCGTAATAAATCGGTTTTGGTGCTGGTGCCCAAAAAACTGGCGGATAACTGGCTGACCTATAACCGTAACCTCACCACCAATATCTTTGCCAAAGACCGTTTCAACTATGACGTGCTGTGCCATACGGATTTAAACCGTACCAGCGGTGAGTCCTTTGGTACACCACTCAACCAAGTGAACTGGGGCAATTACGACTTGGTGGTGATTGATGAGTCGCACAATTTTAGAAACAACGATGCCCTTAAAGACCGTGAGACGCGCTACCAAACCTTAATGAACAAGGTGATTCGCGCCGGTGTTAAAACCAAGGTGCTGATGCTCTCAGCAACGCTGGTGAATAACCGCTTCAATGATTTACGCAACCAACTCGCGCTGGCTTATGAAGGCGAGTCCAGCGAGCTTAAAAATAAGCTAGGCATTGGCAGCCGTATTGAGCAGGTGTTTAAAGAAGCCCAGGCCGCGTTTAACGCTTGGTCAAAGATGCCTGCAGAAGAGCGCACCACCACGCGCATTCTCAACATGCTCAGCTTTGATTTTTTTAAGCTGCTCGATAGCGTCACCATTGCCCGTTCACGTCGCCATATTCAGCAGTTTTATGACACCAGCGAGATTGGTGCTTTCCCACAGCGTTTAGCGCCGAAGTCTTACCACGTGCCCATTACCCATATGCCTGGCGCTATGGAACTTAACGAGATTTACGAGCAGTTGTCTGCACTGAACTTAGCCGTCTATGCACCGATGAGCTTTATATTGCCCAGCCGTCTTAAAAAATACGAAGAGCTGTACGACACCGAGGTGGATGGTGGCCGTGGTCGTTTGCGCCAAGTGGACCGTGAAAAAAACTTACGTGCTTTGATGACCACTAATTTGCTCAAGCGTTTAGAAAGCTCGGTGCATTCATTTCGTCTGACCTTGCAAACCTTACACAGCACGATCATGCAAACCCTCGCGTTAATTGAGCGCTTCACTGAGCATGATTTAGCGGCTGAAGATGCTGGGCTTTACAGCACCGCATCATTCAATGACGAAGAGCTTGAAGCGGATAACCCATTTGCCGTGGGCAAAAAGATCCGCATTGATTTGCAAGATTTAGACTTGCCCAGCTGGACGTTTGAATTACGTGCAGACTTAGCCGGGTTAAGCGCTTTAATACAGTCCATTGCACCGATCACCCCAGAACATGACGCTAAGCTGCAACATTTACAGCAGTTGATCGAAGAGAAAACGAATAATCCACTCAACCCAGGTAATCGCAAAATATTAATCTTCTCTGCTTTTGCTGATACCACCGACTATCTGTACCAGCACCTGATTAACCAGCCTGCTTTACAAGCGTTAAACCTGAACTTTGCTCAGGTCACAGGTAGCGCTAATCCAAAAAGCACGCTGAAAAGCCGCCGCCGCAGTTATGACTTCCAAGAAGTACTGACCTTGTTCTCACCGCTATCTAAAGAGAAAGACAAGATCCTGCCTCATGAGCCCGGCGAGATTGATGTATTGATTGCCACCGACTGTATTTCTGAAGGGCAAAACCTGCAAGATTGCGATTATTTGGTGAACTACGATATTCATTGGAATCCTGTACGCATTGTGCAGCGTTTTGGTCGTATTGATCGCATCGGCTCGAAAAACCAAGTCATTCAACTGGTGAACTACTGGCCCGATATCAGTCTTGATGAATACATCAATCTAAAAGAGCGTGTAGAAAACCGCATGGCCATCGTCGATGTCACCGCCACCGGTGATGATAATCTGCTGGATGTGAACGCTGAAGATGCCGCCTACCGTAAAAAACAGCTGCAACGTTTACAAACTGAAGTGATTGATCTGGAAGACACCGGCGCTGGCATCAGCATTACTGATTTGGGTTTAAACGAGTTCCGCATGGATATTTTGAACCACGTGCAAAAGCATGGCAGCCTTGAGCAAGCGCCTAAAGGCCTGCATGCGGTGATTCCAGCTGGTGATGGTTTAGAGGCTGGGGTGATATTTGGTTTGCGTAATTTAAACCCAAGTAAACACCAAGATGAACAGAACCGTTTACACCCGTATTACTTGGTCTATATCAGCGAACAAGGCGAGGTTTTGGCCAGCCATCTACAAGCCAAAAAACTGCTGGATGTGTTACGTGCCGCCTGTAAAGGCCGCAGTGAACCTTTGTTAGAAGTCTGCCAGTCTTTTAATCAGCGCACCCAAGACGGCCGCGATATGCAGGCTATTTCAGATCTGCTCAATCAAGCCATTCACTCGATGATTGAAAGCAAAGCAGAAAGCGACTTGGACAGTCTGTTTAGTGGCCGCCACACCACCGCGCTGGTGAATAGCATTCAAGGGTTAGATGACTTTGAGTTGCTGGGCTTCGTTGTTGTGCAAAACGCAGTGCAAGACGTGGAGCGGGCTGATTAATGCTATTTGCTTACCCAGACTCAACGCGCGTCGGTCGCATTCTGCCTAAGAATGCAATTTACAAAAACGTCACGCCCACCGCTAAGCAGCGCGAGTTGTTAACGCTACAGATTGAAAAGATCACCTGGGCGCATAAACTTGCGCCAGATACGTTGAATATCAATGCCAGCACTGAACTGCCGGAGATTCAGGTATTGGCAATACGGCTCAAGCCACAGATTGCCCAGATCAGCGACAGCCTACTGGAGTATTTAGACAAAGCCATTCCCAGCGCCTTGATTTTTGAAGTGCAGGGCAGTAGCGGCATACAAACTATTGCTTGCTTAAAACAGATCAACCAAAATGGCAGCGTTAAATGTAGCCCTTATTTATACGGTGCACAGCAGCGTGTTGACGCTGAGCGCCAAGCACTGCCCATCAGCCGTGACTTTACTCATTTGCAACAGCAGTTGCTGGCTCGTTTGTTGCCTTATTCGTTGCAGGCCGGTGAAAGCCTGAGCGCCGCCATTGAGCGCGTGCAGCGCATTTCTAAACTGGAAAAAACCATTCAGCAGTTGGAAGCGCAACTGCTGAACAAGAGCATGCAATTTAACCGCCGTGTCGAACTCAACCAGCAGTTGAAAAGTGCCAAGCAAGAACACGCTTCTTTACTGTAATAAAGCTGTCTTAAACCAGTTAAAACGATTGTTCAATTATCTTGCATGATTCAAAAATAGCGATTATTGCTGCGAAAAGTTACAATCTTAATTCGAACACACACAGCAATGAAACTATGCTAAAGCACGGAGATGGGCGATGGCTAACGCTAAATTACTTAGACAGCTGATCAAGACAGGCGCAGAAGGCAATCAGGAAGCTTTTAAGCGTGTTTCTGAGCAAATCATTCAGGATGAGCGCGCTAAGAACCATCATTTGCTCGCAAACGATCTAGAAAAGGTCCTGTATGGCCGACGTAATTCTAGCACGCCAAGCTTATCTGCATTAAGTGACCGCTTACCCAAAGACAAAGAGCGAGATTTGCCTCTTTTGCAAATCAAAGAATCTGTGCGGCGGCTAGAAGATGTTGTTTTGTCTGATGAAAACACATCACTGCTAAATGAAATACTGCAAGAACATCATCGTGCAGAAACCTTAAAAAGCCATGGTTTATACCCAGTTGATAGATTGTTGTTTTGTGGTCCACCTGGCTGCGGGAAAACGCTAACTGCTGAGGTGTTAGCCAGTGAGCTTGGCTTGCCCTTAGCTATTGTTCGCATCGACAGCGTGGTGTCTTCGCTTTTAGGGGAAACAGCAGCCAACCTTAGACAAGTATTCGATTTTATTTCCTCCGTCCCGATGGTTGTTTTATTTGATGAGTTTGATGCATTAGCCAAAGAACGTGCTGATAACGCTGAGCATGGTGAGTTGAAGCGAGTCGTTAACGCTTTCCTACAAATGCTCGATGCCTATGAGGGCAAAAGTCTATTAGTTGCTGCCACCAATCATGAGCGTATTCTTGACCCCGCTATTTGGCGTCGTTTTGATGAAGTGTTGGTTTTTGAAAATCCAAATTTAGAACAGCTTCGCCGTTTATTGTCTATCAAACTGCGTGGTTTACGTCGTGAATTTGACATTGATGACTCTCGGATTATTGGCTTATTTAAAGGCATGAGCCACGCCGATGTTGAACGAGTACTGCGCCGTGCAGCTAAAGATATGGTATTAGCTGGAAAAGAATTTCTTAGCGAGCGTCACTTACAATCAGCTATTAAACGTGAAGATGCTCGTCGAGCGCGCACTCAAAGGAACTAATTAGTCATGGATGAAACATTTCCGCATTTAAGCTTGCAGCGAGAAGTACCAGTTAAAGAAAAACGATCAGCGCGTTCGCCGATAACTCAAGCTCCAACAGATATCCCTAGCCATGGCCGAGGCTTACTCAAAAAGCTTGCAAGCGCTACACAAGAGGTGGCTGATGATATAGGTGGCTTTGATAATCGCAAGCTGTTTCGCTTTACAGTGCAGAAAGGATTTAATCCAGATAACCTACGAAAAATCGCAGCAGGCATTGAGTTTGTTAGCCAAGAAGATGAAACCGTTGTCATAGGTTTTGCTACTAACGCCGCATTGGCAAGTTTTGAAGCGCGTTTATCGTCAATGGCCAGTGGTCAATCTATCACTAATAAAGAAGTGATTTATGCGCTGCAAGGCATTAATAGTTGGAGTATAGAAAACCGTACTGGCTGGGCACTAAAAAACCAAGGTTTGCCCACAACAGACTGTTTTTTATTGGATGTTGAACTATGGCCTTTAGAGGATAATCAGCAAGAACGTGTTCAAGAGTGGGCTGCCTTTGAAAGCTGGCTTACAGCGCAAGAGATAAATATAAAAGATCAAATCAAAAAGCCAGAGCTGACGCTGTATCGAGTTGAGTGTAATCGTCAGCAAGCAGAACAGTTGCTACGCTATAGAGATATTCGCTCAGTTGACTTACCGCCGAGCTTTGGCTTAGAAAGATCAGTCATATATCAAGACGTGCAACAAATTCCCGAAACACCTGACCCTACAGAGTTAGCACCCAGCGTAGTGGTATTAGATAGTGGTCTTGCTAGCAGCCACCCATTATTAAAAGCTGCTGTTAGGGAGGCAAAAAGTTTTCTGCCGGGAGAAGGACCGCATGATGAGCATGGTCATGGTACGCATGTGGCGGGGTTAGCTCTATATGGGGATTTAGAAAAACATCTGCGCGCAGGCAGATTTATTCCATCATTACGCTTATTTAGCGGCCGAATTCTTGATAAGAATAATGAAAATACTACTGGCTTTGTAGAGAACCACATCGAAGAAGCTGTGCGTTATTTTGTAAGTAAACACCAGTGCAAGGTATTTAATTTGTCTTTTGGCGATGCAAATAAGCCTTATCTGGGTGGGCATTTAAAAGGCCTTTCCGTGACCTTGGATATGCTGTCACGAGAACTTGGGGTTTTGTTTGTTGTCGCTGCGGGTAATCATCGTATTACTAAAGGCTCGCCTAATGGGATAGAGTGGCGAGATAATTATCCCCATTATTTAGTTGATGATGCATGGCGTATTATTGAGCCAGCGCCAGCACTTAACGTATTAACGGTGGGTAGCTTGGCTCGAACCAATCAAACCTATAATAGTCAGCGTTATCCATTGGATCCTGCTGAAATACCTGTTGCACAACCTGAACAATTCTCACCCTTTACCCGAAGTGGCTTATCAATTGATGGTGCTATCAAACCAGAACTTGTTGCCTATGGTGGTAACTGGGCGCTCAACGCGCGAGCGAGCTACGCACTTTTAGATAAAAATGCTGGCTTAGGCGTTGTTTCAGCCGGTCATCAATTTGTGCGAGGCTCTCCGTTCGTTGTAGACAACGGAACCAGCATGGCCGCACCGCAAGTTGCCCACTTAGCAGCTTCAGTTTTGATAACGCAACCCAATGCAAGTACAAACCTCATCAGAGCCTTGCTTTGCAATAATGCTACTCAAACAAAGGCAAGCACACATTTAATTGAGCAAGCCACAACCTCACAAGTGGCAGAGAAGAAGAGCCTTAATGCTGAAGTTAGAGCTATCAATGCGGCTAAGAAAGCAGGTCAATCATACTCGCAAGCACGGCTTGATGAATTGAATAAGAAGATTCAACAGCTGAATAAAGTAATAAACCAATACCGATACATAGGTGGCTATGGGCAGGTAAATGAGGTTGCACTTCATCGCTCCTTAGAAAATGCAGCTACTTTGATAGCTAACGGTAGCATCGAGAATAAGCGCCATCATTTTTACGAAATACCTATACCGGATGACTTTATTAGTAACGGAAAACGCGTAAGAGAAATCGCAGTGGCGTTAGCTTATACGCCACCCATACGCTCTACTCGCATCAAGTACCGTGCTACTCGTATTGATTTTAAATTAGTTTATGCAAGCGATCTTGAAGAAGTTACAACAACCTTTAATAAAGCAACTAGCGATGACGATTACCAAAATATATCTGAAGTACCAAATCCGCTGGTAGGCCAAACAGTACGCAATAAAGGCACTGTTCAGGCTGATGCTTGGATGTTTAAACAGCTCAGTAAGACGTCAAAGTTACGCAATAAAAAACTTTTTTTGGTGGTCACCCGCAATGATTTCCCATGGGGTGAAAACTTGTGTGATACCGAAGAAGAGTACGCTTTAGTTGTAAGTTTGCGTGACACAGAAAACTCAGAAGCACGTCTTTACTCACAGCTCCAAGCACAGCTTAAATCAAGGTTGCCTATGCGAGTGAAGCTCTAACAGCGCTTGTCCTATGCTTAATTAAATACGACTGGCGTTGAATTAAACTGAGTATGGATCAAATTTTAAATGGGGCTTGGCCTCATTCTTTATTTTTATAGGAACACCCAATGGAAAAGCTCAAAATGCACAGTAAGGATTTAAGTCAGGATAACCTCGCGAAGATTCAGGCGGCTTTTCCGAACTGCGTCACTGAACGTCAAAACGCCCAAGGGCAGATTGAGCTGGCAATCGATTTTGATCTGCTGCGCCAAGAGTTGTCGGCGAATATCGTTGAAGGGCCACAAGAGCGCTATCGTTTAGATTGGCCGGGCAAGCGTGAAGCCATGCTCACCGCCAACGCACCCATTGCCAAAACCCTGCGTCCTGCCCGTGAGGAAAGTGTCAATTTTGACGACACTGAAAACCTGTTTATTGAAGGCGATAACCTTGATGCGTTAAAGCTGCTGCAAGAAACCTACCTTGGCAAAGTTAAAATGATCTACATCGACCCGCCGTATAACACCGGCAATGACTTTGTTTACGAGGATGACTTTGCGGAAAGTACTGAAGAATTTTTGCAGCGTTCCAACCAGAAGGATGAGCAGGGTAATCGCTTAGTTTCAAATTCTGAGTCGAATGGGCGTTTTCATTCTGATTGGCTAAGTATGATGCTGCCACGGTTAAAGCTTGCACGAAATTTATTGCGTGATGATGGTGTGATATTTATTAGTATTGATGATGGTGAACAAGCGGCATTAAAAAAACTATGCGATGAAATATTTGGTGAGAAGAACTTTGTTTCTAATATAGTTTGGCAAAAAAAGTACTCTGTTTCTAATGATGATCCTGGGATTGCTGCAATGCATGATCATATTTTGTGTTACAGAAAAAGTGGTAACTTTGAGCGCAGCTTGTTTCCACGTTCAGAGAAACAGCTAGAAAGATATAAAAATCCAGATGGTGATCCCAGAGGTTTGTGGACATCAGGTGAGTACGTAAGTAGCAAAACAAGATTAGAAAGACCCACTTTATGGTATTCAATTAAACATCCCAAAACAGGAGAGGATGTATGGCCTGAAGAAAATGCTGTGTGGCGTTACTCTCAAGAAAAACACTTGGAGTTAGAAAAGGATAATAGATTATATTGGGGAGCAAATTTTAGTTATACCAAGCCAAGATTAAAAAGATTTTTGGCTGAAATTCAAGATGGTGTAGTTCCTTCTACGTGGTGGAGCTATGCAGATGCAGGTCATAATGATGCTGGACAAAAAGAAACTGCTGGTCTTCTTGGGAAAAAAGTTTTTAGCACCCCAAAGCCTATTCAATTATTGCAGCGTATTTTGCACGTATCAAATTGCATAGACTCGATTTGTATGGATTTTTTTGCAGGCTCTGCAGCTAGTGCTCATGCCGTGATGCAACTTAACGCCGAAGATGGCGGCAACCGTAAATTCATTATGGTGCAGCTCCCTGAAGCTGTAGATGAAAAGCATGAAGCCTATAAAGCTGGCTATAAAACCATTGCAGAAATCTCCAAAGAGCGCATCCGCCGCGCTGGCGCGCAAATCCTTGAAGGCGACTGCCATGAGGACTGGAACAAAGACATCGGTTTCCGCGTACTCAAAGTCGATACCTCCAATATGCAGGACGTGTACTACCAGCCGCAGCAGCTCAAGCAAAACGAACTGTTTGCCAGCGTCGACAACATCAAGCCCGACCGGAGCAGCGAAGACTTGCTGTTCCAAGTGCTCTTGGACTGGGGCGTGGATTTAACCCTACCGATTCGCCGCGAAAGCATCCAAGGCAAAGAGGTGTTTATCGTCGACGACAACGCATTAGTCGCTTGCTTTGAACAAGGCATCAGCGAAGCACTCATCCACGAACTGGCCGCGCTAAAGCCCTTACGAGCCGTATTCCGCGACAACGGCTTTGCCAGCGACGCCGTCAAAGTCAACGTCACGCAAATCTTCAAACAACGCTCACCGATTACGGAAGTGAAGGCTATTTAAACTAGAGCACTTTGTGGAGCTTCTGTGCGCATCAAATGCATTTGTGGAGTCTGTTTTGTGTTTCATGCTCCACAAAAACGTTTGTGGAGCGTCTGTGCGTGACAAAACTGCTTGTGGAGTCTATTTTGCATTACAGACTCCACAAATAAAAATATTCAGCCTGTTGGCTGGTTTAAACAAAGTGAGTGATTGTTATGAGTGCTCAATCTTATCAACCTGATACCTTGCCGCTATCCAATTTGGATTATCGATTACTACTGCCTTTAGTGGGGCAAGCCAATGCTGAGCTGGCAAGGTATGACGGACTGTTGCAAGGGATTCCCAACCCAGCGGTGATGCTTTCACCCTTAACCACTCAGGAAGCGGTGCTGTCGTCACGTATTGAAGGGACACAAGCCACAGTAGATGAGGTTTTAGAGCACGAGGCTGGTTTGCTTAAGGATGGTGAAAAATCACTAGATATTCAGGAAATTAGCAATTACCGCAAGGCCTTGTTTGAAGCACGTCATTATTTGGCTGATTATCCCATTCGCTTAAGTTTCATTTTGGCGCTGCACAAAATCTTGCTGGATAGCGTACGTGGTGAGAATAAAACGCCAGGTGAGTTTCGCCGTGATCAGAACTGGATTGGCGCTTATGGCTGCACTATAGAGCAAGCCACTTTTGTGCCACCGTGTCCATTACAGTTACAGGACCATTTGCAACACTGGGAAAGCTATTTAAACAGCGATGATATTGATTTTTTAATTCAAACCGCAGTGATGCATGCTCAATTCGAATTGTTGCATCCCTTTAAAGATGGTAATGGTCGCATCGGTCGGATTCTGATTCCCTTGTTTTTGTACCAGAAAAAAGTACTTTCGCAGCCGATGTTTTATCTGTCCGAATACTTAGAAAGCCATAGGGACGAATACTATGCGCGCTTAAAGGCCATATCAGTAAAGGGTGATTGGAATGGTTGGATTGCATTTTTTTTACGTGCCGTGAGCTTACAAGCGCAAGACAACAGCCAGCGCGTGATGGCGATCAAGAGCTTATACGATGAGATGAAGCAGCGCATTCACGAGTTAACCCGCTCGCAGTTTTCCGTGCATTTGCTGGATGCCATATTTAGCAAGCCCATTTTTCGTACCACAGACATTATTGAGCAGTTGCATCTTGATTTTGGTATCCATAAGAAAACAGTACCTGGATTGCTGCGCAGTTTGCGTGAGGGTGAGGTGTTAAAAGAGCTCAAGCCAGCCAGTGGCAACAGACCGGCTGTTTTATGTTTCCCAGAGTTATTAAACATCGCAGAGGGGCGCAAAATTCTATAATCCCTTTGTGGAGCTTCTGTGTGTATCAAATGTATTTGTGGAGTCTGTTTTGGCTTTTAGGCTCCACAAGCTGCTTTAAATTAAGAGTGTGAGCAAATTTTAGAGCTTGCTCCTCAAGTAAAATGAGAAACCTGTTATGAAAATCCAATTTAAAGTTCAGCACTATCAAACCGCAGCCGTTGACGCTGTGATTGATTGCTTTGCCGGTCAGCCTTATCAAGATGCTTTTAGTTATAAAATTGACCCAGGTACAGTTCAGTCTGCAGAGTTTAATCAGGGCGCGTTGTCACTTGCAGCAGCTGAGCCTGATTCAGCTGAACACGGTTTTCGTAATCAGCCCATTCAGTTAACGCCAGCACAGTTGCTGAGCAATATTCACAAGGTGCAGAAACAGGCCAATCTGTTTCAGTCAAAGGGTTTGCAAACTTTCACCACAAGCGCTGGCAAGCCGATGCCCAGCAGCTATAAGCCCGGTGCGGCACTCAATATTGATATTGAAATGGAAACCGGTACGGGTAAAACCTACTGCTACATTAAAACCATTTTTGAGATGAACCAACAGTTTGGCTGGAGCAAGTTCATCATCATGGTGCCCAGCATTGCCATTCGTGAAGGCGTACAAAAATCCCTGCAAATCACCGCAGAGCATTTTGCCGAGCAATACCATAAAAAGGCACGCTTCTTTACCTATAACTCCAAGCGCTTGCACGAGTTAGAGAGCTTTTCCAGTGACTCTGGCATCAATATTATGGTGATGAATATCCAAGCGTTTAACGCCAGCGGTGCGGATAACCGTCGTATTTATGACGAGCTGGATGACTTTCAATCACGCCGTCCGATTGATGTGATCAGCGCGAACCGCCCGATTCTGATTCTTGATGAACCGCAGAAGATGGAAGGTAAAGCCACACTCGAAGCGCTGCCAAGGTTTGAGCCACTGTTTATTCTGCGCTACTCAGCGACACACAAAACCACGCACAACCTTGTGCACCGTTTAGATGCGGTCGACGCCTATAACAATAAGCTGGTGAAGAAAATTGCCGTGCGCGGTATTCATACCCGTGGCATTGCTGGCACGTCAGCGTATTTGTATTTACAAGACATTGAAATTTCTAAGCACAGCCCAGTGGCTCGTTTAGAAATGCAGGTGCAACTCAAAACTGGCGTGATTAAGCGCCAAGTAAAGCGCATCAGCCAAGGTGATAACTTGTTTGATTTGTCTGGTGGTTTAGATGCCTACAGTGACCGTTACGTGGTAGCACAAATTGATGCGTTGGCTGACACCATTGAGTTCACTAATGGTGTCGTGTTGACAGCAGGTGATGTGCTGGGCGATGTCAGTGAAGAGCAACTGCGCCGTATTCAAATTCGCGAAACCGTTAACGCCCACTTAGAGAAAGAAAAGCGCTTATTTGCCCAGGGTATTAAAGTGCTGAGCCTGTTTTTTATTGACGAAGTCGCTAAGTACCGCGACTACAGCCAAGACGATGAAAAGGGCGAATATGCACGTATTTTTGAAGAAGAATACCAAGCTGCCCGTGATGCTTATTTACATGAGCTAGCCTTTGATAATGATGCGTACCGTGAGTACTTGCGCAATATCAGTGCTGAATCAACCCACAACGGTTACTTCTCGATTGATAAGCGCAAAAGCCAATTGGTCGATCCCAAAGTCGCTAAAGCCACCGGCTTATCTGACGATGTGGATGCTTATGATTTAATCATGAAGGACAAAGAGCGCTTGTTATCGTTTGAGGAGCCAACCCGCTTTATCTTCTCGCACTCAGCGTTGCGTGAAGGCTGGGATAACCCGAACGTATTTGTGTTGTGCATGCTCAAGCAAACTGAAAGTGCCAGCACCATCTCGCGTCGCCAAGAAGTGGGGCGTGGTTTGCGTATTGCTGTAAATAAGTCGGGCGAACGCATGGATAGTCCTGAGCAGGTGCATCAAATCAATGTGCTGACTGTGGTGGCCAATGAAAGCTACAGCAGCTTTGTGGATGGTTTGCAGAAAGAAATGCTGGAAGAGTTATCGGCACGACCGCGTAAAGCGAACGAAGATTACTTTAAGGGCAAGGTGATAGCCATTGATGGTGGCCAGCAGGAAATGACGGAACTGCAAGCTAAGCAGATCTATCGTTACCTGATTAAAAATGATTACGTCGATGAAGAAGATAACTTAACCGATGTATACCACGAGGATCGTACTAACGGCACACTGGCCGCCTTGCCTGAAGAGTTACAACCGCTGGCTGAGCCTATTCAAGGATTAATTGCTTCTGTATTTACCAATGAAGCCTTGCCAAAAGTACAGGATGATCGTGCAGCTAAAACCAACAATCGCAACGAAGTAAACTTTCATAAAAAAGAGTTTCAGGCGCTGTGGGCACGGATTAACCGTAAGGCGGTGTACCGTGTGGATTTTGATTCTGCAGAATTGGTTAAAAAAGCAGTTGCGCAGCTCGATGCCAAGCTTAATGTCACCTTGCTGCAGTACGGTGTACAAACCGGTGTGCAGAAAGACACCTTCACCGGCGAAGATTTAGGTCGTGGCGCCACTTTTCAGCAACAAGAAAACCGCAAGACCGATGAAAATAAGCCGATTATTTCCACGGTTAAATATGATTTGCTGGGCAAGATCGCCGAAAACACCGAGTTGACCCGTGCAACAGTGGCGCAGATTTTATCGCAGATCAGCTCTAAAAAATTCTACCAGTTTCAACAAAACCCAGAACACTTCATCAGTGAAGTTAGCCGCATCATTAAAGAGCAAAAAGCAACGACGGTGATTGAGCATCTAGCGTACAACTTGACCGATGAAACCTACAGCGACAGTGAAATATTTACAGCCACGCAAGCAGGGCAAGACTTCAGCAATGCGACCGAGAAACTCAGTAAGCATGTGTACGACTATGTGATTGCTGACTCTAAAGTTGAGCATAAGTTTGCCCAGGCTTTAGATATCAGTGCTGAAGTTGCAGTCTACGCCAAGCTACCGCGCGGCTTCTTAATCCCTACACCCGTCGGCGACTACAACCCTGACTGGGCCATCGCTTTTACTGAAGGTAGCGTTAAGCACATTTACTTTGTCGCAGAAACCAAGGGCAGCCTGACCAGCATGGATCTGCGCTCCTTAGAACAAAGCAAAATTGAATGTGCACGTAAGTTCTTTATTGAGCTGGCAGAAAAGCAGAACGACCCGAGCATTAAGTATGAGGTCGTGGACAACTATGAAAGCTTGCTGGATTTGGTGAGTTAGGTTTATTCAAGATTGAGCTGCTTGTGTGATAAAGCCTAGAGAGCTGCTTCAGGCTATATGTGCTCAAGCTATGGCAGGCTGTTTAGCATAGATAATCGTATACAAAATGCTGCGCCGGTTTTGCAGGTGTGTATGCAATGCTTTACGAGCTGCGTTGACTGGTTTTATACTCAGCCGCAATATACCCGCCATGCCTATGACTTGTTCGCAAGTTAAGCACAAATCGAGCGGGTTTTTTATTTCTAGTCTACAGAGAAGTCAGCATTTCAGTGCTGCGCGTAATCGTGTGATTACGCGCTCAACCAGCACAGCGGTTTTGCGTGAGAAGCTGCAAGAGCGGGGCTTTATCATCAATTTACGCAGTGTGCAGCGTGATTTAAGGGTACTGCGCAAATGACTACCGATACCATGTACAAGCTGGACTCCATCAGTGAACTGGGTGGTCTTGGCAGTAAGGCTATGCTGGTCAGTTATCGGGCTCTTCGCATTTAAGGGTGTAGAAAAAATCTGACGGCTGGAAAAGGTGTCGGGGAACCTAGAAAATGTAAGCTCCTACACAAACAAAAACCAAGCCCCCGACGTGAACAATCTTACCTTTTCAAGCCCTGATCTTTCCAGCTTTTGCCAGCTGAATAACCTCGGCCTTGTTGCCACTGGGCAGCACCTTTGCGCAAAACACGCAGTCATCGAATGTCGTTTCACCAAAGCACCCGAACCATGCCCCAAGTGTGGGTCTGCTGGCCTTTCACGCGGCACTGTCGAAAGGCATCTTGCTCACACACCTTACGGACAACGGTCAACCCGATTGCTGCTGCGTATCCGTCGCTGGAGTTGTGTTTGCGGCTGCTTCTGGCATGAAGACACCAGCAGCGCTGCTCCGCCACGCTCAAAGCTTTCCTATGGTGCGATGCGCTGGGCATTGGCTACCATCGTGCTGGATGACTTGTCGATATCGCGCATTGCAAACCATCTGGGCGTTGCTTGGCACACTGTTAATAGCGCTATTCTCAAAGAAGGTAAGCGCCTGCTTTTTAATGACCCAAAGCGGTTTGACGGTGTGACCGTGCTCGGTGTGGATGAGCATGTCTGGCGGCACACACGCCGTGGTGACAAGTATGTCACCATTGTGGTTGACCTTACACCCGTGCGTAACAAAACCGGACCATCGCGCTTGCTGGCTGTGCTGGAAGGCCGCTCCAAACAAGCCTTTAAGCAGTGGCTGAACAATCGTCCCAAGGCTTGGCGTGACCAAATCGAAAGCATTGCCATGGACGGTTTTACGGGGTTTAAATCTGCCGCGCAAGAAGCCCTGCCTCAAGCCCAAACCGTGCTGGATCCTTTCCATGTCGTGCGCTGGGCAAGCAACATGCTGGATGAATGCCGCCGGCGTGTGCAACACGACATCCTGGGCCGCAGAGGGCGTAAAAACGACCCGCTCTACAAAAGTCGTCGAACGCTACTGACCCGGATCAGCTACCTGTCTGACGCCAACAAAAAGCAGCTGTTCCAGCTGTTTGCAGATGAGCGCCACCTTGAAGTGGACTGCACCTAGAGCATGTACCAACGGGTGGTCAGCGCCTACAACGAGCCGGATCGAGGGCGCGGCAAAAAGCTCATGCAAGAGGTTATAAATATCATTACAGCCAGCGACTTGCCCAAAGCGCTCATTGAGGTGAAAGGCTTGGGGAAAACGCTGAAAAAATACGCCCAGAGCATCCTTGCCTACTTCGACCGGCCAGGAACCAGCAACGGTCCAACAGAAGCTATCAACGGACGACTTGAACACTTGCGAGGCACCGCCCTGGGCTTTAGAAATTTAACCCACTACATAGCCAGGTGCTTGCTGAAGTCAGGAGGGTTTAGAAATCAGCTACACCCTTAAATGCGAAGAGCCATTAAAGCAGCGCTGATGAGTACGGACAAACGCAGAGTAGGATATGGCAGTGTAAGGGGTAGGCGGCGAGCAAAGTGACCTTAAATACTGACATCCACAAAGCCGCCCATGCCACCGATACTGCCAGTTTCAATGCTTCCAGCTGAAACGAGTTCAGAGGCGGAAGAGGCGAGTGCACCTTGCTGGAGGGACTGATCTAAGGTTTCCAGTTCGCGTTCAATGCTGGCAAACAACTTGCGCGATTCCTTGTCATTCACTTGGTGCTTGGCTTTCAGCAGGCTCAGCACTTCTTTGAGCGTTTTTCTGGCTTCAGTGAGTAAAGCACGCAGAACTTTATCGTCGGTATCTTCACTCTGGCGCTGGCCAGTTGCACGAAGCTTATCCGTCTTGGAATCGTGCTGCTCATCAGTTTTGTCAAGAGCGTCGCGCTTAACACCTGCTGATAGATTAGCGGCTTGCTGCGCCTCTGCTTCAGCTGTCTCGGCAGCCATTACGGTGCTGGCTAGCGTTTCATGTGATATGGCTAACTCTGCCATACTGGTATCTTGCATGTGAGCAAGCTCAGTGCTGCTGTCTACTCTAGCCATTTCCTCGCTACCGCCATCCGCACTCGTTTCGCCTGAAGCAACCGACATAGGCGGCATATGGCCCAAGCTGCCGCCGGAGTTGCCCAGTTCCTTGCTCAGTGCTGCCAGTTCTTTGGCAATTTGCTTAACTTCCTGTGCCAGTGCCTTGTAATTGCCGGGAGGCAATTTTGCCATGATGGACTTTAAAGTATCCAAGCGCTGTTTCAGTAAAGCCGCACGTTGACTGGCCATTTTTTTAGGCGAGGCGTTTTTCTTCATCTCTTGCAGCTTAGTCACAGCCGTTTGCATATCGTGCATCTGCTTCTTGCGCCGCTCGAACAGCACCTTACCTGCGTGGCTTTCGTCCCGCTCACCCATAAACGCCTGCTGAGTCTGGCCAGTGGGTATATCTCTAGAGCTAAAAGAAGGCAGGCTTGGTTTAATCTGCATAGCGTGACGTACTCCAATCAAAGTGGCTCGCTCATTGCGTTGGCTGAGCCTTAACCATCCACCACCTTGTATCGGTTCCTGGAGTGAAAGCTTGAGTGTTGGGGTTCAGCATCCAGAGGAGTTTTATCCAATGCTACTGATTGATAGGAAGCATCAATCCATCTACAGGACTGGTTGTACCAGCAAAATGCTGACGCAGATAGACTTGTTAATTAAGGGCTTTTCAAAAGTATCAATTCCTGTCTCTTATCTGGAAGGCCCAGAGCAGTCACTCGCAAAATAAGCTCTTATCGTGGATATCTTGGACAAATTCGACGCACTACCAAGTGTTGTCGCCAGAAGACGGTTTGTAAATACTCGAATCAGAGGCATGATATTGACACAGATTATTCTTGCGACTCTTGAGTACTTTCTGTGAAGAAAATCTTACTTGTTCTGGTCTTCGCCTTTGGCCTGTTCCAACTTCAGCAGGGTGGGCATCTTGATGCTCTGCTTAATAGCGGCGGCTCTACTCAGTCCGACTCTGCCGGTTACTCGAACCTGTCCGCGCAGGAACAGGAGCTGCAGAAGACGCTGGGGCGGATTAGCCGAAACGGTCCATTCCCTTACCAACGCGATGGCATCACCTTCGAAAATCGGGAGCGATTGTTGCCAAGCAAGCCGCGGGGGTATTACCGGGAATACACAGTGGACACGCCCGGTTTGTCGCACAGAGGGCCGCGCCGGGTGGTGACCGGTGGTAACCCGCCAGTGTAGTTCTATTACACCGAGGATCACTACCGTTCCTTTAGCCAAATCAGGGGGCACTGACATGACGACAACACCTGAACAGTCCGCGCCAATCACCTGGCAACCGAGGCACCAGCTGGATCAACCTGCCGTTGCTCTGGATGCAAATGGTCGGTTGAACAAGTCGATCCTGTTGCAGGCGCTTTGTGGCGCTTTCAACTTTCCGGATTACTTCGGTGACAACTGGGATGCAGCCTATGACCTATTGCTCGATCATGTGGATCAGCTGTCAGAACCTGCACTCTGGCGCTTCTCGATTGAGGACGCATCCGAAGTGGATGAGGCTGATCTGGCGGACTGGATCCAACTGATGATGGACGTTTGTACCTATGCCAACGCCCGTGAAATCCAGGTGCGCGTAGAGATATACGGGGATGCCCTGGCGTGTGGTGTTGGCTCTCTCGGATTTACCACCGATTCTCCCGAGCGTCAATAAACCCACATCTCCACCCGCCGGTTTCTCACGCGGCCACTGCCGTTGCTGTTGGTGGCCACCGGCAGTTCGTTACCAATGGCAAGAATCTCCCTGACGGTGACGCCCCTTTCGTTCAGGACGCGCTTGACGGTGGCGCTGCGCAGCCTGGCCAGCAGTTCCTCTGCGCCTCCCTGACGCGTGTCGCCAAGGCCCACGAGCACTACATGGTTATCCATCTTGTCGTGCGCATTCAGATATTCCACCAGGCGGTCAATGTCCTGCCAGGCTTTGTTATCCAGCTGAGCTGTGTGCTCCTTGGTGCGAAAGTTGACTGACAGGCGCAGGGCTTCCGCAGCCAGTTGCTGGTAGGTTCGGGGCATGTCGGCGTGTGGTTCCAGTTTGATGGTGCGGATGTTCTGCCCGACAAAACCCACCTGGTCGACAATCTCTTGGCCCGCGTGGCTCCGGGCAAACTCGATCAGTGCTCTGGCCAGTGGATTGGTCTCATCCGGGCGGATGTACATAAACAGCCGGCGGGACAGGGGATAGTCTTCGGTGGTCACCAGTTCCGCGGTAGGCAGCATGGGGCGGGAGTTGCCCGAGGACAGGGCAATGGCTTTGGAAGGGGCAATACCCGACAGGCCGACAAAGCCGATGCCGTGGATGTCGCCGGCAACCGAGCGGGACAGGGCACTGGTCGAAGCGAAGCGTTTGGCATCAGCGGCCAGCTCAAGCTGGCGTGGGGTCAGCACCAGATCGCGGAAGGTTTCCCAGGTACCGGAGTTGCTATCCCGGGCATACAGTTTGATGGGGCCGGGCTGGCCGCCCAGCTCGCGCCAGTCGGTTATCCTTCCGGCAAATACCTCGGCCAGCTGTTCGAGATCCAGCGCGGTCAGCGGGTTGTCAGGATGGGCGATGACTGCGAGACCATCCAGGCCGATCACCTGCTCGGCTTCTGCGCTGAGCATGTCGCCGGCCGTGGCCAGGGCCAGGGCCTCGTCGTCATGAATGGGGCGGGAGGCTGCGCCGATCTGGGCTGTACCCGCTGCCAGTCCTTTGAATGCTGTACCAGAGCCATGGGCATGCAGGGACACTTCAATGCTATCGCCCTCACTGCTGATGGCAGTGATCAGGTGTTCGCGGGTGTCAGGATTGAGATGCGCCTGAATATCGCTGGCTCCCGCCTCACGGAGCATGCCCTCGACCAGTTGCGGTGCCAGTTTGGCACCTATGGTATTGGAACCGTTGATCTGTAGCTGCAGCGATGCCGCTTGAGCCGGAATACCGAAACCGACCAGGCCGGCAAACAAGAATATACGAATACGAGGGAATAACAGCGACGAGCGTTTTGACATTTCCGTTTACCTGATAAATGTAGAAGGGTAGGCGGGCCGGATTATATTGCGGAAATGTTTCGGGAATATGACGGGATATGATCAGACGAAAAGCAAACCGAGAACGCCTACCCCCAATGCCGCCAGCAGGATTGAGCTGGCCCAGCGTGCCAGCGGCAGGCCTCCGATTACCAATACTATCCCGGCCTTGACGGCGGTATTGGTCAGCGCCGCAAGGAGAATGCCGCGCACGGCCACGTCGTTGGCCAGCTCGCCCTTGGCTTGTTGGGCCAGGGCGATGGTTACGGCATCCACGTCGGCAATCCCGGCAATGACTGCGAGGATATAGACGCCTTCACTGCCAAACCAATGCTCTGCACCCTTGGATAATATGAATATCAGCGCCAGGAACCCGGCCATGATCAATGCCTGTTGAAGATCCAGCGGGTTATGCATCGGTGGTGTATGGCCTACCGGCCGTTCATCCCGGCGGCGTAACAGGATCCATAACAATGCCATCAGGGGTACCAGTGCCAGCCCGAGCAAGCCTGGCAGCATGGACGGCAGCAATGTGCGATTGACCACTGCGACTTCCAGTATCAAACGTAACGCCATGGTGCCGCAGGCCAGGGCAATGCCCGCTCCAAGCAGGGCGTTGCGGCTGCCATCCGAGCGTGCCATGCGCGAGAAAGCGAGGGTCAGCGCGGTACTGGACGCGAGTCCGCCGAGCAGGGCGGTCAGCACCAGCCCAACACGATCTCCCAACAGTCTGACGGCGAAATAACCAGCGAAACTGATGCCGGCAATCAGGATCACCAGCCAGCCAATCACCTGCGGGTTGATGCTGCCCCACGGGCCCATGGCCTCGTTGGGTAGCAGCGGCAGTATCACCAGCACGATCACCAGCAATTGCAACGATGCATTAAGCTCCAGGCGGGATAGACTGCGCAGCAGTGCATGCAGCCGTTCCTTGGCGCCTAGCAGTACTGCAGTTATTACTGCCGCCGTCGCCGCTTCCAGATACAGACCGTGCACAGCGAGCGCGCCAAGCAGGAAAGCCAGCAGCGCGGCCACTTCGGTGGTGGCCCCCAGATCACCGGTGACTTTGCTGCTGTGGATGTAACCGACGATAAGCAGGGCGGTGACGCCCAGCAGCGCCGCCGCTGATATCCAATCCGACGACAGCATGCCCAGCTGCGCGACCACTCCGCCGGCCAGACCCAGCAGACCAAATGTGCGGATGCCGGTTACTGTCTGATCGTCGATCTCCTGGTGTCGCTCGGCATCCAGGTTCTGCGACTGCCAACCCCGCTCGAATCCGATGATCAGTCCGACCGCCAGGGCAATCAGCAAGCCCAGCAATTCCGTACCGTAGTTCAATCCATTCATTGCTTGCCACCTGCCTTTACCTGTCCCGACGCCAGACCCTTATAGTGCCCCATGGGCATGTCCAATTATAGGGCTGGTTAAACACCGCTTCAATCAGAGTGGCGTCGGTCTTGCCGGTCTGTCGTGCGCCGCCAATCAGCAAGGAATTGCTTTTTTGTTCCCGGTAGGGCGCATTCTAGAGCATTGTGTAATACACTTTACCGGCGAAAGCCTATCCTGCATTAGTCCACACCCGCCTACAGTTTTTCGTCATGACGAAATTTCCTTGGTACCAGGGTTTTGATTTGCAGTTGAGCAGGGAAGCGTATGGTATCGGTCATGTTTGATGGTGCGCTGAAATTGTCTTGCGTCAGCGCTGAAACTGTCTTGGCCGTGATGCCCGTGTAGTGGTCAACTAATTCCGGACACATTTTTAAGTTTTTCTTCCAGCTCAGTAGGGGGCAGCCCACCATTAAAGGTGTGAGGGCGGTCTTGGTTGTAATACCCCATCAGATAGCTGCTGATATCTTTCCTGGCTGCCGGCAAACTGTGATAGCCAAACGCAGGCATCCATTCTGTTTTCAGGCTGCGAAACAGCCGCTCCATAGGAGCATTGTCCCAACAATTGCCCCTGCGGCTCATGCTCTGAACCATACGGTAACGCCAGAGCCTCTGTCGGAACTTTTTGCTTGCATACTGTGATCCCTGATCAGAATGAAATATCACTTTTTTCGGGCGACCGCGCTGCTCCCATGCATGGTCCAGGGCTTTGGTCGCCAGACTTGCATCCGCCTTGTCCGACATTGCCCAACCAACCACACGGCGTGCGTATAGGTCCAGCACTACTGCCAAATAGCTCCAGCGTTGCCCTGTCCAGATGTAGGTGATATCGCCGCACCAAACCTCATTGGGCTGCTTCACATCAAAATTCCGGTCCAGCCGATTCGGGATATCCGGTCGCTCAGCAACGGCATTTTTGTAGGCATGTGGCCCCGGCTGCTTGCAGATTAAATTCAGCTCGGACATCAGCCGGCGAACTTTAAAACGACCGATGTGAATATCCATCTTGGCCAGCAACCCCTTCAAGGTACGGCTCCCAGCGGCGCAAGGCTGATTCACCAACACCCAGGGATGTGCTGGCCTGGGCGATACTGTAGCCTTGAACCAGCACCAAACAGGCGGCTTTTTTCTTGAACTCTGGGGTAAACGTACGTCGCTTTCTAGTCATCGAACACCTCTCAATGGCGAGCATTATCGCCTAAATGGGTGTCCGGTTTCATTAGACCACTACAGTTGCTGCAGTAAAAGAGGGTGTTGCAGCACCAATAGAAAATAGGCTTAGTCTATGAAATACTTACCACATAACAAGTTAATTAACTTTGCGTCACTGGCATCGAGCGCGTTACTGAACGTCGCTGTATGTAGTGCTAGGTATTAAGGAAAGAACGATGTTTATTAAACGGAATAATCGAACACTGCGTGAATGGTGGCAGTCTCCAGTTACTATGAAAGATCGAGCAGCAGGCGCGCTTGTCGGCGGCTTTGGCGGTTTTTGGATTGGCGTACTTGGTCGTATTGGTCTTGGGACACTCCCAGTTTCTTTCAGTGAAGTCACAGCTTGGGCGTGTGTTATTACTATTTTTGGAGCTAGTGCAGGAATTGCTTTCCCCAAGCCTGTAGCCGTCGTTCTTTTTCCGTTTTCAATTTTTGGAGGTGGTAACTAGATGGTCAATCAGAACCAATGGTCTCCTTGCGAACACCTACGATGGCTTAGCTAAAGACGCTAGGGCTTTATATGGACGAATGGACAGCGATCACTCTTCTTTCCACGATAACAGGCGTTTTGTGTGCGCTCTACTTTAGAGGCACTACCGCATGGGTGACATCAGGATTGCTTCCTTGGAGCGGGGTACTGGTTTGGTTGCTCTACCAAGCGTACTTCACTCCATATCGTGGGGGCGGTGCAAGTATGTGGCCCATAGCTCAGCTATTTGCAGGCACCGTTGCTGCATTGATAGGATTGGCCGCTCATGCTGCCGTTAAGGGAGTTTTTCGTGCTAAACCTTAACCTTACGAGCAGGATGTTTACTTGGGTCAATGGGATATTTCGTAAGCGGGCAGCAGCGTAAGGTATCAGGGATATGATTTGGTTCGTTCGGTATACATTCACTTATCCTCTTAACGTGGAGAATCCAAGGCAGTCTCTAATAGACGCGCTTCATAGCAACGAGTTGGAGTACTCGAAAAGTGGTACGCAGTTCAAAATCAAAAGGAAGCTCGGATTATTTTTTCGCAACTCTTGGAACCCTATTTTTGTAGGAGACTTTGAGTATAAGGCCGGGCGCAGTCACTTATGTGGCTATTTCCGAGTTCACTGGTACACACTAATCTTTAGCGCAGTTTTTCTGGGCGCGTTGCTTTTTGAATTGATAGCCACGTTTTTTCAGCCAGAAATCCGATCCGGATATACTCTTGGCTGGAAGGCTGAGAGCATAAAGTCCACGCTGACCTTCATTGCTGCGTTTTTTGGTGTTACGTTTGTCGGTTGGCTGTTTGGTCTTTCCAGTGCTCGCCGTATCATCGCAGCCATTCGCGAAAGCACTGCCGGCTAACTCTAGCGTTAGCTGCACTATCGGCCTTGCCCTGTAAGCACCTGATTCATATTTCATTTCAAGCTAGACGGAGTGTATTGTCTCTCGCTGAAGTGTCTATTTGTATTAGGCCAGAACAGTCGGCATCGGTCTACCTCATAGGCACTGTGTTCAATCAGAAAAGGCAGATTATCATGCGTGGTTAAACCAACACACCTTGGCTGCGTAAGTAGTCGTCATAGGTGCCGTGGAAGTCGTTGATGCCGTGCTCGCTCAGCTCAATAATGCGCGTCGCCAAGGAAGACACAAACTCACGGTCGTGACTGACAAAAATTAGCGTGCCGGGATAGTTTTCCAGCGCCAAGTTCAAAGCTTCAATGGATTCCATATCCAAGTGGTTGGTTGGTTCATCCATCAACAACACGTTAGGCTTTTGCAAAATCAGTTTGCCAAACAGCATCCGACCCTGCTCACCACCAGAAATCACTTTGACGGATTTTTCAATGTCGTCACCGGAAAACAGCATCCGCCCTAGTGTGCCGCGTACCATTTGCTCGCCTTCAGCGGTCCAGCGACCCATCCAGTCATACAGGTTCATGTCCTCGGCAAAGTCACTGGCGTGGTCTTGGGCGAAGTAACCAATTTCTGCGCTGTCCGTCCATTTCACATGGCCGCTCATGGGGGGGAATTCATCCATCATGGTGCGCAGTAGCGTGGTTTTTCCTATGCCGTTTGGGCCAATAATCGCTACGCGCTCACCGGCTTCAATCTGTAAGTTCAAAGTATCAAACAGCACATCGCCATCAAAGCCTTGGCTTAGCTCATGCAAGACGACTGCTTGGCGGTGCAACTTTTTACCCTGCTCAAAGCGAATAAAGGGGCTGATACGGCTCGAGGGTTTTACTTCTTCTAGCTGGATTTTATCAATCTGTCGCGCTCGGCTGGTGGCTTGCTTGGCTTTTGAGGCGTTAGCTGAGAAGCGGCTAACGAAGGCTTGCAGCTCGGAGATCTGTGCTTTCTTCTTGGCGTTATCACCCAGCAGACGCTCACGAATTTGCGTGGCAGCGGTCATGTACTCATCATAGTTTCCGGAGAATAGGCGAATTTCACCGTAATCCAAGTCCGCCATGTGCGTACAGACGCTGTTCAGAAAGTGGCGGTCGTGGGAAATAATCACCATGGTGCTGTTACGGTTACTGAGGATTTCTTCCAGCCAGCGGATGGTATTGATGTCCAAGTGGTTGGTCGGCTCATCGAGCAACAGCACATCAGGATCAGAGAACAACGCCTGCGCCAGTAACACGCGCAGCTTCCAGCCGGGTGCTACTTCACTCATTAAACCAAAGTGCTCTTCCACGCCAATGCCTAAACCGAGCAATAATTCACCCGCACGTGATTCGGCGGTGTAGCCATCCATTTCGGCGAATTCTGTTTCCAGCTCTGCCACGGCCATGCCGTCTGCTTCGCTCATTTCAGGCAACGAATAAATACGGTCGCGCTCCGCTTTGACGGTCCATAGTTCTTCATGGCCCATGATGACCGTATCAATCACGCTAAATTGCTCATAAGCAAACTGGTCTTGGCGCAATTTACCCAAACGAATATTGGGCTCCAGCATCACGTGACCTGCGGAAGGCTCTAAGTCGTCGCCGAGAATTTTCATAAAGGTTGATTTACCACTGCCATTGGCGCCAATCAAACCATAGCGGTGACGGTTGCCGAATTTTACAGAGACATCTTCAAACAAGGGTTTTGCACCAAATTGCATGGTGATATTAGCAGTGGAGATCACAAATAAATCCTGAGTAGTCGAAACGCGGACGCGTAAAAAGGCGGCAATTGTACGCGCATTCGCGGGCGCTAGCACGCGGCAATTTTCCCGTAGTTACAAAGTGGGTGCAGGTATCCACGCTTGCTTAAGTGCTCGTTTGATTTTAAAAAGAGCGTTTAAGTTTAACTTCCTGTATCTTAGCGCTCAGTCAGTACGTGCTTAGGTGGGGTGATTAACCATTTACTATAGGCTGCAGCAAACGCATTATTGTTCAGCGCAAAGCTGTTTTTATGCAAAAACTTCCCCAGCCTATCCTTGTGTGGGCCTGTCTTGTGCCGCAGACAAGGGTGTTATCACCTACTTCATCTCCAGCTTTATAGATGAACATTTGCAGTTTCATGCACAGCATTTGGGGCTCAAGGTCTAAGTTTTTCTGCTGGCGCCAAGGTGAGCTACTAAGAGCCACGCTTGTATGTGTTGCAGTAGCTCTGCTTTGTCGGCTCGTTATGACAGGTAATTTACAGCTTAGCTTTATTGTAAACCCCTTTTTTCAGGCTTAATCCCACCGTGCTTCCCATCGACGCTATTCTTGCGCAACTTAAACACAGTCTAGAACAAGCCACTACGGTGCTGCTGCAAGCGCCGCCGGGGGCGGGTAAAACGACGCGTGTGCCGTTGGCGTTATTGGATGCGCCTTGGCGTAAGGGGCGTAAGATTCTTATGTTGGAGCCGCGGCGGTTGGCTGCGCGCTCGGCTGCGCGTTATATGGCGCAGCAGCTGGATGAGGGCGTAGGACAAAGCGTGGGTTACCGCACCAAATTGGATAGCCAAGTCTGCGCAGTAACGCAGATTGAAGTGGTTACAGAGGGTATTCTTACGCGCATCATTCAAAACGA
Source organism: Thiopseudomonas acetoxidans (assembly GCF_030362935.1). Classification (NCBI taxonomy): domain Bacteria; kingdom Pseudomonadati; phylum Pseudomonadota; class Gammaproteobacteria; order Pseudomonadales; family Pseudomonadaceae; genus Thiopseudomonas; species Thiopseudomonas acetoxidans. The sequence continues at coordinate 45,486 of NZ_JAUCDY010000006.1, forward strand.
TCCAATGCTGGAAGACTATGCGGCGGTGTTGTTTGATGAGTTTCATGAGCGCTCTTTGCATGCCGACTTAGGACTGACCTTGGTGCGCGAATCACAGCAGGCGTTAAGAGAGGATCTGCGTATCCTGATTATGTCGGCGACCTTGGATAGCGCGCCGATTGCCAAATTGCTTGGCGATGTGCCTATTCTCAGCAGTGAGGGCCGTGCTTTCCCGGTGGAGGTGCTCTACCGTCCGGTACGTACGCAGAACCGTAATCGCAGTCTAGTTGAACCCGTGGTTAACTTGATTCACGAAGCGTTGGCACAGCAAGAGGGATCGTTGCTGGTGTTTCTGCCGGGTGCAGGGGAAATAAGTCGTGTTGAACAGCAGTTGCGCGGACAGGTGGCTGATAATGTGCTGATCGCGCCTTTATACGGCAACCTAAAAGCTGACGAGCAGGATCGCGCTATTGCACCTGCGCCTTCGGGTAGCCGAAAAGTGGTGCTGGCTACCGCTATTGCGCAAACCAGTTTAACTATCGAGGGCGTGCGCGTAGTAATAGATAGTGGCCAGCAGCGCCGTGCAGTGTTTGACCCCAATAGTGGGATGACGCGACTGATTACGGGGCGTGTATCCAAGGCCTGTGCCGAACAGCGCAAAGGTCGTGCTGGGCGCATCGAGCCGGGTGTGTGTTATCGGTTGTGGAGTGAGTCAGAGCAAACGGCTTTGACTGAGTTTCTGCCGCCAGAAATTCAAGAAGCCGACTTGGTGGCGCTGGTGTTAGAGCTGGCGCAGTGGGGTGCGCGTGATCCGGCACAGCTAAGCTGGATTGAGCCGCCACCCGCTGCACATTGGAATCAAGCCACGGACCTACTGCAGCTGCTGGGTATGTTAACCGCTGAGGGTGCTATTACTGTGCATGGCAAGGCGGCACGCGAGCTGGGTATTCATCCGCGCTTGGCCAATATGGTATTGCACGGACGTGAGTTGGGTCTTGGGCAGTCTGCAGCAGAACTGGCGGCGTTATTGGGTGAGCGCGATCTGCTTGGTTCAAGTGCCGGTGCCGATATGCACGAGCGACTGCAGGTGATACGCGGCGAGTCCAAGCAACACCGAGTTGATCCGGCGCGCTTGCATGCCATCCGCCAAGACGCCAAACGCTTAATGCTGAAAAACAACGATATGACCAGTATGCCAACACCTACTGAAGTGGGTCGGCTGCTGGCGCAGGCGTATCCGGACCGTGTGGCTCAGCGGCGATCGGGGCAATCTGCACGTTATCAGTTAAGCAATGGTAAGGGCGCAACGTTGCGTGAGGATGATGCGCTGGTGCGTTACGACTGGCTGGTGGCTGCAGATCTCGATGGCAAGACGCGTCAAGCCACCATATACCTAGCTGCCCCGGTTGAGCTTGCCGATTTGGAGCAGGATTTATCGGCATTGATTAGCGACAGTGAAGAAGCAGTTTGGGATGACAAGCGCGGCACTGTGGTGTCTCGTCGCGTGCGTAAGCTGGGTGAGTTGATACTGGCTGAAAAAGAGTTGCCCAAGCCAGCTGCTGCGCTGATTGAGCAAGCTTTGCTCAACGCAGTACGCAAAGTTGGTCTGCAAAGTTTGCCATGGACCGACAGTGCTACTCAGTGGTGCTCCCGTGTTGGATTACTGGCTAAGCAATTTCCTGATGAGTGGCCCGATGTCAGTGATGCTGCACTGCTGGCTAGTCTAGAAGATTGGCTGTTGCCTTTTCTTAGCGGTATGCAACGCTGGTCTGATTTGAAGAATCTTAATCTCATCAATGCACTGCAAACGTTGCTGGATTATCCACAGCAACAGCAGCTCAACACGCTGGCGCCAGCAGCACTGACCATTCCTACCGGCCAGAATATTCGTTTGGACTACACCGCTGAAAATGGTCCTGTCTTGGCCGCTAAGTTACAGGCGCTGTTTGGTTGGACGCAAACGCCTACAGTAGCGGCTGGTAAAGTTGCGGTAGTGATTCATCTGCTCTCACCCGCACAAAGACCCTTGGCGGTGACGGCCGATTTGGAAAACTTCTGGCGCAATGTGTATCCAGAAGTACGCAAAGATATTCGTGGGCGCTATCCCAAACATCCTTGGCCGGAAGACCCTTTTACCGCGCAGGCACAGCAAGGGGTTAAACGAAGTTGGTAAGCAGCTTGGGTTGACCAAGCACAAAAAAACCTCAAGGCGTATTAAGCGCGCTTGAGGTTTTTTGGCAGTGATCGTTAAGTCACCACAGCTGATACCTAGTAACGGGCATCCTTTGGCTTGTTACCTGTTGGCCAGTCGTTAACCTTGCCCGGAAAGTCAGGGCGCGGTTTGTGTGCAAAGAATTCCGACACATCGACCGCATCTTGGTCGGTTAACACGTTCCCGTGACCCCATAGACCTTTGGTTTGAATCCCCATCGGCATGTTGTATTTAACAAAGGCCGCCGCTTTGTAAGTACGCGCCATGCCTGCGCCGATGTTGAAGGACTCATCGCCCCACAGTGGTGGGAAAACGATATCGCCACGGCTGTCTTTCATGCCTTCGCCGTTGTCACCATGGCAGGTAGCACACTGCGCGTAGTAAATTTGCTCACCACGTGCCGTGTCAGCTACCAATGAGGTATCAACTTCGCCGGCGTTACTGATGGTCACTTTTTGGTTCTTGGGTGTGCTTTGCGACAACCACTTCATGTAGGCCACCATCGCTTGCATCTCTTCTGATTCGCGCGGCAAAGGCTTGCCATTCATGGAGCGCATAAAGCAGCCATTAATGCGGCCTTCTAAATCCACTTCTTTACCTGAACGTGGCATCACGCGGGGGTAAAAGTTGTTGCTGTACAGGGTTAAGGGATGGTTATTTTAATTGCTGGAGTGGCTTGCTGATCGTCGTCGGCAGCTACCAGTTGTTTGCCTTCACAGCGCATAACAAAACCTTTCGGGCGGCTATTGGTTTCACTTTTGATGACCAGTTCAAGCATGTCACCATTGAGTAGCGCGTTTTTTAGCTGGGCAGGCTGATCATCAATCCAAGCGTTACCGGTTATTTTTTGGTATTTTTGTTTTAGCTCTACGCGGTAGGTTTCACCGCTTGTGGCTTGCCACTCCCAAGTGCCGGCGACCTTGGCTGGGACTATCCACTTAAATAAATTCACGCTACCGAAGCTGTGGTGTTTATCGGGTTTCCAGTCACCCATATCAAACGCATGGGAAACGATGCGTGTGCCCGGACGCAGTTCATCAAGCAGCCTGGGTCTGAGTTCAACGTTCACCAAATCTAGCAGGTAAAGCGTGACTACTGTGGCTTGGCTAAAATCTGCTTCGAGTAGATCACCCTCAAAGAAGTTGACCATATACTCAACGCCTGCGTTACCGGCATACTCCATCGCATCGGCTATGCGGGCAGGATCCATATCAATCCCGATGCCACGGGTGTTGCGGTGCATAGCGGCCGCGACAACGATACGTCCATCGCCACAGCCTAAGTCATACAGTATGTCCTTGCTGGTGACTTCAGCTAGGTCGAGCATGGCGTGTACCACTTTTTCATCTGTGGGCACGAAGGGGACATCTAAAATAATGTCGGGCTCATCGATAGAGTAGTCATCAAAATTTAGATCGCTAAAGTTTGGGTCGGACAAGGCATAGTCGTCCAGATCGTAATCTGATTCATTATCGGCATCGATGGAATAATCATCGTGATCAAAGCTTAGTTCTCTATACAAGTAATGCACCTAAAAAGTAAAGGGAGCTATGTTTTCAGAGCCGTTGCTCGTGGTCGATATAGCTCAAATAAGTAGTAGGGCGACTGCAGTTAAATACGCTGAAGTTTGCTTGTAATCGTGGGTCGCTAAACACACCCAGCAGTACACACTAGTATTTTGTGGTTACATTATAACAATAATACTTGCCGGCTGTGCAGGCAGGGATTTGTACAGTGCGAGACGCTGCAGATTTTAACCCAGTTGTTGCTTTATCTTTATCGTCTTTTTGCCATCAGGAACAGAGTTTTTTCAAGGGCAGCACAAATGCATAAAAATTGAATACATGCGTGAAACTGTTAGACTTACGCGCGTTTTATAGTCTGCTTAGCGGTTAAGCATTCTTACACATTCAGCTGATTTTAAGCAAAACCCTCTAAGCTTGTTAACGGTTGCCGCCTAGCGGCACGGACTTACTATGTTTAAAAAAATTCACAACCAATGGTTTTTCAATATCCGTGGCGACCTCTTATCCGGCTTGGTCGTTGCCTTGGCGCTGATTCCAGAGGCCATTGCGTTTTCAATTATTGCTGGTGTTGATCCCAAGGTTGGGCTGTACGCTTCGTTCTGTATTGCGGTGATTATTGCTTTTGTTGGCGGCAGACCCGGCATGATCTCAGCCGCCACCGGTGCCATGGCTTTGTTAATGGTTACCTTGGTTAAACAGTATGGTTTGGAATACTTGTTAGCCGCGACTTTATTAACCGGTGTGTTACAGATACTGGCGGGTTTTTTGAAGCTGGGCGGCTTGATGCGTTTTGTCTCGAAATCGGTGGTGACAGGTTTTGTTAATGCGCTGGCGATTCTTATTTTTATCGCGCAATTACCGCAACTGACCGATGTTACCTGGCACGTGTATGCTATTACCGCTGCGGGTTTGGGCATTATTTATTTGTTCCCGTTGATACCTAAAATTGGTAAAAGCGTGCCTTCTACGCTGATCTGTATTATTGCATTAACCGGCGCAGCGGTTTATTTGGGCTTGGATGTACGCACCGTGGGTGATATGGGGCAGCTGCCCGATACGCTGCCGATTTTCCTCTGGCCCGACGTGCCGCTTACGCTAGAGACGCTGCAAATTATTTTGCCTTACTCGCTAGGCTTAGCTGTTGTGGGTTTACTGGAGTCATTAATGACGGCCAATATTCTTGATGAACTCACTGACACCAAAAGCAATCGCAACCAAGAATGTAAAGGCCAAGGCATTGCCAACATTGGTGCTGGGCTGCTGGGTGGTATGGCGGGTTGTGCGATGATTGGCCAGTCGGTGATTAATATTAAATCGGGCGGTCGTGGTCGCTTATCGACTTTTTGCGCTGGGTTTTTCTTATTGATTATGGTGGTATTTTTAAGTGACTGGATTAGACACATTCCCATGGCCGCTTTAGTGGCGGTGATGATTATGGTTTCTATCGGCTCATTTTCATGGAGCTCGGTCAAGGAGTTTAAGAAAACCCCGCTATCGAGCAACATTGTTATGTTGACTACTGTTGCGGTGGTGCTGAGCACCCATAACCTTGCCTTAGGCGTACTTGCAGGGGTGTTATTGTCCGCGCTGTTTTTCGTTAACAAAATTGCTCGGTTGATGGTGGTTAAGCAAGAAATGGCAGAAGCCGAGCTAGGTTATCAAGTGATTGGGCAGGTGTTTTTTGCTTCGTCGGAGAAGTTTTTTGAGTCCTTTGACTTTACTTATGCAGCCGAAAAAGTTGTGATTGATTTAACCCGTGCTCATTTTTGGGATATGACAGCCGTGGCAGCACTGGAACAAGTGGTCCTTAAATACCAGCGGCTGGGCGCAGATGTGAGTGTGATTGGGATGAACGAAGCCAGCAAAACGGTGATTGATAAGTTTGCCACGCACGCGGAGCTAAAGCTTTTATTGCACTAACGCATGCTTACCGAGGAGAGAAATATGCAACAGATTATAGCCTGCATTGATGAATCAACTGGGTCGACGGGCGTTGAAGAGGCTGCTATTTGGGTGGCTGGGCAACTCAAGAGTCCGCTGATGTTTTTGCACAGCATTGAAAAACAACCTTTGGCACCTGAGCATAGCGATTTATCCGGCACCATTGGTCTTGGCGCACGCTCCAAGCTGTTAGCCGAAATTGCAACGCTGGAGCAACAACACGCCCGAGTAGCCTTGCAGCTGGGGAAAGAATTGCTTACCCAAGCAAAGGCTAAAGCTCTAGAAGCTGGACACGAGCAGGTCGAAATTCTGCAGCGGCACGGACCCTTTGTCGAAGCTTTGCTGGACTTAGAAAGCACCGCGCGGCTGGTAGTGATTGGTCATTCTTCGGCTAAAACGGATAAGAAAAACAGTATCTTAGGTACGCATCTGGAAAGCCTACTACGGCAGATCAATACGCCCGTGCTGATTGCGCCGCCGCAGTTTGTTGCACCGAAAAGCTTTATGTTGGCTTACGACGGACGGCAAACGACTGAACAAGCATTGCAGCGTATTTTAAGTAGTGATTTATTGCGCGGCTTGGACTGCCATCTGGTAACGGTAAAAAACAAACAAGTCGATCAAGAAGAAAAATTCACCCAAGCCGTGGCACGCTTAACTGAGGGCGGTTTTAAAGTAACGGCTGTTTATTTGCAAGGCGATATCTTTAAGCAGCTGTTAAGTTATCAGCAGATTCATGCGGTGGATATGCTGGTGATGGGCGTTTTTGGCGGCACGCGTTTGCGCCAGTTCTTTGTGGGCAGCAACACGTTGAAAATGCTAGAAAACAGCAGCGTGCCAATTTTAGTCATGAAGTAATAGCCAACGCATTCTGGTTGGCTAGCTTACTCGGTAGCAGTCATCCAGCGTGCTATAGCCCATGCCGGTACTTTTGTGCACTTTGATTTGCACAGGGATACGGTCTTTTAACGCCTCAACGTGACTAATAATGCCAATGGTTTTGCCTTCAGCGTTGAGGTTATCCAAGGCGTTGAGCGCCATCTCTAGCGTTTCATTATCCAAAGTACCAAAGCCTTCATCGAGAAATAACGAATCAATGCGGGTTTTTTGGCTGACCAGTTCAGATAGTGCTAAAGCTAAGGCTAAACTGACCAAGAAGCTTTCGCCGCCGGAGAGCGTGCGGGTATCGCGCTGGATATCACCTTGCCAGGTATCGACAATTTTGATTTCTAACTCTGCTTGCTCATGGCGGCTGAGCTGGTAGCGGTTATGTAAAACGGCTAATTGTTCATTGGCCAAACTCACTAGATGGTCCAGGGTTAAACCCTGCACAAAACGGCGGTATTTACTGCCATCGGCTGAGCCAATTAAGCTGTTGAGCTGTTGCCATTGATCATAAAGCAGTTGCTGTTGCTCTATCTGAGTCAGTAATTCCTGCTGTGCGATACGGTTGCTGGTATCCGTATCGAGACTGTGCTGCAAGCGTCCTAGTTGCCGGTTGAGCTCGCTCAGTTGTGCATCCAAAACACTTAGCTGTTGGGCTAGCTCTGCGCTGCTTAAGACGGTTTGTGGCTGTGCGCTAAGCTGTTCGATACGCTGCGTCGCATCTTTAAGCAAGGTGTTGGCGTCTTGCAGGGCGTTGTCTATTTGTTGTTTTAGTTCTTGCAATTGCTGTGCTTGTTCTGCAGGCAAGAGAGCCTGTAAAAAAGCGTCTTCACCGGCAAAAGGGCTTTGTGCTAAACAAGTAGCCCACTGCGCGTGTTGTTGCTGATAGGTTGTCTGCGCCTCGGTTAAACGCTCGGTTAGGCTGTGAATCTGCCCTTGTAGCTGCAACTGTTGTTGTTCACTGCTGTGCAACTGGCGCTGTGTATCCGCTAAAGCCTGTTGCAGGTTGGCTGTTGGCGGGCAAGGTGCGCCTTCACTGGCGCCTAAGGCGTGCCAACGTTGTTGCGCGGTTTGCTGTAGTTGTGCAGCGTTTTGCTGCTGGCTGCGTAAGTTCGCAATCTGTAGCTCGAGTTGATGCAACTGTTGCTTGCCTTCCTGCCATCGCTGCGACTCTTGCTGCCGCTCTGTGAGCCACTGCTGTGGTTCGTCGGGCAGTGTGTAACCCAGCTGTGCTAGTTGCTCAGTGAGTTGCTGCTGTAGCTGCAGGACTTCATCCTGTTGCGTGTGGATGCGTGCTGTTAATTTGGTTTGTTGCTCTGTTTGGCTGTCTAGCTTGAGTTGCTGCGTTGTTATCAGCTGCTGCGTGTCTCGCGCTGCTTGCTCGGCAAGGCGGTAATCTTGCTCGCACTGTGCTAGGGCTGCTTGTGCTTGGTCAATGGCGGTTAAGCGCTCTTTACATTCTTTCAGCGTTTGCTGGTAGGCCGTTTGTGCCGCAGTAAATTCAGTTTCTGTGAGCGTGCTGGCGAGTTCTAATTCAGCTAGGCATTGGTTTTTTTCACGCGTTAACTGCTGTAATTCACTCGCAGTTTCATGCTGCTGCTTAAGTAGCTGGTCATGCTCAAGCTGCAGTTTGTCGAGGGCTGCTCTGCAATCGAGCCCTTGCTCTTTAATCGCGTCAAGTTCCGCCTGTTTTTCACGCAAAGTCTGTTCAGTTTGCGACAGGTCCAGTGCTTGGTACTCACTGATGGCAGGGTGTTCGTGGGAGCCACACAGGGGGCAGGCTTCATCCGCTTGCAGTTGGGTGCGGTGCTGCTCAAGACTGGCAATGCGCTGTTCTTGTTGGAGTAGTTGGGTTTTGTCTTGTACCTGTTCGTTTAGGATTTGGTACTGGGCTAGCAAGGTTTCTCTGCGTTGTTCCTGTTGCTTTATTGCTACGGCGTGCTCAGCGCTGCGTTTTTGTAAATCGGTTTGTGCCGTATGCAACCTCTGTTCAGTTGGATAAATTTGCCCTAAGCGTTGATAGTGTTGATTGCGCTCATACAGGGTGTTTAGCTGTATTTGCCACTCTTGGGCTGTGCGCTGCGCCAGTGTTTGCGTCAGTGTCTGTTGCTGTGCGTTGCGGGCGTTCTGCAACGGCGCGAGAGCGCATTGCTGCTGGTGTAATTTTTGGTTATGAGCCTGTAATTCGGCGCTCAGGCGTTGGATTTGTGTCTCAGCGTTGGCATATTCGGTTTGCTGCTGGCGCGTATCCCGCTGTTGTTTTTCCAGTTGCGCAAACTTACTGCCCCAATCCTTCAAGTGGTTTGGCAAGTCTTCATGTTGTGGGGTGAGTGTGCGCTGAGCCAGTAGCTGCTGCTCTTGCTTGGTGAGAGTTTGCAGCTGGGCAGAAATACTGTCTAAAGACTGTTGTGCATACTGATACTGCTGCCACGCCAGTTGCTCAATCTGCCCTGTGCATTCGCGTTCTGTATGCTGCGCTGAGGTTAAACTTTGTTGGCTGTTTTCTAGCCTTTGTTTGGCAGCTTGCAGTGCTTGATAATCTGCCTGTAACAGTGCTGCCGGTGCGTGGTTAGCCAAACGCTGCAGCGCACTGGCTTGCTCAAGTTGTTGGCGGCGTACCTGTTCTAGTTGGTGTTCAGCCTGCTGCTTGCTGCTTTGTGCTTGGTCTAGATGGTTGCGCCATTGCTGCTGTTCATGTAACTGTGTTTGTTGTTTTTTTAATACATCGGCTTGGAATTGAACATCGGCAAGCTGTGCTTTTACGCTATTAAATTCTTCCTCGCTTAATAGTTGCATGCCTTGGGCGCGGCTGTTGAGTTTTTCCAGCTCGTGGCGCTGCTCTCTTTGTATGTCATACACACGCGCTGAAATTTCACCATAAATCTCAGTGCCTGTTAACTGTTCTAGTAGGTCAGCGCGATCGTTGGCGTTGGCTTCTAAAAAGGCTGCAAAGCCACCTTGAGCCAGCATCATTGATTGGGTGAAGCGTAGAAAATCCAAGCCGGTTAGGCGTTCCACCTCTTTAGGTTTTTCGCTGAGTTTGTCGGTGATAATACGACCGTCTAAGTGTGCAAGCTCAGTTCGAGCGGCTTGCAACGCGCCATCCGCTTTATCGCGGGCGCGGCGTTGACTCCAAAAAGCACGGTAGCCTTCATCTTTCACGGCAAACTCAACTTCCACTAAGCACTCGCTGGTGTGCCGCGTCATTAGCTCGTTGCTGGTTTGTGAGATGGCGTTCATGCGTGGTGTACGGCTGTACAGCGCTAAACAAATGGCATCGAGCAGGGTGGTTTTGCCGGCGCCGGTTGGTCCGGTAATGGCAAATAAGCTGCTGCCATTAAAAGGCTCTTGCGTAAAGTCGATCTTCCATTCGCCTTTTAATGCATTGATGTTTTTAAGACGAATACTAAGTATTTTCATGCATCAGTCTCCTGTAGCGACTCCAGCACCTGTGCATGAAGACCTTGTAACACGCTGATTTCCTCCTCAGTGAGCTGTTCATTGTGCAGACGCTTAGTAAACACCTCATCGGGCGTTAACTCAGACAAAGCTTCGCCGGAGTCGCGGGTTAAGCCGGCGACCTGGTCTCCGCGATCTCGGCGCACGCGTAACACCTCAACGGGCAAGTCGCTACATAGGGCGTTGACACGCTCATTCAGGTCAGCGTAGTAATCATCCACACACACGCGAATTTCTAACCAGGTTACGACATTTCGATCCAGCTGCTTAGCCAGTTCAGCAAGCCGTAGCTCTAACTCGGCGAGACTGCCGGACAAAGAGATAAGGGGTTGAAAGCATGGGATATTGAGTTCGCTTACCGCCTGTAAGCCATCTGCATTCAGGTCAACACGCAGCAGTTGTTTTTGCTGCGGGGCTTCGTCAAAACTCAAGGGGATAGGTGAGCCGCTGTAGCGTATATGATCAAGCTTTGCTACTTTTTGTGAGCTATGAATATGGCCCAGTGCCAGATAATCAAAGGCAGGGAAGGCATCGGTTGGGAAGGCACTCAAATTGCCCACATAAATTTTGCGTACGGAATCAGTCAGACTTACGCCTAGGGTGGTTAAGTGTCCAGTGCCAACAATAGGCAGGTTCGCTCCCATCTGTTTACGTAATGCCTGAGCACGACTAAACAGCTGTGCATAGTGATCCGCAATGGCTTGTTGTAAATCACGCTGTTTGTCATCGGCGCTTTGACCAGCTTGGCTGCGCTGCACGTCACGCGGGCGCAGATAAGGAACGGCGCAAAGAATTGCGGCTGCTTCGCCATCACGCCGTTTGAGTAGCAAAAGCTGTTCCTCTGGGTTGTCAGCGGCACTGGAAATCACGTGGGTGTTAAGTTGTGCCAACAGGTTTTTGCTTTCATTGAGCATCGCCACAGAGTCGTGGTTGCCCGCAAGAATCACTAACTGGCAGCCGGTAGCCTGCATTTGCAAAATAAAGTTGTTGTATTGCTCACGTGCGTAGCTGGGTGGGGTGCCTGTGTCGAAAATGTCACCGGCAATAATCAACGCATCGGCTTGCTGTTCAACCACTGTTTGCACCAGCCAATCACACCACGCGCGATGCTCAGCCTGACGGGTTTTACCCATAAAGTGCTGACCAAGATGCCAATCGGAGGTATGCAAAATACGCATGGTGGTTGAGTCCTTGTTCTGTGTGTCCGTCATAAAAATGCCCGTTATTTCCCACGCTGCCGAAGACAGGTTTAAAAGTAACGGGCAGGACAGATGTTGCTGGCGCTGAGTCTGTGTTGGGCGATGGTTTTAGAAATCGTCCCAGCCACCCATTTCTTTCCAGCGGTTGACAATACCGCAGAATAAATCGGCCGTCTTTTCAGTATCGTAGCGCGCGTTATGGGCTTCGTTATTATCAAAATCAATACCGGCGGCTTCACAGGCTTTGGAGAGCACGGTTTGTCCGTAAGCTAGCCCTGCTAAGGTGGCGGTATCGAAGCTTGAAAACGGGTGAAAGGGGTTGCGTTTAATGCCACAGCGTTCGGCCGCCGCTTGAACAAAGCCTAGGTCAAAATGGCTGTTGTGCCCCACTAAGATAGCGCGTTTACAGCCTGCAGCTTTCATGGACTTGCGTACACTGCGGAAAATTTCCGTCAGGGCGTGTTCTTCTGAAACCGCCATGCGCAGTGGGTGATCCAGCTTGATACCGGTAAAATCGAGCGCTGCTTGTTCTATATTGGCACCAACAAAGGGTTCTACGCGGAAGAAGTGGCTATGTTCTGCGTAAAGCTGGCCATCTTCGTCCATATTGGGAATGACAGCCGCAATTTCCAGCAGTGCATCGGTGGCACAGTTAAAGCCGCCCGTTTCCACGTCTATAACAACGGGCAGGTAGCCACGGAAACGGCGTGCGAGTTGAGTTTTTAGCGGGCTTTTGTTGTTCGGGATTTCATCAAGCTCTTCTGGGTAATTATCACTCATGTTTAAGCCTCCACTAAGCGCCAGTTAAGGGTTTCGCCAGCGCAAAGTGGTATGACGGGGTGTTCACCAAAAGGCAGTTGGGACGGTACTTGCCAAGGCTCGCGCACCAAAGTGATGCTGTCTTGATTGCGGGGTAAGTCGTAGAAGTCAGGGCCAAAATGGCTGGCAAAGGCTTCGAGTTTGTCGAGCGCATTGCGCTGCTCAAAGGCTTGCGCATACAGCTCAATAGCAGCAAATGCACTGTAGCAGCCGGCACAACCGCAGGCGTTTTCTTTAGCATGCTGAGCATGGGGTGCTGAGTCCGTACCAAGAAAGAATTTAGGGTTGCCGCTGGTGGCTGCATCGAGCAAGGCTTCTTGATGTGTGTTGCGTTTTAAAATGGGCAAGCAATAAAAGTGCGGCTTAATCCCACCAACCAGCATGTGGTTACGGTTAAATAACAAGTGGTGCGCCGTGATAGTGGCGGCAACCTTATCGGAGGCTGCAAGAACAAACTTAGTGGCATCGGCAGTGGTGATGTGCTCAAGCACGACTTTAAGGTTGGGAAAGCGGGCAATCAAACCAATCAACTGCTCGTCAATAAAACGTTTTTCTCGATCAAAAATATCCACCTCGTTGTGAGTTACCTCACCGTGCACCAGTAAAGGCATGCCCACTTCGCTCATGGCTTCTAGGGCTGGATATATGTGTTCTAAAGCGGTGACGCCAGAGTCCGAGTTAGTTGTCGCACCGGCTGGATAAAGCTTGGCGGCATAGATAAAACCGCTGCCTTTAGCTTGGTGAATGATTTGCGCTGTAGTTTGATCGGTTAGGTACAGGGTCATCAGCGGAATAAAGTTGCTATGCTGAGGGCGGGCATTGAGAATGCGTTCTTGATAGCTTTTCGCTGCCGCTGTATCACGCACTGGGGGAACCAGATTTGGCATAATAATTGCCCTGCTAAATACCCGAGCAACATCAGGGACAGTATTTTGTAGGGCAGCGTTATCGCGTAAATGAATATGCCAGTCGTCAGGGCGTAATAGAGTGAGGCGATCAGTCATAAGAATGTGTAATCCATAAGCTAAAAGAGTGGTAGTGGCTGAGATTTTGCTCAGAGGCTACCTTGATAAGCACAGATCCTACCGTAAAAGAAACACTAGCGGAACAGTTGCCACTGTTACTCAAGTATTCAGGTGGGTGGTCGATAGAATAACTATTGTAAATATAGGTTTTAATGATATGTGCTTTAAACGCTTACTCTCCATTGTGTTTGTTGTAACGCCCGCACTGGCACAGGCGATTACTTTTCAGACACGCATAGAAGATGTGCAGTGGCAGGTAGAGGGCGATCGTTTTGAATGTCGCCTTACTCAGCCGATTAAAGATTTTGGTGGTGGACTCTTTGTGCGCCGTGCGGGAGAAAAAGCGATTTTTCGGATTCAGGCGCAGGAAGCGTGGTTAAGCCGTGGCAATGCCCAGCTGTATGCCGCTGCTGCACCTTGGCAGCCGGCCGCCAGTGATTTGCAGCTTGGTACTGTCGCTGTGACTAGAGACGAACGTGCGCTTGAGTCTAACCAAACTCAGGCTGGGCGTTTACTTTCGGGCTTATTGGAGGGGCGCTCTCCGGTAGTGCGCCACAGAACCGTGCAGGGCGAACCCTTAGAAGTACGGGTTTTGCCTACTAATTTTGCGCAGGCCTATGACGACTATTTAAAGTGCACAGCCAATCTTCTGCCGGTTAATTATGATCAGATTAAGCAAAGCATTGTTCGTTTTGACAGCGGTTATGAGTTAAGCGAACAAACGCGCAAGCATTTGGATGTGCTGCTGGAATATATGGCAGAAGATAAAACGGTTAACCGAGTTTTGCTCGATGGACACTCGGACAGCAGCGGTGATCGTTTGTTAAACCGTGATGTATCACGGCGTAGAGCACTGGCTGTGCAAGCCTATTTGATGGCTAAGGGAATACCAGAAGAAGACTTTGTCATACGCTTCCATGGCGAACGCTACCCGCTCAAACCTAATACGAATGCGGCCAACCGCGCTGAGAATAGACGGGTCAGCATTCGTTTAGAGCGCATAGATGAAGAGACTAGGGCGTTGATGGAAAAGATAGGCGCAAACTCCGAATAACTCGATTTACCGAATTGCCGGAGCTTGTTGTAATCCTAGCCATATAGCTAGACGTTCTGCCACACTCGCACCAAAACGTTTTGCAAAACGATCAAAAGGCGAGTCTTGGATGCTGAAGTCTTGAATGTTGTCTACGCCAATCACTTCGCGCGCAACCAAGCTGCTGTTACCCAGCGCATCAACTAAACCCATCTTTAACGCTTGTTCTCCGGTCCAGATTAGGCCGGAAAACAGCTCTGGATGTGCGTCAAATTTCAAACGCTCACCGCGCCCTTGTTTCACGCTATTAATAAACTGCTCATGCGTCGTATTTAATACGGTTTTCCAAAATTCAGTTTCTTCAGCTTTTTGTGGTTGGAAGGGATCCAGAAAAGCTTTGTGCTCGCCGGATGTATATACACGACGCTCGATGCCAAGCATTTCCAGCGTACCGACAAAACCAAAGCTGGCAGCGGTAACACCGATAGAACCCACAAGGCTTGCCTTATCGGCATAGATTTCGTCGGCAGCGCTGGCAATATAGTAAGCACCGGAAGCACCTAGATCGCTAATCACGGCATAGACTTTGATGTGTGGGTACAGTTGACGCAGGCGTTGAATTTCATCGTAAATATAACCCGACTGCACCGGACTGCCACCTGGGCTATTAATGCGCAGAATAATTCCTTTGGTGTCACTGTCTTGGAACGCATGGCGCAGCGCGCTGACTATCTTGTCGGCACTGGCTTCTTCACCATCGGCAATCATACCGCGCACTTCAATAAGAGCTGTGTGACTGGTGCCGGGTGACTTTTTATCCATGGTTAGGCTTGGCGAAAACAAAAAAATCGCGCCAAACAAATACAAAAACGTCAGTGATTTGAAAAAAATACCCCATCGACGTGAGCGTTTTTGTTCTTGCACGCTGGCTAAAACGGCTTTTTCTAGCAGCTTCCACGTTTTTGTATCGGTGCTGTCTTGCGGCGCTTGCTGTTTTTGCGCGCTGGATTGTTCTTTCCAGTTATCAGAATTTTCTTCTTTCCATTGATCGGACATGCTGTTGTTCCTGTGTGTATCTCTTAAGTCTACTTGGATAGCCAGTGTGCTAATTCATCGAAATGATCAATAGCCAAAACGGGCTGCTCTGCGAGTAAAATATTTAATGGTTGCGCACCATAACTGACCGCGACACCAGCGATCTGTGCGTTATTCGCCATTTGTAAGTCGAAGGGTGAATCGCCGACCATGATGGCTTGCTCAGGTGTTTTCTGGCAGTGCTGTAATATCTGCTGCAACATTAAGGGGTTCGGTTTGCCTTTGGTTTCATCAGCGCAGCGCGTGATATGGAAAAAGTCTTCTAGCTGATGACCGCGCAAAATAAGGTCTAAGCCACGTCGGCTTTTTCCAGTAGCGACTGCCAATTGATAGCCCGCTGCTTTAAAATCGTCCAGCGCATCACGCACACCGGGATAAAAAGGCGAGGGTTGCTGTTCCAAAAAGAAATAATGTTTGGCATAGGCTTGGCGGAAAATTTCCCGTAGCGGTTCATCATTAACCTCTGGATACAGCACATCAAAGGCTTCCAGTAAGGACAAACCGATAATGGCGTGAATTTCATCAGTGCTACGCGGTGGGATTTGGCAGTGTTGTGCTGCAACTTGCATGGCTTCAACAATACGCGGTAAGGATTTTACTAACGTGCCGTCCCAATCAAAGATTAGGAGGCGGATATTTTTATTCACTCAAAGACTCCAAAACGTGCTGCCAGCTTTCATCGGGTTCAGCGTGCAGCTCTAATGCTTGCCCATCACTGAGCTTAAGCTTAAGAAAATGCGCGTGCAAAAACAGGCGTTTGCCGCCCAGTTCGCGGATGGCTTTAGAAAACTCTTCATCACCATACTTGCTGTCACCAGCGATTGGGTGACCGGCATACAGAGCGTGTACGCGAATTTGGTGGGTGCGTCCGGTAATAGGGTTGGCTTGTACCAGCGTGGCGAAATCAGCAAAACGGCGGATAACTTTAAACTCAGTTAATGAGTCTTTACCGGCTTGATTGACTTCAACCATGCGCTCACCGGAGCGCAAGTTGCTGCGCATCAGTGGAGCATCGACACGTTTACGACTCGCCGGCCAGCGTCCGGAGACGAGAGCCAGATAGCCTTTATCAATGGTGCCGTTACGCAAGGCTTCATGCAGGTGACGTAATTGGCTACGTTTTTTCGCCAACATCAGCAAACCCGATGTATCCCTGTCGAGACGGTGTATCAATTCAAGCTCGCTGCATTGTGGACGTAATTGGCGGAAGGCTTCGATAATGCCGAAATTTAAGCCGCTGCCGCCATGTACGGCAATGCCGGCGGGTTTGTTCACCACCAGCAAGCTGTTGTCTTCATAAACAATAGCCGCTTCAAGGCGTGCTAATAAACCTTGGGCAATTTGGGCGGGAGCGTTAGGTTCACTGACGCGTACGGGTGGAATACGCAAAACATCACCAGCACATAAACGATAATCAGGTTTTATGCGGCCCTTATTCACCCGCACTTCACCTTTGCGTAAAATGCGGTAGATGAGCGTTTTGGGTACGCCTTTTAAACGGGTCAGCAAAAAATTATCTATTCGTTGCCCAGCGTAACTGGCTTCGATCTCGATAAGCTGTACTTTTGTAGGAAGATCTGGGGTGGTCTTAGTCATGTTGCATAGCATAACAATTTTATAGCAATTGAAGCAGCCCCCAGATGCTGTTATATTCAGCAAGCTAACTTAAGTAAGTAGTCGGAACTGTAAGTGAGCTCTTAGTGGGTTGTTAGCACAGACGCAGCGACGTGCAGAACCAAGTATATTGATTGTAGAGGTTCTGTGTTGCTAAACACCGGTTGTAACACCCCCCGTAATCACACTAGAGCTTGTTAATGAAGGTGCATAATCTAACTTAAATATCAGCGTCCTGAACCGCAGTTTAGCTTGAGTAACAGGCTGCTCAATTTAAAATTTAATGAAATTGGCCTGAAAAATAATCCGCAAACGCTGTTAAAGCGTTTGTTTTTGATAAACCCGCTCATGGAAAGCCGAGCGGCACCCGAGTTTTCATAGGTATTGTGAAGGGTGGAGATGCACAATCACTGAACAGCGTAGCTCGAACAAGAGCTTAGATGCCAAAGCGTCCGCGTTTATATTGATTCCTCCTCCTGATTTTAACCAGCGCCTGCGCTGAACAAATGGATACGCTGTCGCAGCACCAGATTATCTGCTGTTTGCTAGACACGGTTAGCTACCCGCTGACTGCGCGAACCCCGCACAACCAATGAGGTCGTGTGCCAATTGCTTTCCGTGACTACGGAAACTTGGTAAACAATGAAAAGAATGCTAATTAACGCAACTCAGCCCGAAGAGTTGCGTGTTGCTTTGGTGGATGGTCAACGTTTGTTTGATCTAGACATCGAGTCGGGCGCTCGTGAGCAAAAAAAATCCAACATCTACAAAGGACGTATCACTCGGATTGAGCCTAGTTTAGAAGCCGCTTTTGTTGACTTCGGCTCAGAACGTCATGGCTTTTTGCCCCTCAAAGAAATCTCCCGCGAATACTTTAACAAGCAATTTGATGGCGGCCGCGTCAACATCAAAGATGTGCTTAATGAAGGCCAGGAAGTTATTGTTCAGGTTGATAAAGAAGAGCGCGGCAACAAGGGCGCAGCGTTAACAACTTTTATCAGTCTGGCAGGTCGCTATTTAGTACTGATGCCTAACAACCCCCGTGCAGGTGGTATCTCTCGCCGTATTGAAGGAGATGAGCGTACCGAGTTGCGTGAGGCGCTCAGCAGTCTGAATGCACCTGCTGATATGGGCTTAATTGTACGTACGGCAGGTTTGGGACGTAGTTCTGAAGAATTGCAGTGGGACTTGGATTATCTCGTCCAACTTTGGACAGCCATCAAAGAGGCTGCCGTGGGTCGTAGCGCACCTTTCCTTATTTATCAAGAAAGTAACGTGATTATCCGCGCTATTCGCGACTATTTACGTCAGGATATCGGTGAAGTATTGATCGACTCGGTTGAAGCCTATGATGAAGCGCTGAGCTTTATTCAGCAGGTTATGCCGGTCTATGCCAATAAAGTTAAGCAGTATCAGGACAGTGTTCCACTGTTTAACCGCTTCCAAATTGAAAGCCAAATTGAAACGGCTTTCCAGCGCGAAGTTAAACTGCCGTCCGGCGGCGCCTTGGTGATTGACCCAACAGAAGCGTTGGTATCCATTGACATTAACTCCGCACGCGCTACACGCGGTAGTGATATTGAAGAAACAGCCCTACAAACCAACCTTGAAGCGGCAGAAGAAATTGCTCGTCAATTACGCCTGCGTGATATTGGTGGCCTGATTGTTATCGACTTTATCGATATGACGCCAATGAAAAACCAGCGTGCCGTAGAAGAGCGCATGCGTGAGTGTTTGGAAGCAGACCGTGCCCGAGTACAAATTGGTCGTATTTCACGCTTTGGCTTGTTAGAAATGTCCCGTCAGCGTCTGCGTCCGTCCCTGGGTGAAACCAGCGGCGTGGTTTGCCCACGCTGTAATGGCCAGGGTGTGATTCGTGATGTTGAGTCTATTTCCTTGGCAATTTTACGCTTAATCGAAGAAGAAGCTCTAAAAGAGCGCACTGCAGAAGTGCGTGCACGTGTGCCTACGCAAGTAGCAGCTTTCTTGTTGAATGAAAAGCGCAATGCAATTACGAAAATTGAACTGCGTACCCGTGTACGTATTTTTATCCTTCCTGATGAACATCTAGATACCCCGCACTTTGAAGTGACGCGTGTACGTGAAGATAGCCCTGAAGCTTTGTCTGGCCTGTCGAGCTACGAAATGTCGGCGGAAGAATCGGAAGATACCTCTGTAGCAGCCAGCACAACACGCTCGCTGGTGCGTGAAGAAGCAGTAGTGAAAACCGGTGTGGCAGATCGTAATGCTGTAACACGTCAAGCGCCTAACCCGCAAACGCGCAGTCCTCATCCACAGGCACGAGTAGCAGAGGCAGGGTTGCTGAAAGGTTTGGTTAAGTCTTTGGTGGGTATCTTTGCTAGCAAAGAAGAAGAGCCTGCCAAGCCTGAGGCAAAACCGGAAACAGCGCGCACCACTCAGCAGGATGGACGTCGTAATACACGTACAGCGAATCCGCGCAATAACCGCGACTCTCGTCAGCGTGATGACGAGCGTAAAAACCGTGATAACCGCGAACCACGTGAAAATCGTGATAATCAAGAAACTCAGTCTACCCGTCGCGAGCGTCCAAGCCGTGATACGCGCACTGCTGAGCCAGCAGAAAAGAGAACCACGCGTAACCCGCAAACACGCACGCAAAATAACAATGAAGAGCAATCTTCATCTACCGCGCGCCGCTCACGTGATGCTGAGTCGGTAGACAAAGCGGAACAGGTGGTAGATGAGTTGAATGTTGAAAACCAACAGAGCACCAATGGACAAACTGAAGAAGAGCGTCCACGTCGTCGCACACGCGGCCAACGTCGTCGTCCTACGCGCCGTGATCGTCAACCGGATACCGGTGAGAGCGATAACAGCCAGGATTCTGCAGCGGCGACCACAGAGCAGGCTGTAAGTAATGATGAGCGTCAAGTCCCGGTTGCAGCAAAGCAGCCCACTAAACCAAGCGATGAGCGGCCTGTAAAAGAGGCTGTTGTTGGCTTTGATCCGAACGCTGAAAAAGTAGCCGAAGTTTCAACTCCTGCGATTCAAATTGAAGAGCCTAAGGCTTTATTGCAAATTAGCGAACCGCAAGAGTCGACACCGACACCTGAAAAATCCGAGCCAGCGCAAGCTGAAGTAGTGCAGAAAAGCCTTGGTTTGAAGGCTGAAGAGCCAGCAGCTCCAGTTGTAGCGAAGACAGAGCCGGTTGCCCCAGAGCAACCCGTACGCCCCGTAGGTCGCGCGCCAAACGACCCGCGTGAGCGTCGTCGTTTAGAACGCCTAGCAAAAGAGCAGGCTGCAAAAGCGCAAGCAGAAAGTGTTGCTCAGGCCCCAGCCGCAGAGCCTGCAGCTGAAGTACAGCAGCAAAGCCTGATCCAAGAGCCTGTGCAGCAGATAGACATGCTTGCACAAACTCCAGCAACCGAAAAGGTAGAGCACGAAGTGGCTAAGCCTGAGGTTGAAGCTGAAGTGGCAGAGCAGTCGCAGTCAGAGGTCAAGCCGACTGCTGCTGAGGCGACCCAAACTGATGCTGAGGCTGAGCAGGATAACAAACAGCAGTAAAGAAGTAGGATAATAGGCTCAGGCTTGTGACCCCCACAGGTTTGAGCAGCGGTTTTGACAGGCTCAGCCAGTGTTGCATTCTAGTTGAGCCTGTCTCAGTCGTTACCTACAGCTTGGCTCGAACGACTCCCCCCTACGCTAATTCTTGGCGTTCGCCTTTCGGGCGAATACACCCATACAAATATAGATATAGGCAGTGCGCTATTAGCGCTTGCGCAAACCCAGTCCGAGTATCAACACGCAGACAAGAACTAACGGCCAAGAGCCAAAGCGCAAATAAGGTGTTAAGCCCTGCATAGGTTTTACCTCACCCACGAGTACACCTTGTTCAAACTGCGGTATTTGCTGTTCGATACGTCCCTGTGGATTGATAATCGCGGTCACACCGTTATTGGTTGCACGGATCATCCAGCGGCCGGCTTCTAATGCGCGCATCTGCGCCATTTGCAGGTGTTGTAGAGGACCGATCGAGGTGCCAAACCAAGTGTCATTGCTGATAGTGAGCAAAATTTCACTGTGTGCGGCCAGCTTACGCGCAAAATCCGGATAGACCACTTCATAGCAAATATAGGGGGCAATGCGTTGCTGTTTGGCCATAAGTGGTGGTTGATTGCTGGGCCCGCGGGCAAAGTCGGACATGGGTAGATCAAACAATTCAATGACACCGCGAAGCAGGTCTTGTAATGGCACGTACTCACCAAAGGGCACTAATTTTTGCTTAAGGTATTCACCCGAGGCATCGCCCAGGGTGGTGATGCCGTTGTAAAGTTTTGCTTGGCCTTCACTGTTTAGATGACGCATAGGAATGCCGGTAATCAGTGCAGATTGGCGTTGTTGTGCAAAGGTGTCGAGATGGCGCAAAAAGTCTGTAGCGCTAGTTTGCAAAACAGGTATGGCGTTTTCTGGCCAGACGAGTAGATCAACCTGAGGTGTGGTTAAGCTTAGCTGCTGGTAAAGAATAAGCTGGTTACTAACCTGAGCCGGATCCCATTTCATGGATTGCTCAATGTTGCCTTGCACTGCAGCCACTGTGAGTGGCGCGCCTGCTGTGTCAGTCCAGTTCATTAGTTGCAGCAAAACTGTCATTAACCAAACAGGCACTAGCACGCCAGCATAAAGTGGCCATTGGCGGCGTGCTTGTTTGCAGGCCAGTAAATTGATGAGTAATGCGCTGCTTAAGGCGAGCACAAAAGAGATGAGCCAAACACCACCTACAGGTGCTAAACCAGCCAACGGTCCGTCCAGTTGGCTATAGCCGATGTAGAGCCACGGAAAACCGGTTAGAAACCAACCACGGAAAAACTCCGTAGCCACCCACAGTGCCGCAAAGACTAAGGCATTGCTCAGGCTATATTGTGCTTGACGTAAAAAATTTGCCCAGCACCAAGCGAAAGCCGCAAGAAAAAGAGCCAGTCCCGCAACGAAAGCTAAAGTAAGTGCTCCTGCTAGCACGGGTGGGGCAGAGCCGTAGTCATGGATGCTGACATACACCCAGCTCACGCCACTGGCAAACAGTCCAAAGCCGAATAGCCAGCCACGCATAGCCGCTTGACTTGGGGTTAGCCTTTGCAGCAGCAAATAACATAGCGCAACGGCTACCAAAGCCAATGGCCATAGATTAAAAGGGGCTAAAGAAAAGGTAATCAACCCGCCAGCCAGTACGGACAGCAGATTGCCTTGCCAGCCGTAACGCAATACGGATGCGGGATCAAACATGGTGACTAGCCAACCTTACTAACACGTAAGAGGTGTAAGCGACGGCTGTCTGAGTTGGCAACCCGAAAGCGCCAGTTGTCGATCTCTATGACTTCATTGCGTTTGGGCAAATGACCAAATGCGCTGAGAACTACGCCACCGATGGTGTCGTACTCATCTTCAGAAAAGTTGCTCTTAAAAAACTCATTAAAGTCTTCCACCGGCGTGAGCGCTTTAACAATGTGATCACCGCTGGGTACGGAACGGATTAGTGTATCGTCTTCAACATCATGCTCATCTTCGATATCACCAACGATTTGTTCTAAGACATCTTCAATGGTTACCAAACCATCAACGCCGCCGTACTCATCAATCACGACCGCCATATGGTTGTGGTTGGCGCGGAACTCTTTGAGCAGGACATTAAGGCGTTTTGATTCTGGTACGAAGTTGCAGGGGCGTAAAATCTGCCGCAAGTTAAAATCCGCTGGGCGGTTAAGGATAAGTGGTAGCAAGTCCTTGGCGAGTAAAATACCTAAGATTTCATCGTTGTTTTCGCCAAACACCGGGTAACGCGAGTGAGCGGCTTCGATGATAGCGGGCAAAAATTGCTCAGGTGTTTGGTCAACTTGAATACTGACCATTTGTGAGCGGGGGATCATAATGTCCCGAACTTTAAGCTCGGAAATCTCAATGGCACCCTCAACAATAGCCAAGGCATCATCGTCCATTAGTTTGTTGCGATTAGCTTCACGCAACAACTGAAATAAATCTTGGCGGTTTTTGGGTTCTTGGGCAAAAGCTTGGGCTAGTTTATCTAACCAAGATCTTTGCCCGCTGCTAGGACTGTCTTCACTCATGGTTGTAGTAAATCCGTATCTTTCAAAAAAGTGTTATATAAGAAGAAGTTATTCGCTTTCGGCGTAGGGGTCGGCATAACCCAGCCGCGCCATGAGCTGTTGCTCAAGCTCTTCCATCTCTTGGGCTTCCCGCTCATCTATATGGTCATAGCCTAGCAAATGCAAGCAGCCGTGGATCACCATATGTGCCCAGTGCGCCTGCAGCTGTTTGTTTTGTTCCCGTGCTTCACGCTCCACTACGGGCGCGCAAATGACCAGATCGCCTAACAGAGGGATATCTAAAATGCCTTCAGGTATCTCGGCGACAAAGGACAGCACGTTGGTGGCGTAGTCTTTGCCTCGCCACTGCTGATTAAGCGTGCGACCTTCTGCTTCATCAACTAGACGAATGGTTAGCTCCGAAGGAGTGGTACGTTGTTCAAGCGCCAGTGCACACCATGCTTGTAAGTCTTCTTGACTAGGGAGCAGTACAGAACTACTGGCGATTTGAGTATCCAGAGTAACGATCATGGTTAGTTTTGTGCCTCGTTGGCTTCGTGTTTTTCATAGGCTTCGACAATCAGCTGTACCAAAGGATGGCGTACTACGTCGCCTGATTTAAAAAAGGTAAAGCCCAGACCTGGTACATCTTTGAGTACCTCAGCCACATGTACCAGTCCCGATTTTACTCCGCGTGGCAGGTCGATTTGGGTGATATCGCCAGTAATCACAGCAGTGGAGCCAAAACCCATGCGCGTAAGGAACATTTTCATCTGCTCTTTAGTGGTGTTTTGGCTTTCATCCAGAATAATAAAGCTATTACTTAGCGTGCGACCCCGCATATAGGCTAGCGGTGCGACTTCGATAATTTGTCGCTCCAACAGGCGATGGACATACTCGTAGCCCAGCATTTCGTAAAGAGCGTCGTACAAAGGACGTAAGTAGGGGTCAATTTTTTGGGTTAAATCTCCGGGCAAGAAGCCCAGTTTTTCACCCGCTTCAACGGCAGGGCGTACGAGTAAGATGCGTTCAACTTCTTCGCGCTCTAACGCATCCACTGCACAGGCAACCGCTAGATAGGTTTTTCCCGTGCCTGCAGGGCCTATACCGAAGTTTATATCTTTTTTTTGGATGGAACGTACATAGGCTTGCTGGTTTTCACCACGAGGTTTAATTACCGCTTTGCGTGTACGCAGCGTGACCCTGTTAGTAGCTGGTAAGGCGAGTTCTTGCATACTCGCATCTTGCAGGTACAGATGGATTTGGTTAGGGGTCAGCTGTGTGTCTTTGGTTTCACGATACAAGCGGCGCAAAAGGTGTTCTGCGGTGCTTGTCGCTGCAGCATCGCCGAGCAGTTCAAACTGTTCGCCACGGTTTCGGATGGTAATGTTAAGGCGCTGCTCAATGAGGCGTAAATGCTCGTCGTATTGACCGCACAGGTTGGCGAAACGCGCGGTATCGAAGCTTTCTAGTGTAAAACGATGGGTGTGTAGGCTAGTGTCCAAGACGGTGTGTGTACCTTGTGGAAAATTAAGTGATTAGCATAGCTTTGCAAAAATAAAGCGCAATAGTTTTCCGCTTTTACTGCGCGAAACTCCTTAGTGAGCAATATTACACGTGCCGCTCATGGATTATGCAAATGAGCGGCACGAATACTGAAGGTGAAAGCGGTTAAGCCATTTCTAATACTTTATCGACTAGGGCATTAATGCCTGTAGCGGCCTGCCTAATGGATTGGGCGAGCATATAGGCGGGGGTGGTAACCAAACAGTTGCCTTCATCGACAACAATGCTATCGACGCTGCAATTTTGGTGTATGCCACCCATGGCTTCGATGGCGCCGGCAGTGCCAGCGTCGCTGCCGATGGTGCAGGTTACGCCTGTGCCAAATATTTTGGCCGATAAAGCGGGGGAGATACACATAAGGCCGATGGGCTTTTTAGCCTCTTTAAATTGCAAAATAGCCTTGAGGGTGTTTTCTTCTACTTCGCAATCTGCGCCTTTGCTGGCAAAGTTGGACAGGTTTTTGGCGACACCAAAGCCGCCCGGCAGGATCAAGGCATCAAAGTCTTTGGCTTGTAGTTCGCGTACATCAAGGGTTTTACCACGGGTAATACGCCCTGACTCAATCAGCACATTGCGCTGCTCAGGCATTTCGTCGCCTGTAAGATGGTTGATAACATGAGCTTGTGGGATATCGGGAGCAAAGAAGGTTACCTGTGCTCCCTGCTGGTCAAGACGCAGCGCAGTGAGTACGCTCTCATGGATTTCTGCACCGTCAAAAACGCCACAACCGGATAAAATCACTGCAACTTTTTTACTCATAATCATTCTCCATGGTGTTAGTGATAAGCCCCATGACAGGTTCGTGTATAAGGAAGTGTTGGAAGCTCTTGCCTGATCCTGACAATGCAGCTAATGACTCGGCACTTGCTTAAAGAACCATACAACAAAAAACTCCGCTAATATAGCAGCACATAGTTAAGGATTTAATACGCGTGTCTGAGCTTTATTTACGTGTCGCATTGCCTACGCCTTTGCGGCGTTTGTTTGATTACCGTGCCCTGGCTGATATTCCCGTTAGCGCATGGCAGCCAGGCGTGCGGGTGAAGGTGCCTTTTGGTTCGCGCGAAGTGGTTGGCGTTGTCCTGCACACTACCGATACGACCGAAGTGCCGGTGAGTAAGTTGCGTACGATCACTGAGTTAATTGATGAGAAACCTTTGTTGCCTCCGAGTGTTATGCAGCTAATAAGCTGGACGTCACAGTATTACCAACACAGTTTGGGCGACACCTTCAGCCGGGCTTTACCGGTACTGCTGCGCCAAGGTGAGCCTGCGGTTGCGCAAAAAAAACTGTTTTATACCGCTGCTACCGACGCACAACTGGACGATGTGCGAGTTAAAAACGCACCCAGACAGCGGCAGGCTTTACAGGCTGTATTGCAGCACAAGCGCGGACTGGCCCATGAACAACTCAGCAGTTTAGAGCTGCAAAAAAGCAGCATTGATGCATTGTTAGAAAAAGGTTTGCTGCACAAAGAATGGCGCAGTGTGCACCAGCCGCCCAGCAACTTGCCGGTGTTAGCGCAAATGCCGCTGGCCTTAAATGCTGAGCAAAAAGTGGCGTTTGATTCGATTAGTCAGCAACTCGGGCGTTTCAAAGTGTTTCTGCTAGCGGGCGTGACCGGCAGTGGTAAAACTGAAGTGTATTTGCATCTGATTGAGCAGGTGTTGAATAAAAAGCAGCAAGTATTGGTACTCATTCCAGAAATTAACCTTGGGCCGCAGACGTTTAGTCGATTCCAGCAGCGTTTCAATGTTAGGGTTGCATTGCTACATTCTGAAGTGAACGACCGCGAACGACTGAATGCTTGGCTGGCTGCACGCGACGGTCAGGCGGAAATTGTCATAGGTACGCGTTCGGCGTTGTTCACCCCTTTTAAAAACCTAGGTTTAATTATTATTGATGAAGAGCATGACGCTTCCTATAAACAGCAGGAAGCCTTGCGATACCATGCGCGTGATTTAGCCTTGGTGCGTGCGCGGCAAGCAGATATTCCGGTGGTGCTGGGTTCGGCGACGCCTTCGTTAGAAAGCTTGCACAATGCTAATAGCGGACGTTATGCGCTGCTGCGTTTGAATACGCGCGCAGGTACCGCTAAATTGCCGCAGTTTAAACGTTTGGATGTACGCAGTTTGCCGTTGGATTCAGGCATTAGTATGCCGCTGCAAAAAGCCATTGAACGTACGCTGGCCGCAGGACAGCAAGTGTTGGTGTTTTTAAATCGACGGGGCTTTTCTCCGGTTTTGCTCTGTAATGATTGCGGTTGGATGGGTAAGTGTCGCGACTGTGATGCGCGGCTCACCTTGCACCAGCGTTACAACGAGTTGCGTTGCCATCATTGCGGTCATGTGGAAAAACGCCCGTTAGCCTGCCCAGGCTGCGAAAGCTTACAGCTGCACCCAGTAGGTGAGGGCACAGAACGAGCAGAAGAACGTTTACAAATTCTGTTTGCGCAAGTGCCGATTTTGCGTATTGACCGTGACACTACCGCACGCAAAGGTGCGCTGGATGCCATGCTGAATACGGTTAATCAGGGGAAGCCCTGTATTTTGCTGGGCACGCAAATGCTTGCCAAAGGCCATCATTTTCCACGGGTCACCTTGGTGGCGATTTTAAATGCGGACGGAGGGTTGTTTTCCGCAGACTTTCGTTCGAGTGAGCGTATGGCGCAGTTGATTCTGCAAGTGGCTGGGCGTGCAGGGCGGGCGCAAGACCCGGGTGAAGTGATTATCCAGAGCCACTTAGCCGATCATCCTTTATTGGTACAGCTGACCGAACAGGGTTATTTTGCTTTTGCGGAGCAGGCGCTGAGTGAGCGGCGTGCGGCAGGGTTACCACCCTATAGTTACATGGCGTTGTTGCGTGCCGAAGCGGTGAGCAGTATTCAGGTGGATAATTTTCTACAGGACGCCTTGGCTCTAAGTGAGCAGCTGCTGGCACACTATCAGCTGCAACAGCTTGAGTGCTTAGGTCCGGTTGCAGCGCCCATGGAGCGCCGTGCAGGGCGCTATAGAGCGCAGTTGCTGTTTATTGCGCACAAGCGTAAAGACCTGCAGCAGTTGTTGCATGCGCTGTGTTTTAATCTGGAGCTGCTCCCCAGTGCGCGACAAGCACGTTGGTCGGTGGATGTGGATCCCATTGACTTGTTTTGAGCCAAGGCGTGAATCTTGTCTGCAGACACTATGCAAATGCACTAGCATGGCAAAAATTTTCTTCTTAAAGGAGGTGCTGAATAATGTTGCCTAGCCCTGACAATGCGGGTAATTATTCAGTGTCTCCTAAGGTTTTATTTGAGTGTGATACATGATTGAGGTTTCTAAGCTTAGCAAACATTTTTCTGAGCATTTAGCGGTAAATAATTTATCTTTCACCATTCAGCCTGGCGAGGTGATAGGTTTTCTAGGTCCTAATGGGGCGGGTAAATCTACCACAATGAAAATGCTGACCGGTTTTTTGGCTCCTAGTGCAGGAAGCGTCAAAATTCACGGTTTTGATATTGCCAAACAGCGTATTAGTGCGCAGCGCGTGCTGGGCTATTTGCCAGAAGGCGCGCCCTGTTATGGCGAGATGACGGTGTTGGATTTCTTGCTGTTTATCGGCAAAGTGCGTGGTTATCATGGTAAAGAGCTGCAAGAGCGCGTTAAACGAGTGATTGATTTGCTTGAGCTTGGGCGGGTGATTGGTCAGAGCATTGATACGCTCTCTAAGGGTTTTAATCGGCGCGTGGGCTTGGCGCAGGCGGTGATGCATGAGCCGAAGGTGTTGATATTAGATGAACCCACTGATGGTTTGGACCCCAACCAAAAGCATCAGGTACGCCAGTTGATCAAGGCGTTAGCTAAAGACCGCATTGTGATTATTTCTACGCATATCTTAGAAGAGGTCAGCGCGCTTTGTACGCGTGTGCTGTTGATTGCGCACGGCGAGCTGATTGTCGATGAAACACCGCATCAATTATCACAGCGCTCTAAATACCATCAGGCGGTCACGCTTTACAGTGAAGACGCGCTCGATCAGGCAGCGCTAAAGGCTTTACCCGGTGTGCAATCACTGGAGGAGAACAGTCGCGATGGCAGCTTGACCTTAATCCCTGAGCCGGGCGCTGTGTTGTTTCCTGTGGTCAACGCGCTTATTCAACAACGTGGTTGGCAAGTGCAAGAAGTTGCCGTGGAGTCGGGACGTTTGGATGAGGTTTTCCGCCGCTTGACCAGAGGAGAATCGGCATGAAGCATTGGCGTATCATTTTAGAGCGTGAATTCTCGGGCTATTTTGCCACTCCATTGGCGTATGTGTTTTTGTTGACGTTTTTGGTTTTGTCTGGCTTGTTTACCTTTTATCTGGGTGGCTTTTATGAAAGCGAGCAGGCCAACTTGCAACCGTTTTTCACCTTTCATCCATGGCTGTATCTGTTCTTAATGCCCGCTTTAGCCATGCGCTTGTGGTCTGAGGAGCGCAAAAGCGGCACGATTGAATTATTAATGACGCTGGCGATTCGTCGGCGTGAAATGGTGTGGGGAAAGTTTCTGGCCGCGTGGTTATTTGCTGGACTAGCGCTGGGATTAACCTTTCCCTTGGTGTTTACGGTTAATTTTTTAGGTGATCCTGATAATGGCGCTATTTTAACCGGCTACTTGGGCAGTTGGCTGCTGGCTGGTGCGTATCTGGCGGCCAGCTCGTTTGTTTCGGCGTTGTCGAAAAATACGGTGTTGGCCTTTATTGGTGCGTTAGGGCTGTGCTTTATTTTTGTGGTTAGTGGTCATGCATTGGTGTTGGATGCTTTTACGAACTGGGCTCCGCAATGGTGGCTCGATATGGTGTCGTCCATGAGTTTTTTAACACGTTTTCAAGCCATTAGCCGTGGCGTGATTGATGTACGCGATGTGCTGTTTTTCCTTAGCTTTATTCTGGCGTGGCTGGTAGCTAGTGTCATTGTGCTTGAACTGAAAAAGGCGGATTAAAATGAAAAGAATGTTTTATTCGAGCCTTGGTTTGGTAGTAGTGGCGCTGACGTTTTTTGTGTTTAACGCGCTTTCGAGCCTGCTATTTAAAGGTGTGCAGCTGGATTTAACCGAGCAAAAACTCTACACCCTAACTGAAGGCACACAGCAGCTACTCGCTGGACTCGATGAGCCGATTGAGCTGTATTTCTTTTATTCCAACCAAGCGGCACGCGACATGCCGCAGGTGCGTCACTATGCGCAACGCGTGCACGAACTCTTGGCTACCTATACCCGCTTGGCAGATGGCAAGCTAAAACTGCACGTGATTGAGCCTGAGCCTTTTTCAGCACAGGAAGACCAGGCAGCGCAAATGGGTTTGCAAGCGATACCGCTGGCTCAGGGGGAGTCTTTGTATTTGGGGCTGGCAGGTAAAAATAGTCAGGGTGATGTGCAGAGCATTGCATTTTTTGCCCTTGAGCAAGAAGAGCTGCTGGAGTATGAGCTCAGCCGTATGCTGCATGCATTGTCGCAAACCAGCCTGCCCGTTATCGGGGTGATGAGTGGACTACAGCTCAATGGCGGCTTCGATATGCTAAGTGGTCAAGCGCAACCGGCTTGGATGGTGATGGAAGAGGTGCGGCAACAATTTCAAATCGAAAGTATTGCGTTGACGGCCGATGAAATTCCTGAGTCAGTGTCGGTTTTATGGCTTGTGCATCCGCAAAACTTGTCGCCGCCGACGCTGTACGCCATTGATCAGTTTGTGATGCGTGGCGGCAAATTACTGGTGTTTGTTGACCCCTACAGTGAGTTTGACACAGGGATGTCGATGGCTGCGGATGAGCTGCAAGCACGTGCATCAAATCTGCAGACGCTGTTCGAAGCGTGGGGATTGCGTCTGCGTGATGATGTGGTGGTGGGTGATTCGTTGTATGCGATGACGGTCGGTGTGGGTAGTGAGCAGCGTGCGGTACGTCACCTAGGCTGGCTTAACTTGCCGAAACAGGCCCTCAGTGCTGAAGATGTGGTCACGGCGCCTTTACAAAATATTACGCTAGCGACAGCGGGTGTATTAGAGCCCTTGGAGGGCGCAACAACGCTGTTTACTCCGCTGCTGCAAACCTCCGACAGCGCTATGCCCTATGCTGCGCGACGCTTTGCTGGTTTGCGAAGCCCGACTGAGTTGCAGGCAGATATGCAGCCTACAGGTGAGCGGTATACTTTGGCGGCACGCATTAGTGGGCCAGCAAAATCAGCCTTTACGCAGGGTTTAGAAGGGCAATTGCCGGGACTCAAACAAGCCAAGCAAATCCAAGTGCTGGTCGTGGCTGATACCGATATGCTGCGCGATACCATGTGGGTACAGGTGCAGGATTTTTTCGGTCAGCGCTTGCCACAACCTTGGGCAGGCAATGCTAGCTTTGTTGTTAATGCCATAGATAACTTGCTCGGTTCTGACGCATTGCTGGGTGTGCGTTCGCGAGCACAGTTTAGTCGCCCCTTTACTCTGGTGGATCGTTTGCGTCGTAGTGCTGAGGAGCGTTACGCTGAAAAAGAACAGCAGCTGCAGCGTCGCTTGATGCAAGCAGAGCAAAAAATAGCTGAGTTACAAACCGGTGATACTGAGTTGAATGTGTCAATGCAGCAACAAGCGACAATACAACAGTTTATGCAGGAAAGATTACAAATCCGCAAAGAATTGCGTGAGGTGCGTTATCAACTTAACGCGGATATTGAAAGTTTAGGCACTACCGTTAAGGTGTTTAATGTTGCCGTTATGCCTTTTATTCTAACCTTTGCCATGGTGCTGATTGGGCTGCACCGACGGATTCGGCGTATGCATACTGAGGCGTGATTGCGGAAAAGCTCTGCTGCAGACTGGATTACAGCAGAGCGCCTCTAAATTAAGGACGAATCTCAATCAGCGTGTTGTCTTTAACCAACGACCAGACTTCCTGCATGTCGTCGTTGGTGAGCGCAATGCAGCCTTCGGTCCAGTTAAGTGAGCTGAAAAACCACTCAGGATATTCCTCATCGTTGGGTGTGCCGTGCAGCATAATCATGCTGCCGGGGTTCTTGCCTAGTTGTTGTGCGCGCTCGCGATCTTGTTCATTGGGGTAGGAAATGTTAATCGCCAGATTGTAACGCTCGCTGGGTTTACGCCAATCAAGCCAATATATGCCTTCAGGTGTACGCAGATCTCCCTCATAACTTTTAGCCCCATCTTTTTTACCCAGTGAAACCTTATAGGTTTTTACGATTTCACCTCGATGCATAAGATGCAGTTGGCGTTCAGATTTAATGACAAGCACCTTATCAATAGGCAGTGTTTTTTGACTGGCAAACGTAGCGGGCAAGAGACAAAAAAACAACATAAAGCATGTAAAAAAGCGAGTCCGCATAAAGCATCCCTTTAGACAAATAAGCAAAACTGGCGGGATTTTAAACGCTTTGTGTGCATTGAGTAAGCCCTGAACGCGTGGCATGATGCTAAGGTAGCTCAGAAAGTGCCGTATTTACCCACCCTGTATTCTAAGTAAGTGGTTGTGTTTATGGGGTGTTTGTTTTTTATGCACATATATTTTGTTAAACGATAGCTTTTTTGGGCAGCTTTCTAGCTGATTTAAATAACTGTATAAAACATGCGCGTGTGAGATTTTTTATGTTGTTAGACGAGGCAGTTAAACGCATCCAAAGTTACCAGCCTAAACCTATTATTGCAGCACAGAACTTTCCTGAGGCCGCTGTTTTAATGCCTATTACCCGCAGCCAGACACCCGAGTTAGTGTTAACCCTCAGAGCGCATGGCTTGTCTACGCATGGTGGTGAAGTCGCTTTCCCGGGTGGCCGGCGAGATCCTACGGATAGCGATCTAATTTTTACCGCTTTGCGTGAGGCACAAGAAGAGGTGGGTTTAGAGCCAAAACTAGTTCAAGTTGCGGGCTCCTTAAGCCCGCTGGTTTCTCGCCATGGCATTAAGGTTACGCCCTATGTGGGGCTGGTTTCGAGTCAAACGCAGTATCAAGCCAATGCTGGCGAAATAGCGTCTATATTTACCGTCCCACTTGAGTTTTTTGCATCCGATCCGCGCCACACCACTCACCGAATTGATTACTTAGGGCGCAGCTGGTTTGTGCCCAGTTATACTTATGCAGACTATAAGATTTGGGGGTTAACCGCTGTAATGGTGGTTGAGTTGGTAAACATTGTGTTTGATTTAAATATTGAATTAAATCAGCCGCCCCAACTCAGCAAAAAAGAATTGTAAATACTGGGAGTAGCCGATGAAATACCGTTTAGATGAACATTCTGTTGTTGCTGACGAAGACAGTTGGGTTGCACCCAGTGCTAGTGTGATTGGTAAGGTGCGTTTGGATGCTGGAGCCAGTGTGTGGTTCGGAGCAGTTCTGCGTGGTGATAATGAGCTTATTCATATTGGCCCGAACAGTAACGTGCAAGATGGCAGCGTGATGCACACAGATATAGGCTGGCCGCTGACTTTAGGTACCGGGGTTACAGTAGGTCATAATGCAGTGCTGCATGGTTGTACTGTTGATGATTACAGTCTGATTGGGATTAACGCGGTTATTTTGAATGGTGCCAAGATTGGTAAATACTGCATCATTGGCGCCAATACACTCATTGGTGAAGGCAAGGAAATTCCAGATGGCAGTTTGGTGGTGGGTTCGCCAGGTCGCGTGGTTCGTCAGCTTACGGACGAGCAAATGAAACGATTAGAAGCCAGTGCTGAGCACTATGCCAATAATGGTCGCCGCTATCGTCAAGGCCTAATAGAACAAGATGACGCATAAGCCATACGAAAAACCAGTGCCTTCTCCCTGCGTTAGCATCTGTGCCTTAGACGATAATGAGGTGTGCATAGGATGCCAGCGCACAGGCGATGAAATTATCCGCTGGGGTAAAATGGACAATAATGAACGCCGAGCCGTTTTAGCTAGGCTTACACAGCGGGCACAGGCGCAGGGTTTAATCACAGAAGAATAATGAGGAATACATGGCCAAAATAGGAACTCCTTTATCAGAGACAGCAACGCGCGTATTGCTGTGTGGTGCTGGTGAACTTGGTAAGGAAGTGGCAATTGAGTTACAGCGTTTTGGGGTTGAGGTTATCGCGGTAGACCGCTACGCCAATGCCCCTGCGATGCAGGTGGCGCACCGCAGCTATGTCGTTAATATGCTGGATGGCTATGCGCTTAAAGCGGTCATTGAACAAGAAAAGCCGCAGTATATTGTGCCGGAAATTGAAGCCATTGATACCGCGGCTTTGCTGGATTTAGAGCGTGCGGGCTATACCGTTATCCCAACCGCACGTGCCACCCAGCTTACTATGGACCGTGAAGGGATTCGCCGCTTAGCAGCCGAAGAATTGGGCTTGCCGACTTCGCCTTTTGTTTTTGCGGATACCTATGAGGATTATCAAGCGGCGATTGAGCAAATTGGCCTACCTTGTGTGGTGAAGCCCGTTATGAGTTCGTCGGGCAAGGGGCAAAGTGTTATTGCTACAGCCGGTGATATTGAACAGGCATGGAATGTGGCTCAGAATGGGGGACGTGCAGGAGCAGGACGTGTCATCGTTGAAGGATTTATTAACTTTGACTATGAAGTTACGTTGCTTACCGTGCGCCATATCGGTGGCACCAGTTTTTGTGAGCCTATAGGTCATCGCCAAGAGCGTGGTGATTACGTTGAATCATGGCAGCCGCAAGCGATGTCAGCTGTGGCTTATGCTAAGTCCAAAGATATTGCTCAGAAAGTGACTGACGCCTTGGGTGGGCGCGGTGTGTTTGGTGTCGAGCTGTTTGTCAAAGGTGAGGATGTTTGGTTTAGTGAGGTTTCGCCACGTCCGCATGATACGGGTTTGGTTACCTTGGTATCACAAGACCTGTCAGAGTTTGCTTTGCATGCACGCGCGATTTTAGGGTTGCCCATTCCAGCTATACGTCAGAATGGACCCAGTGCATCAGCAGTTATTTTGGTGCGCGGTGTGTCTAAACAAACGGCCTTTGCTCAACTCGGTGCGGCGTTATCGCGACCTGATACAACGCTGCGTTTGTTTGGAAAACCTTGCGTGGAAGGTGAGCGCCGTATGGGTGTGGTTTTGGCGCAAGCCAGTAGCGTCGAGCAGGCGCGGCAGAAAGCTGTATTAGCCGCACAAGAAGTGGTGGTTGAGCTGTAGAGAATTTACTCTTCAAGCCACAGCTTAGCGCAACTGACCCTGTTATCTTTTATTTCCAGAGTTTCCAAGAAGTACGGGCCGATCTGCATGCAGACGGCTCCTTCTGGAATGCTTTCAAGAATTTCCGTAATTAACCCATTAAGCGTTTTTGGACCGTCACATGGCAGATCCCAGTCAAGGTTTTTATTGATATCGCGAATATAAGCGGCGCCGTCGATGATATAACTGTTATCTTGATGCGGCCTGATTTCTGGCTCATTGATGCGGCTATGATCGCTGAACTCACCGACAATTTCTTCTAAGATGTCCTCTAGGGTAATAATACCCTCAACATCACCGTATTCATCCACAACAATCCCCATGCGCTTCTTATGCTGTTTAAAGTTAAGCAGCTGAACTGACAAGGGCGTACCTTCGGGAATAAAGTAGGGCTCATTACAAGCACCCTGAATTACCTCGTGGGTTAATTTGTTTAGCGTCAGCAGGCGCGCGATTTGACGCATGTGCACCACGCCAACGATTTCGTTAATGTTGTCTCGGTAGACAGGCAAACGTGTATGGGTGGTGGTACGTAATTGCTGCACTATTACATCAATGTTGTTATTGAGATCGATACCGAAAACCTCGTTGCGAGGAATAATAATGTCATCGACGGTGACGTTTTCGAGATCCAGAATGCCTAGCAGCATATCTTGACGGTTTTGTGGCAGATCATGCCCAGCTTCTCTAACGACGCTGCGTAACTCTTCCGTGGAGAGGGTTTCGGAGGAGCGGTGCTTGGGGTCTATACCTAGCATACGCAAAATAGCGTTGCTGATGCTGCTGGTGAGCCAAACAGCGGGATAAAAAACAGTCATCAGCAATGACAAAACGCGACTGGCAGGGAAAGCAATCAGTTCTGGGCGCAGCGCTGCAAATGTTTTTGGGGTTATTTCACCAAAAATAAGCAACACAATCGTCAGCCCAGTGGTGGCAATAACAACACCGGCGTCACCCCACAGATCGACCGCGATAACGGTAGCAATAGACGCAGCTAAGATGTTGACGACGTTATTGCCGACTAAAATGGTACCCAGCAAGCGATCTGGCTTGCCTAGTAAGCGGCTGGCGCGTTGTGCGCCAGGGTTGCCTTCACGGCTTAAGTGACGCAGCCGATAACGGTTCAGGCTAAGCAACCCCGTTTCTGAGCTAGAGAAAAACGCAGAACAAATAATAAGGAAAATCAGCAAGCCAAGCAGATAGCCGAAATGCATATCGTCCACAAGCCAAATGCCTCAAGAAGTTAGGATAAATTCACGGACAAGCTTACTGCCAAAATAGGCAAGCATAAGCAAAGAAAAGCCAGCCAAGGTAAGGCGGATTGCCTTATGACCGCGCCAGCCTAAGCGATGACGACCCCAAAGCAGTACAGCAAAGATAACCCATGCAAGGCTTGAGAGGAGGGTTTTGTGGGCTAGATGCTGAGCAAAGAAGTCTTCCAAAAACAACCAGCCCGTGAGTAAGGATAGCGATAGCAGTAACCAGCCAGACCACAGGTAAGAGAACAGTAGGCTCTCCATGGTTTGCAGTGGAGGAAAACTGCGCAACCAAGATGATACCGGGCGCTTGCGTAATTGGCGTTCTTGAATAAGTAAAAGTAAGGATTGCACAACAGCAATGCTGATAACACCGTAGGCTAGTACAGAAAAAATGATATGCGCCAGAATGCCGGGCGCTTCATTAATTGGCTGCATGTGCCCATAAGGTAAAAATTGTGCGCAGGCGATGGTCAGTGCTGCTATGACTTGAATGGGGGCGAGCAGCACATTGAGGGTCAAGTGTTTGTTACAAAGAATAACGAGCACCACGATAAAAAGTGCAATCAAGCTGGCCGCATTAAAGAAGCCCAAATGCAGCCCCTGATCGGTCAGCAAGGCTGGAAATAATGCAAATGCATGGCTAATGCTGGCTAAAGCGGCAATGCCGATTAACCAAGGTGTTTTGGAGAGCGTGTTCTGCCAGAGCTGCTTGCCAATATAGGAGCTAGAAACGAGATACAGGGCAATAGCCAATAAACTAAAGGGTAATGTGGACATAGCGCCTTAATAATATAAAAAACTAGCTGCAGAGTTTGGCACAAATTCGACTTAGGATAAAGAGATAAGGTGGTCGCATAGGCTGGAAAAGGTTTTATCTGCCAGCATTTTATCGCATTTGCCATGCTGATAGTGAATAACCTTTGACAGAAGTGCAGAGCATCCATAGAATACCGCGCCTATGTCAAACGGACCTATTCCTCTTCTGGTTGAGCCGCATAAATTAGCCGACAGAGCCATCAGCTTTACTGGTGAGCTGCCTTTAGCTAAGTTTACTCGCGTTGCTGAGCTCCTAACCAACACAGCCGGTGCTGTGCAGGTTAGTGTTGCTTTTTCTCGAGACGAGCAAAAGCATGTGGTGATGCATTTAGAGTTAGCTGCGAAAGTTGCTATGCTATGCCAGCGCTGCTTAGAAGATGCTGTAATTTCGGTTGGTGGGCATTATGATTACCTTGTTGTTAATCATAATGCTGATTCGACTTTGCTTTCTCATAGCTATGACGTGTTAGAGGTGGACGATGAGCCGCTCGATTTACTAGCTCTGGTGGAAGATGAATTGTTACTTTGCTTGCCAATAGTGCCAATGCATCCACAAGGTGAATGTCAGAGCCCGGCTGGTTATGTTGAGCCAGAGTTGGGTCCTGATGAGACGACAAGGTCCAACCCATTTAGTGTATTGGCGCAGTTAAAGCGTGATCCAAAACTTTAGGAGTTAATTTTATGGCTGTTCAAAAGAACAAAAAATCTCGCTCAGCGCGTGATATGCGTCGTTCACATGATGCACTGACTGCTTCAGCGTTGACCGTTGAAAAGAGCACAGGCGAAGTACGCTTGCGCCACAACGTATCACCGGATGGTGTATACCGTGGTCGTCAAGTGATTGCCAAGGCCACTGACGAGTAATCCTTGTCAACTGCAATTATTGCGGTTGATGCGATGGGCGGGGACTTCGGTCCCCGCTACGTTGTTCCTGCCTGTATAGCGAGCCTTATTCGCTACCCTTCTCTGCATATCATTTTAGTCGGCAATGCTCAGCAAATTGAGCCGCATATGCTTGATCTATCCTTTAGCGTCAAACAACGACTGACTGTTCGGCCTGCTCAAGAAAATATTGAAATGAGCGATTCGCCTGCACAAATTCTTCGCGGAAAACCTGATGCTTCTATGCGCGTTGCTTTGCAGTTGGTGCGCGAAGGGCGGGCGCATGCCTGTGTCAGCGCAGGTAACACTGGCGCCTTAATGGCCTTGTCCAAGCATATACTCAAAACACTGCCACAGATTGAACGCCCTGCGATAATGACGGCCTTGCCGACGCAAAAATCCACAATACATTTGTTGGATTTAGGAGCTAATGTTGACTGTAGTGCTGAGCAGTTGCTGCAATTTGCCGTGATGGGTTCTGCTGCAGTCCAGTTGGGTGGCGTGTCACAACCCCGAGTAGCCTTGTTAAATGTGGGTGTTGAGTCGATTAAGGGTAATCAGCAGGTGCGCCAAGCCGCAGGGCTTTTGGCGGGGCTGAAAAATATCAATTACATTGGCTATATCGAAGGTGATGGGGTTTATCGCGGCGAAGCGGATGTAGTGGTATGTGATGGGTTTGTGGGGAATGTATTGCTCAAAAGTAGCGAGGGGTTGGCTCGATTGATGGCCGCTACGTTATTTGAAGAAGTTAAGCGCACGTTTTGGCGGCGCTCGCTGGCATGGTTAAATCGCAACATGTGGAGTGAGGTGCACAAGCGCTGGTCGCCTGATCATTATAATGGTGCGTTATTGCTCGGCGTGGATGGCGTGGTAGTTAAGAGTCATGGTGCTGCTAATCAGCTGGCTATTGCCTCTGCGATCGGAGTTGCTACGCGCGCAGTGCAGGAAAATTTACCGATGCGCTTGGGTCGGCATATACAGGCGAGCTATGCGTCATTGAGTGCTGCCCAGCAAGTGCGGCAAAATGGTGACGAGTAAGTATAAAAGGGTGACGTGCTGCTGTGACTGCGCGCTAGTAATTATCATCCCATAGTAGGTTTGTTAACTGAATTTGAGCATGGCAGACTGCCGATGCGTTATTACAGGTAAGGAATTTTATGACTGCTAAACTGGCTTTTGTTTTCCCCGGTCAAGGCTCACAGACTGTGGGTATGTTGGCTGAAATTGGTACGGCTGAAAGTCTAATCCAGGACACCTTTGCCCAAGCTTCCGACGCTTTGGGTTATGACTTGTGGGAATTGTGTCAGCAAGGCCCGGCTGAGGTGTTAAGTCAAACTGATAAAACCCAGCCTGCTATTCTTACGGCCTCGGTAGCCTTGTATCGTTTATGGCAAAGCAAGACGGGTCAGGCTCCAGCTTTTGTCGCGGGACACAGCTTGGGAGAGTATTCTGCATTAGTGGCGGCGGGCTCAATTGAACTGGCTGATGCGGCACGTCTGGTTGCCCGTCGTGGTCAGCTAATGCAGCAGGCGGTACCTGCTGGAACAGGTGCGATGGCGGCTATTTTAGGTTTGGCAGATGAGCAGGTTATCGAGGCTTGTGCTCAGGCGGCTCAGGGTGATGTGGTCAGTGCGGTGAATTTTAATGCGCCGGGTCAAGTGGTCATTGCGGGTAGCACTGCAGCCGTTGAGCGTGCCATTGAGCAATGTAAAGAAATGGGTGCTAAGCGTGCTATGCCGTTGCCGGTTAGTGTACCTTCACACTGTGAGTTAATGCGCCCTGCGGCTGAGCAGTTTGCGGCGGACATTAAGGCGATTAATTGGCAAGCGCCACAAATTCCCTTGATACAAAACGTCACCGCAACGGCAGTCCAAGACGTGGAAGCCTTAAAAGCGAACTTACTGGCGCAGTTATACAGCCCCGTTCGTTGGGTGGAAACTGTGCAGTACTTAGCTGAGCAGGGTGTGACGGACTTGGTCGAGTGCGGCCCGGGTCGTGTGCTTGGTGGTTTAAATAAGCGTTGTGCTAAAGAGTTGAAAAATCATAGTCTGGACGCCTGTGACGCTTTTGAAGCAGCACTGGCAACGCTCAAGTAATCTGGAGATTAATTCAAATGAGTTTAACAGGAAAAGTGGCGCTGGTAACAGGTGCAAGTCGCGGTATCGGCAAGGCAGTTGCTTTACAGTTAGGTGCGCAGGGTGCGATTGTGATTGGTACGGCAACGTCCCCTAATGGTGCTGAAAATATTAGCCAATATTTACAAGAAAACGCCATTCAGGGCACAGGTATGGTGTTGGATGTGTGTAGCGATAGCTCTGTTTTAGGCACAGTAGAGCGCATTCAAGAAGAGTTTGGTGCGCCGCAGATTTTGGTTAATAACGCCGGTATTACCCGCGACAACCTCATGCTCAGAATGAAAGATGAAGAGTGGTATGATGTGCTGGATACCAACCTGAACAGCCTGTATCGCGTTTCTAAATCGGTGCTACGTGGAATGACCAAAGCGCGCTGGGGTCGTATTATCAATATTGGCTCGGTTGTGGGTGCAATGGGTAATGCGGGTCAGGTAAACTATGCAGCCGCCAAGGCGGGTGTTGAAGGTTTTAGCCGTGCATTGGCACGTGAGCTTGGCTCGCGTTCGGTTACGGTAAATACGGTAGCGCCGGGTTTCATTGATACAGACATGACTCGAGAGCTACCAGAAGCACAAAAACAAGCCTTGGTAGCGCAAATTCCTCTTGGTCGTCTAGGACAAGCAGAGGAAATTGCTGCAGTAGTGGGTTTTCTTGCATCTGAACAAGCTGGCTATGTCACAGGAACGACAATTCCTGTCAATGGCGGCATGTACATGAGCTAGGAAACTCTTAAAATAAAAGAGTAATAGATTGAATTAATAACGTTGTGACCCAAAAAGTATTGCCGTAGTCTTAACGTTAATTAAATTACTGATCTTTAGTAGAGACAGTATGTTTTTTTAAGGGATAAGTTGATAAAATTAGCTTATAATCCTTTTTTGACTAAACCGCAGCCCAAGGTTGCAGCAAAATTTCCATTTAGGAGTGATACAAGATATGAGCACTATTGAAGAGCGCGTTAAAAAAATCGTAGCCGAACAACTCGGTGTTAAAGTTGAAGAAGTTACTAACAGCGCTTCTTTTGTTGATGACTTGGGCGCAGATTCTCTTGATACTGTTGAGCTAGTAATGGCTCTGGAAGAAGAGTTCGAGACTGAAATTCCAGACGAGCAAGCAGAAAAAATTACCACTGTTCAAGAAGCTATCGACTACGTTACGGCGCACGCGCAATAATGTAGCTGAGGTTGCATAACAGTTAAAGCCGCGCGACCTACCCCTAGGGCGTGCGGTTTTTTTTTGTCGGCTTTTACACGAAAGAGGTTTCCCATGTCACGCAGACGTGTCGTAGTGACCGGCATAGGCATGCTGTCTCCAGTAGGCTTGGATGTAAAGTCTAGCTGGGCAGCAGTGCTTGCAGGCCAAAGTGGTATTGCTCCTATCGAGCACATGAATGTTGAAGCATATAGCACACGCTTCGGTGGCTCGGTCAGAG
The DNA here is from genome assembly GCF_030362935.1 of Thiopseudomonas acetoxidans. NCBI lineage: Bacteria > Pseudomonadati > Pseudomonadota > Gammaproteobacteria > Pseudomonadales > Pseudomonadaceae > Thiopseudomonas > Thiopseudomonas acetoxidans. The sequence goes on from NZ_JAUCDY010000006.1 coordinate 86,619, forward strand.
GTTTTGATGTTGAGCAGTATATGCCTGCAAAAGAAGCGCGTAAGCTGGATTTGTTTATTCAATACGGCTTGGCTGCCAGTTACCAAGCCATGCAAGACTCAGGCTTGCAGGTGACTGATGCAAACCGTGAGCGTATCGGTGTCGTGGTGGGCTCAGGTATAGGTGGTTTAACCAATATCGAAGAAACCAGCAAAACCCTATTTGAAAAAGGCCCACGGCGGATATCTCCTTTTTTTGTACCCGGTTCAATTATCAACATGGTATCCGGCACTTTATCCATGCGTTTAGGCCTGCAAGGCCCTAACTTTGCTATTACGACTGCTTGCACCACAGGTACTCACTGCATTGGTATGGCTGCACGCACTATCATGTACGGTGAAGCAGACGCCATGGTTGCCGGTGGCTCAGAAATGGCTACCTGTGGTCTTGGTTTAGGTGGTTTTGGTGCTGCTCGAGCGTTGTCTACTCGCAATGATGATCCGCAAGCAGCGAGTCGCCCTTGGGATGCAGCCCGTGATGGTTTTGTGTTATCTGATGGAGCAGGTGCTCTGATTCTTGAAGAGCTTGAGCACGCTAAAGCGCGTGGTGCAACTATATATGCAGAAGTGGCTGGTTTTGGTATGAGCTCAGATGCATTTCACATGACTTTGCCGCCCGAGAATGGCAGTGGTGCGGCACGCTGTATGACTAATGCACTGAAAGATGCTGGTTTAAATCCGCAGCAGCTGCAATATATTAATGCGCACGGCACCTCGACTCCAGCCGGTGATCTGGCCGAAGTGGAAGCGATTAAAACAGTGTTTGGCGAACACGCTCAGCAATTGAGCGTAAGCTCGACCAAGTCAATGACGGGGCATTTGTTGGGAGCGGCGGGCGCAGTAGAAGCTATTTTCAGTATTTTAGCGCTACGTGATCAAGTGGCACCACCGACCATTAACTTAGATGAACCCAGTGAGGGCTGTGATTTGGATTTCGTTGCGCATCAGGCCAAAGAAATGCGTATTGATGCGGTGTTATCTAACTCGTTTGGCTTTGGCGGTACCAACGGTTCTCTGGTATTTACCCGGTTTGTTGAGTGATTACTTGGGTTAACGGTCAGCCTACGACAACTATAAGCGTAGCTGACCGAGGCCTTGCCTATGGCGATGGCTTATTTGAAACCATGCGTGTGCAGCAAGGGCAACCCTTACGCCTTGAGCTGCATTTGGCACGCTTACAATTGGGTTGTCAGCGGCTGAAAATCAATCTTGATTTCGCACAAGTCAGCCAAGAAATACACAGTTTTTGTGCTCAAGCTGTAAATGCGGTGTGTAAGTTGATTGTAACCCGGGGAGTGGGTCAGCGCGGTTATGGGATACCTGAAAAGGTACAGCCGCAGCGTATCTTGCAGCTCAGCTCGATGCCCCACTGGCCCACTGAAAATACTCAAGGTGTACGGCTGTATAACTGCCAAACCCCTTTAGCTATCCAGCCCTTGTTGGCAGGTATCAAGCATCTTAATCGTTTAGAACAAGTGCTCGCCCGTGCTGAATGGCAAGATGCCAGCTATGCTGAAGGACTAATGCTGGACACAGAAGGTCATATTACAGACTGCGTGTTTAGCAATATCTTTTTTGTGCGTGACGGACGCTTGTTGACTCCAAGCTTAGCTAATTGCGGTGTGGCGGGCGTAATGCGCGCTTGGATTATGCAGCAAGCACAACAGCTGGGCATAGATTGTCAAGAAACACAGATAAAAGTGACGCAGTTGGCAGGCATGGACGAGGTGTTTACCAGCAACAGCCTCTATGGGATTTGGCCTGTAGTAAGCTATCAAAACTATCGCTGGTCGGTTGGCAGTATCGCTCGTAGACTGCAGCAAAGACTCACGGATTAATTGGGATACATTGTGCGTAAAAAGTTTTTTTATACTGTTTTAAGTTTTGTTTTTAGCCTAGTTATTGCCGGGCTGGCAGTATTTTGGTTGGCGCAGAACGCTTTGCAACAACCCTTAAAGCTCGACGCTGAACACTCCTTGAGTGTGGTGGCGGGCACTACGCCGGTGGCTTTATTGAATGATTTGGAGCAGCAAGACATCATTCAAGGCAGTATCTGGCTGCGCTTAATGTGGCGACTGCAACAGCATCAGCCCAGTGTGCAAATGGGTGAATACAGTCTTAATCCAGAGATGACCTTGGCCGATTTGCTCGAGAAGTGGCGCGTCGGCGATGTACAAAACTACCGCGTCACTTTAGTTGAAGGCTGGAATTTCGCTCAGTTTCGCAACGCACTAGCGCAGCAAGAATTGCTTGAGCAAACGATTACGGACTTGAGCGATGAACAAGTTATGCAGCTGCTTGAGCGCCCAGGGATGCACCCAGAAGGCCGTTTTTATCCCGATACGTATTTTTTCACGCGGGGACAGCAGGATATAGACATCTTGCGCCAAGCAAATCGCCGGTTAGAGCAGATTTTAGCGCAAGAATGGGACAAGCGCGCAGCTGATTTACCCTATGCGAATCCAGATGAAGCACTGACGATGGCGTCAATTATTGAAAAAGAAACCGGTGCCGCCCACGAACGTGATGAAATTGCTGGGGTGTTTGTGCGCCGCCTGCGCTTGAACATGCTGCTGCAGACAGACCCGACTGTTATTTACGGTATGGGGGAGAAGTATAACGGTAAAATTACCCGCGCCGATTTACGTAAGCCAACGCCTTATAACACCTATGTGAATCCGGGCTTACCACCTACACCCATTGCTATGGTAGGTCGCGCAGCGATTGCAGCGGCGTTAAATCCCAAGCCGGGTGATAGTTTGTATTTTGTGGCCAGAGGTGATGGCACGCACGAATTCTCGCGCAATCTGCAACAGCACAATCAAGCAGTGCGTAAGTATCAACTTAAACGCCGCGAAGGTTATCGCTCAACCATTAGCCCTACTAGTACAGCTAAGGAAACTCCATGAGTGCTGGATTTTTTATTACCTTGGAAGGCCCGGAGGGCTCAGGTAAAACAACCAACCGTACGTTTATTGCCGAGCACTTAGAGCAACAAGGTCATCAGGTGGTGTTAACCCGTGAACCGGGCGGTACAGAACTGGCTGAGAAAATTCGTGAGTTGTTGTTAGCTGAGCACAGTGAGCCAGTGGCAGTGGATACCGAATTATTACTCATGTTCGCAGCCCGAGCGCAGCATATCCAACAGCTTATTAGACCTGCTTTGGCCGCCGGAAAAATCGTACTCTGTGATCGTTTTACTGATGCTACTTATGCCTATCAGGGCGGTGGGCGTGGCATTGATGAGCAGCGCATCGCCGTGCTGGAAAACTTTGTACAGGGTGATCTGCGTCCTGACTTAACGCTTTTATTTGACCTGCCAGTAAACGAAGGTATGGCTAGGGCCAAACAGCGCGGCCGCTTGGATCGTTTTGAGCAAGAGCAGCAAACGTTTTTCGAGGCCGTTAGGCAAAATTACCTTGCGCGCGCCGAAGCAGAGCCTATGCGTTTTCGAGTCATTGCGGCTCAGCATGCTTTAGCACAGGTGCAAGAACAGTTAATGCCGGTATTGGCACAGATTCAAGCACAGGTGCAGCGTGGTTGATATTTTACCTTGGCAGCAAGATATTTGGCAGGGGCTGATAGGCCGTACGCAGCATGCCCATGCCTATTTGTTGCATGGACCGGCTGGCAGCGGTAAGCGGCAAATGGCGGAGTTGTTTGCGCGGTTTTTGCTATGCAAACAACCACAGGCTGCACAGGCTTGCGGACAGTGTCGTTCGTGCAAACTTTACGCTGCTGACTCTCATCCAGATATGTTGCGGGTAGAACCAGAAGAGCCGGGTAAAGGTATTTTAATTGCTTATGTGCGAGAATTGGTGGCAAGCATCCAGCAGACTGCGCAGCAGGGCGGACGGCAGGTGGTTATTCTAGAACCTGCAGAAGTGATGACGCTGGAATCGGCGAATGCGTTATTGAAAAGTTTGGAAGAGCCGAGCGCAGGTACGGTGTTTTTATTAATTACCCACCAGCTGAGCTTTTTGTTACCCACTATTAAAAGCCGTTGTGTGCTACAGGCTTGTCCTTTGCCCGATCTAGCGCAAGCAAAAACATGGCTTGCGCAGCAGCTACCCAGCTTGGACGATACGCAGCTCACCAAACTGTTACAGTTGTCTGGCGGTTCGCCCTTGAAGGCGCAACAGTTTGCCGAAGATAATGTTTTGCAAATGCGTGCGGATGTGGTTGAGGGCGTAAAACAGTTGCTAAAGCGTCAATTAGCGCCTGCACAGTTGGCCGGTCAGTGGACTAAGTTACCGACGGTACTGCTGCTAGACTGGTTTGCACAGTGGTGTCAAAACATCTTGCGCTACCAATTGACCCAGAATACAGTAGATTTAGGTTTGCAAGACATGCAGCCCGTGTTGGGGCATATGGCTAAATTTGTCCAAGCCGAACAATTAACTGAAACGCATAGCTGGATTTTAGAACGACGCAACAAGCTTCTACGCCGTGCACCACTGCGTGCGGATTTATTATTAGAAAGCCTACTGGTGCGTTGGATGGGCCTGATTGGTTTCTGATAGGCAGTTCAAAGGATAAATATTTAGTTGGGTCGTGCAACGCCTTTGGTGCGATAATCGGTCAGTAATAGCCAGTAAAAATAGGTGAGGTTAAAACATGGGTTTGCCGCCAGGACTAGAAGGTCGTAAAGGTATTCTGAACTTAAGCATTAAAAACAAAGAGGTTTTGTACGCAGCTTATATGCCGTTTTTAAAAAATGGTGGGTTATTTATCCCGACTAACAAGCGGTATGAAATCGGCGAAGAGGTTTTTATGCTGCTTATGCTAATGGAAGAACCGGATAAAATTCCGGTAGCGGGCAAGGTGGTGTGGATCTCGCCAAAAGGCTCGCAGGGTAACCGTCCTGCTGGTATCGGTGTACAGTTCGGTGAACAAGACGTAGCAGTACGCAACAGCATCGAGACGTACTTGACGGGAGCACTTAACTCAGACAGAGCCACCCATACGTTTTAACCTGTATTGGCCAAACTTGGCTTGGTTGGCCTGTTGCAATAGTGTTGCAACACTCCGTTTTGCGTGAACGCCCCAGCAAAAAATCAAACCCCGGGTGCCACTATTGTGGCACTCTTCAGTAACACAGTAGTGGTAGTACATGCTTGTCGATTCTCATTGTCACCTTGATCGTTTAGACCTTACAAAATTTTCCGGCAGCCTAGATGCAGCGCTGGAAGCTGCACGCATGCGCGGTGTTAAGCATTTTTTGTGCGTAGGTATTAGCGTGGCAAATGCGCCTGAGGTGCGTGAATTTACCCAACGCTATGCCGATGTGGACTGCTCGGTGGGCGTGCATCCGCTAGATTTAGACCGTGGTGGCGAACCTACTCTCGAGTGGTTGTTAGATGAGCTGCAACATAAGGGCGTTGTTGCTGTGGGAGAGACGGGGCTGGATTATTATTATCAGACGCAAACCGCGCAACTGCAGCAAGAGTCTTTTCGTTTGCACTTTGAGGCCGCGCGTCTAAGTGGTAAGCCGGTCATCATACATACCCGTGATGCTAAAGATGACACGCTAGCCATTATGCGTGAAGCAGCTTTGCCACAGGCTGGAGTGATGCATTGTTTTACCGAAGACTGGGAGATGGCTAAAGCCGCGTTGGATCTTGGTTATTACATTTCCTTTTCCGGAATCGTTACCTTCCGCAACGCACAGGCTTTGCGTGATGTGGCTTTGCAGGTGCCTAGTGATCGGCTGCTGGTAGAAACGGATTCGCCTTACTTAGCCCCCATGCCGCATCGTGGTAAAAGCAACTTCCCTGAATATGTTGCCGATGTGGCTGAGTTTTTAGCGCAACTGCGTGGTGTTAGCTATGAGCAGTTGGCTGAGCAAACCACAGCTAACTTTAAGCGCCTATTCCCTTTGGCGCGGGTGATTTAGGGTTTGCGTGCAATCATTACGGCACGTTTTGGTGCGGGTAAACCTTCTATTGTTAGGCTTGGATTATCCGGGTGTAAAAACTCTGCTAGCGACTGATAACGCATCCAATCGGTACTGCGCTGCTCTTCCGTGCTGGTGGTACTAACATCCACGCAGCGAACCTCTGTAAAGCCGGCGCGTCTGAGCCAAAGACTGAGCGTTTCAACCGAAGGCAGAAACCAAACATTACGCATTTGTGCGTAGCGATCTTCTGGCACCAACACCTGTTGCGCATCGCCCTCGATGACGAGCGTTTCTAAAACCAGCTCACCACCCTGGACTAAACAGTCTTTTAGTTCTAACAAATGATCTATGGGGGAGCGCCGATGATAAAGCACACCCATGGAAAAGACCGTATCAAAGCCTTCTAGCTTCGGTGGTAACTCTTCAAAAGCAAAAGGTAAGTGCCAAACTGGTGCTTGTGGGAAAAACTTTTTAACCGCGTGAAATTGGCAGAAAAAAAGCCAGTTAGGATCCACGCCAATTACTGACTTGGCACCCGCACCAAGCATGCGCCACATGTAGTACCCGTTGCCACAACCCACATCCAAAATACGCTTGCCGTTGAGATCCAAGTGTGGACTCACTCTGTCCCACTTCCAGTCGGAACGCCATTCAGTATCCACATGCACATCAAACAGGTGAAAAGGGCCTTTGCGCCAAGGAATTAAACCCTGTAACGCTTGGGTTAATAGCTGCTGTTGTTCAGTATCACAGGGGCCGCTTAGGCGAAGTTCATCAATAAAATCATACTGTGAGACTGTTAACTGCGGAATGGCAGCAACAGCGGCTTGCCAGCGGGGTAAGTCGCCATGGCCGATAGCGTAATGTGCGGCTAGTTTGTCAGGTAGGGTGCGCGCCCAAAGCTTAAGGGGTGTGCGGGCAAGGTGGTGTACAAGGTCGGTTAAATCAATCATGGCAAGGCTATTAAAGAAGCGAAGTTAATACATTGAAACCACAGAATGGTTTGTGAAAAGCCCGCTTGCTGTAAGCGCGCTTGGTGTTCAGCAAGGCTGTCTGGCAGCATGACTTTTTCAATCGCGCGGCGTTTTTGCGCAATTTCCAGCTCGCTGTAGCCATTGGCGCGCTTAAAAGCGAGGTGTAAATCGTTAAGCAATTCTTGTTGGTTGGCGTTATCAAAGCGCAGTTTTTCTGACAGGATTAGCGCACCCTGCGGCAGCAAAGACTGGTGAATGCTTTTAAGTAGCTCCAGCCGTTGTTCAGGTGCCACAAACTGCAGGGTGAAATTCATCGCTACAACCGAGCAGGGTGCAAGCTGCAGCTGAGTAATATCGGCTTCGATAACCTCGACCGGGAGTAGCTCCTGATACATAGCATCCTGCGCACTTAAGTGTTCGCGGCAGCGTTGCACCATGGCGCTGGAGTTGTCTACTGCATGGACGACGCAGCCGGGTTGTTGCACGTGGCGGCGCAGTGCCTGAGTTGTAGCACCTAATGAGCAGCCTAGGTCGTACAACGCCGTATTGGGCTGGGCAAATTGAGCGGCGATAACGCCAATGTTTTCCACAATAGTGGGATAGCCCGGCACCGAGCGTTTGATCATATCAGGGAAAACCCGCACTACATCCTCGTTAAAGGTAAAGTCGGGCACCTGCGCTAAGGGCGTGCTGAAGATTTTATCGGGTAAGTGCGGCATAAGAAAACTAGACTGTAAAAAGCGGCTAGTATGCCATAACTGCAGGCTAATGAAGGCTACTCACCTAACGGAACATCTCATTAACCATCTCTTCTTCTTTGATTAGCTCAGCCTGGCGCGCATCAATACTAGAGGACAGCGGAAAGTTATTCTCCACTCGACGCTTGGCGTAGCTCAGTTGTTCAATGGCTTGCTGATAATCACCCATGCGCACGAAAAACTCTGCGCGCGCTTCGTGCAGACCTACGATGTTGTTGGTTTGACCGCGCACTTCTGCCAGTTCGTACCAAATGTCAGGATCATTGGGACGCTGCTTGATCAAAGCGTTAAGAACTTGCTCAGCTTCGCTATAACGCTGCTGCGCCAGCAATATTTCCACCTTAGCGGCCTGTAGTGGATAGCTAGAAGGGAAGTCTTTGAGTGCTTTATTGATGCGCTGTTCAGCCGTTTTATACTGCTGCTGACTGAGCTCGAGATCAATTTGAGCGAGGATAAAAAACTGGCTGCTGGGCGCTTTGCTTAGTAATAATTCTAACTCTTGCCCTGCCTCTTTAAACTGACTGGCACGAATCAATGCTAAAGCCAGTCCGTAACGGGCGGCAGTATTATCTGGATTGGCTTCAAGCTCAGCACGAAAACGCTTTAAGGAAATGCCCGGCGTTTCCTCAAAGGTGAGTTTGACGCGTGCACGTAAAAGTTGATAGGTAAGGGAATCAACTATGCCGGGACGACTGGCCATAACGACTATTTGCTCAGCACGGTTACGAGTATCGGCAATACGTGATTCTGTCACCGGGTGGGTCAATAAGAACTCAGGAGGTGTGCGATCGAAGCGGTACTGACGTGATAGGCGCTCAAACATACTGGGCATAGACCGTGGATCAAAGCCGGCGCGGCTCAGATTTTGAATGCCAACTCGATCGGCTTCTTGCTCGTTTTGCCTTGAAAAGCGGCGTTGTTCTTGAAATGCGGCTGCTTGGCTGGACATGATTGCAGCCATGCCTACATCACCAGCACCAGCGGCAGCGGCAACAACTCCGGCCAGTAGGGCGGCCATCATTGGCAGTTGCATACGCTTCTGTGCTTCTAGACCGCGGGCAAAGTGACGTTGGGACAAATGCGCTAATTCATGCGCCATAACCGACGCATATTCTGCTTCGTTTTCAGCGTGGATAAACAAACCGCCATTCACGCCAATAATGCCACCCGGTGCGGCAAAGGCGTTTAGCTGTGGGCTGGCTAGTAAAACAAACTCTAAGCGTCTTTCCTGTAGCTGACTGGTTTCGGCTAGGCGGTATACACTGCGCTCGACATAGTCCTTTAATAAAGGATCAGAGAGTTGGGGCACCTGACTGCGTAATATATTCAGCCAAGCCCTGCCCAGTCGATGCTCTTGTTCTAGAGACACAATTGATGAGCTGGTATCTCCTAATGAAGGCAGCTCAATGGCCATGTTAGGTGTGGCAATTAAGCAACTAAGGGCAAATAGGCTTGGGCGTAAAAACTTCATGTCGGGGCTCGTGTATTATTGGACGTGCTTATGATACTAATAAGGCAGAAAAATGCAGTGTTATTAGCTGCTTATGACTCTTTAATACCATTATTGTTCTGGGGTTACGTCTAATGCATTTTGATGACTGTGTTGATGCGCAAGGGCTGGCTTGTCCGATGCCACTCTTAAAAGCCAAACTGGCGTTAAATCAACTGCCTGTGGGCGCTGTGTTGAAGATTCTAGCCACTGATGCCGGCTCACAACGTGATTTACGCAGTTTTGCTAACTTAGCTGGGCATCAGTTGCTGCATGAAGAAGTTAGCGAACAGCAGGTTTTTATCTATTTTATAAAAAAGGGCGCAGCCGCTTAACCTTGCTTATGCAGTTCTTGCGCGGCAGCCAGTACTTCAGCGGCGTGTTCTTTGACCTTCACTTTACGCCACTCTTGTTTAACCACGCCTTTTGTGTCGAGTAAAAACGTACTGCGTTCAATGCCTAGGTGCTCTTTGCCGTACAGTTTTTTTGGCTTGATTACATCAAATAACCGACACAACTCTTCTTCGGGATCGCTAATTAGCTCAAAAGGAAACTCGTGCTTGAGCTTGAAGTTTTCATGGGTGCGTAGGCTGTCGCGGGAAACCCCGAAAATAAGGGTGTTGGCTGCCTGAAATTCGGGATAAAGATCACGAAAGTCTTGCCCTTCACTGGTGCAGCCGGGGGTGTTGTCCTTAGGGTAAAAATAAATAACCACCTGTTTGCCGGCTAATTCCGACAGGGTCACTGTAGTGTTGTTGGTAGCTTGGGCAGTAAAGTTTAGGGTTTCTAGTGTGCTCATGGTTAGCCTAAAAATGTCTGTGGACGCCAAGGCTCGATTAGGGCGTCTAAATTAAGCGCGTCGGAAAAGTCTAAAAACTGATCACGTAACCAGCTAATTTGCGTGCTTACGGGTAGGGTTACCGTGATGGTGGCGTTGAGCATGGTGGTATCAGTTTGTGGAGCTTGATAACTGTCGTAAACAATAGTGTCGATATTGATTTTATGGTCGGTGAAAAACTGGCATAGCTCAGCCAAAATATCCGGCCGGAAAAAGGCGCTGACATACACAATATAGGGTAGAGCTTTGGTTTTTTTGTTGTCTTGCACGCTGCGTGCGTAGGTTAAAAATATATCTTCGCGTTTCTTAAGGTTGGTTAACGCCACTTCCAGCCGTGCCAAAGCATCCCAGCTACCCTTGGTTTCTAATGAAAGGGCGCTTAGTTGACCGTGTTGGGTAAGGTGGCTGCTCACAGTGGCGCAACGGTTTTCTTGACAAACCCGGCACAGAAGGTTGATAAGCTCCAGCGGGTTTTCAGCTAACGCGCTGATCACTATATGCTGCTCGGGCGGTGTAGTGCTCGACATCCAGGTTTCCTTTGGCAGTTGATTGTTTAAGTCTGATTTTAACAATGCTCTGACAGCGCAAGTAATTATTCTGCGCTTGGTAAAGTGAATATGCAGAGAATGCTTCGCTGTGCTTGTGCTCAGTGCACAGCATTAGTAACATAAACAACTCTTTTTTTCTATTTTTTTGCAGGAGTCATGGCATGATTACGGGCAGTATGGTGGCGATTGTTACGCCAATGGATGCACAGGGTGAACTTGATTGGCCCGCGCTCGATAAATTGATTGACTTCCATATCCAAGAAGGTACCAGCGCCATAGTTGCTGTGGGTACTACGGGCGAGTCAGCAACCTTAAGTGTGGCAGAACATGTTGAGGTGTTGCGTCGCGTCGTTAAACAGGTCAACGGCCGTATTCCTGTTATTGCCGGTACGGGTGCCAACTGTACACGTGAAGCGGTTGAGCTGACGCAGAACGCAAAAGAAGTAGGTGCCGATGCATGCTTATTGGTGACACCTTATTACAACAAGCCAACGCAAGAAGGTTTGTACCAGCACTTTAAGCATATTGCTGAGGCGGTTGATATTCCGCAGATTCTATACAATGTTCCGGGTCGTACGGTGTGTGATATGCAGGCTGAAACAGCTATTCGCTTATCAGCCATCAAAAACATCATTGGCATCAAAGAAGCTACCGGTGATATTGAGCGCGCTAAGCAGATAATTGCTGGCGTAGACAGCGACTTCTTAGTGTACTCTGGTGATGACGCCACGGCGTATCAGCTGATGTTAGCGGGCGGCAAAGGTAATATTTCAGTTACCGCTAACGTTGCCCCAAAACAAATGAGCGAGCTATGTCGTTTGGCGATGGCAGGTGAAGCCCAAGCGGCTAAAGAGCTTAATGACTCGTTGATGCCATTGCATGAAAAGTTATTTGTTGAAGCCAACCCAATTCCAGTGAAATGGGCTCTATACGAAATGGGCTTAATTGATAAGGGAATACGCTTGCCTTTGACTTGGTTAAGTGAGCAATACCACGAGCAAGTTCGTCAGGCGTTACGCGAAACTGCTATTTTAAACTAATTAAAGGGCGTGCTATGAAGCATATTACACAGGCAGTTGGTTTGGCAGTGCTGGTCTCAGGTTTATCCGGTTGTGGCATGTTATGGGGCGGTGATAAGGGGTATTTCCGTAATCGTGGTGCGGATTATCAAGACGCTAAAGTAGAAAAACCCATGCAGTTGCCAGAGGGAATGCAGGCTAACATTGCTGAGCCACTGCTGCCTGTGCCTGAGCATGTAGCCAGCCTTTCCAGCAAAGAGAAGGTTAGAGTGCCGCGCCCGCAGCCCTTGCCAACAGGCGCACTCGCAGCGGACTTTTTGCTCCAGCAAACCGACCAACTCAGCTGGATTGTTGCGCAGCGTATTCCGGCACAGGTTTGGCCAATTGCACTGTCTTTTTTTGAAACCAAAGGTTTTGTAATTGCCGAGGAAAACCCGCATATGGGTGAGTTCGTGACGCAATGGCAAACTGAAAGCCAACTTGCACAAGACTTTGTTAGTCAAGTTGAACTGACTGATAGCCAGCAGGTACGTTATCGTGTGCGGATCGAGCCGGGTGTACAGCGTAATACCAGCGAGATTTTCTTAGACTCAGCGCGCAGCTCAGCAAGCTCTGATAGCACACCTTGGAGTGCCGCACAGGCAGACAGCGCCTTGGCTTTGTTGCATACATATCTAGAAGAAGCGAGCCAGACCAGAGACAGCTATTCTCTGTTGGCCAGTCGTAACTATGACGCCCCTAAACGCGTAGCTATGGTGGACTTGCCTAATGGCAGTAAAGCATTGCGTATTGACGCCAGCCTTGATCGTGCGTGGTTTGGTGTAGGCCGCGCTTTAGAAAGTGCCGAAATCTACGTGTCTGAGCAAGAGCGCGAAGAAAGTGTGTATCTAATCGACCCCAATCGTGAGATTGCCAGAGAACCCGTTGGCTTCTTTGATGCACTCTTTACGGCGCTAAAAGAGATCGAAAAAGAACTTGAGCTGGATAAGCAGCGACCCGCAGCAGAGGAAGCCGTTGACCCGATGGAAGACTTGTATCGTTTAAAATTAACGGACATTGGACATCAGGTTTTTGTTAGCCTGGAGAAAGACGCTGAAACTTTGGCCGATCCTGAGCTGACTGAGCGCGTCTTGGCTGCTATTCAAGAGCAGCTAAACTAATTTAGGAGCCCCTGCTAGGCATAGATGCTGTTGCTGAGGGTTTTATTTTCATTCAACAAACAGGCGAATATTTCGCCTGTTTTGCTTAACAGTGTGGAATATACAACATGACCACTTCGGCTTCTCTAAGCTTAAAAAAAATCTATTCAGGCAAAGTGCGCGATCTTTATGAGGTCGATGCAAGGCGGATGCTGATGGTCGCCAGCGATCGTTTATCGGCTTTTGATGTGATTTTAGACCAGCCCATTCCTGATAAAGGTAAGGTGTTGACGCAGATTTCCAATTTTTGGTTTGCCAAACTGAAGGGCATTGTGCCGGATCACTTTACAGGTGATAGCCTTGCTGATGTTGTGCCAGCAGCTGAGTTGCCATTGCTGGAAGGGCGTGCCGTGGTGGTTAAACGCTTAAAGCCTGTACCCGTAGAAGCCATTGTGCGTGGTTATTTGGTTGGTTCTGGCTGGAAGGAGTACCAAACCAGTGGCACGGTTTGCGGCATCAAACTGCCGGCCGGATTAAAAGAAGCAGCGCGTTTGCCAGAGCCTATCTTTACCCCCTCCACTAAAGCTGAGGTGGGCGACCATGATGAAAATATTTCTTATGCCCAGTGTGAAGCGCTGATCGGTGCTGATTTGGCGGCGCAGGTGCGTGATGCTTCGATCGCGCTGTACCAAGCAGCAGTTGAATATGCGGCCAGCAAAGGCATTATCATCGCGGACACTAAGTTTGAGTTTGGTTTGGATGAGCAAGGGCGTTTGACCCTGATGGATGAGGTCCTAACGCCAGATTCCAGTCGTTTTTGGCCAGCAGAAAGCTACCAGGAAGGCACCAACCCGCCTAGCTTTGACAAGCAGTTTGTACGAGATTGGCTAGAAAACAGTGGCTGGAACAAGCAGGCCCCAGCCCCGCAAATTCCTGATGCAGTGATTGAGCAAACGGCAGAAAAGTATCGTGAAGCGCTGCAACGCTTAACCCAATAAGCAGACAGCCCTTGCTTTTGATGTTGGTAGTAGTTTCTTGAGCACCTTAAAAGAGTTTATATAATGACAGCTACCTTTGTGCACCTGCGCGTGCATAGTGAGTTTTCTTTGGTTGATGGGTTAGTGCGTATAAAACCCCTAGTCCTAAAGGTAGCTGAGGCAGGTATGCCAGCGGTGGCGATTACCGATCAGAGCAATTTCTTTGCCTTGATTAAATTTCTGCGCGCCGCCCCTGCTGCTGGTATCAAACCAATCTGCGGCGTGGATGTTTGGCTGGCCAGTACTGATCCTGACGCACCCGCTTCGCGCATGACTTTGCTGGCGATGGATGCACAGGGATACCGCAACCTGACAGAACTGGTTTCTAAGAGCTACACCCATGGACAGCATGGCGACGTAGCTATCCTGCAGCGTGACTGGATAGCTGAGCAATCGGCGGGTTTGATAGCCTTGTCTGGTGCTAAAGAGGGTGAGATTGGTCGCGCGTTGCTGGCGCAGGATAAGGCTAAAGCAGAAGAGTTATTAGCCTACTGGCAAGCTGTTTTCCCCCAGCGTTTTTATCTGGAATTACAGCGCACCGGACGCACCAACGATGAAGAGTATGTGCATGCAGCCATGGAGTTGGCCGCACGGCTGCAGGTGCCTGTGGTGGCGACCAATGATGTGCGCTTTATCAGTGAAGATGACTTTGAAGCACATGAAACTCGTGTTTGTATTGGTGAAGGTCGTATTTTGGATGATCCGCGCCGTCCGCGGCTGTACTCGGATCAGCAGTATCTAAAAACACCGGAAGAAATGGCGCAGTTGTTTAGTGATATTCCTGAAGCACTGGCCAATACAGTGGAAATTGCCAAGCGTTGTAATATTGAAGTACAGCTGGGAAAACACTTCTTACCTGATTTCCCCGTGCCGGAAGGCATGAGCATCGACGACTATTTGCGTCATGTGTCAATGCAGGGGCTGGAAGAGCGCTTATCGATTACGCTGCCCAAAGACACGCCCGATTACGAACAAAAGCGTCAAGTGTATATCGACCGGCTGACCTTTGAGCTGGATATTATTATCCAAATGGGTTTCCCCGGTTACTTCCTGATTGTGATGGATTTTATCAGATGGGCGAAAAATAACGGCGTACCAGTCGGCCCAGGTCGAGGCTCGGGTGCGGGCAGTTTAGTGGCCTATGTGCTGCACATTACCGACCTCGATCCGCTGTTGTACGATTTGCTGTTTGAACGCTTCCTCAACCCTGAACGGGTTTCCATGCCGGACTTTGACGTGGATTTCTGCATGGATGGGCGCGATCGTGTCATTGACTATGTTGCTGATACCTATGGCCGCCAAGCGGTTAGCCAGATTGTCACCTTCGGCACCATGGCGGCCAAAGCGGTGGTGCGTGATGTGGCACGGGTGCAGGGCAAGTCTTATGGCTTGGCCGATCGACTGTCGAAAATGATTCCCTTTGAAGTGGGCATGACGCTGAAAAAAGCTTACGAGATGGAAGACAGCTTGCGCGATTTTGTCGATAAAGACGACGAAGCCAAAGAAATTTGGCAAATGGCGCTTAAGCTTGAGGGCACCATTCGTAACACCGGCAAGCACGCGGGCGGGGTAGTGATTGCGCCGACCAAGTTGACTGATTTTTCTGCTGTATTGTGCGATGAAGATGGCAGCGGTTTAGTCACCCAGTTTGATAAGGATGACGTAGAAGCGGCGGGGCTGGTTAAGTTTGACTTCCTTGGTTTGCGTACCCTCACCATTATTAAGTGGGCTTTAGAAACCGTTAACGCCATCCGCGCGCAGCAAGGCGAAGCACCGCTCGAGATTGAACAAATACCGCTGGACGACAAGCCCACCTACCAGTTGCTGCAGCGTGCCGAAACCACCGCAGTGTTCCAACTGGAATCACGGGGCATGAAAGAGCTGATCAAAAAGCTAAAGCCCGACTGCCTTGAAGACTTGATTGCTTTGGTGGCCTTGTTCCGCCCCGGCCCGCTTCAATCGGGCATGGTCGATGACTTTATCAACCGTAAACACGGCCGTGCTGAGCTGGCCTACCCACATCCTGACTACCAATACGAAGGCTTAAAGCCGGTGCTTGCGCCTACTTACGGCATTATTTTGTATCAAGAACAGGTGATGCAGATTGCGCAGGTGATGGCCGGTTATACACTGGGCGGTGCCGACATGTTGCGCCGTGCTATGGGCAAGAAAATGCCGGAAGAAATGGAGCAGCAGCGTGGTTTATTTATTGAAGGTTGTAGAAATAACAACATCAGCGCTGAACTGGCGGGCAATATTTTTGATCTGGTAGAAAAGTTTGCGGGTTACGGGTTTAATAAATCCCACTCAGCGGCTTATGGCTTGGTTTCCTACCAAACTGCTTGGTTGAAAACGCATTACCCTGCGCCTTTTATGGCGGCCGTGCTGTCCTCAGATATGCATAACACCGATAAAGTGGTGACGCTGATTGAAGAGTGCCGCGACATGAAATTGCGGTTGATGGCACCGGATGTAAATTTTTCCGAATATAAATTTACGGTTAACCCGCAGGGCGCGGTGGTTTACGGCTTGGGCGCGGTTAAAGGTGTGGGCGAAGGTCCAGTAGAGGCTATCGTTGAAGCACGAGCAGCGGGCGAACCCTTTAAAGATTTGTTTGACTTTTGTGCTCGTGTGGATTTGAGGCGTATTAACAAACGTACGCTGGATGCACTGGTTAATAGTGGTGCGCTAGATCGTTTGGGACCTTTCTTTGCCGATGATGCTAAAAGCTATAAAGAAGGTATTGACCAAAACCGGGCTGTACTACTGGCAGCTATGGATGACGCGATTCTAGCCGCAGGGCAGGCAGCTCGCGACCGTGAAAGCGGTCATACGGATCTGTTTGGCGGCCTGTTTGAAGATGGCGCGCAAGATGTGTATGCCAACTACTTATATGTGCGTCCACTTAGCTTAAAAGAGCGTTTAAAAGGGGAAAAGGATACCCTTGGGTTGTATCTGACCGGTCATCCTATTGATGAGTATGAGAGTGAAGTCAGGCGTTTTGCAAAGCAGCGCATTGTTGATTTGCGTCCATCCAGAGAGTTACAAACAATCGCAGGTCTAATCGTTAATCAAAGGGTTATGCGTAATAAAAAAGGCGACAAAATGGCCTTTATTACTCTAGATGATCGCTCCGGGCGCATTGAGGCATCGTTATTTGCCGAGGCTTTTAACCAAGCTCATGGCTTATTGCAGACCGATACTTTAGTCGTGGTTGAGGGGGAAGTAAGCCATGATGACTTCTCAGGTGGGTTAAGATTCCGCGCCAAACGCGTGCTGGGTTTAGCAGAAGCACGAACCAGTTTAGCCCATAGTTTACGCTTACAGCTTAATCATAGCAGTCTGCAGTTGGAACAAATCCATTGGCTCAAACAGCAATTAGCCCAGTATCCGGGCGACTGCTTGGTCAGTGTGGCTTATGAGGGCGCTCAGGCAAAAGCTGAATTAGAGCTGGCGCAGAACTGGAAAATAGAGCCCAAGGATATATTGTTACAAGGATTGCGTGACCAGTTTGGACAGGATAACGTCTTTCTGTATTATCCGTAGGTAAAAAATTATTAGGTGATGAGCAGCATATCTAGGCTGTTTGTTGTGTTTTTATTCGGTCTGAGCCAATCGCAAGACGGCCGCAAAGCAAAGTGGAAAACTCATGAACCCGAACTATTTGGATTTTGAACAGCCCATAGCAGACTTACAAGCCAAGATTGAAGAGCTGCGTTTGGTTGGCAACGATAACGATATTAATATCAGTGATGAAATTGCGCGCTTAAAAGAAAAAAACAAAACGCTAACGAAAAATATTTTTTCAGATCTAGATAGCTGGCAAATTGCACGCATGGCGCGCCACCCACAACGCCCGTATACTCTTGATTATGTAGAGCACCTGTTTACCGAATTTGAAGAGCTGCACGGTGATCGCCATTTCTCTGATGACGCTGCGATTGTTGGTGGTATTGCTCGTTTTGAAGGCATACCGGTGATGGTGATTGGTCACCAGAAAGGCCGTGAAGTACGTGAGAAAGTGCGTCGTAATTTCGGTATGCCGCGTCCAGAAGGCTATCGTAAAGCTTGCCGTTTAATGGAGATGGCTGAGCGCTTTAAGCTGCCTATTTTGACTTTTATTGATACACCCGGTGCTTATCCGGGTATTGATGCTGAAGAGCGTGGCCAGAGTGAAGCTATTGCTTGGAACCTAAGAGTGATGTCGCGCTTGAAAACCCCGATTATTTCCACGGTAGTAGGCGAGGGTGGCTCCGGTGGTGCTTTGGCGATTGGCGTATGTGACCGCCTGAATATGCTGCAGTTTGCTACCTATGCGGTTATTTCACCAGAGGGTTGTGCATCGATTCTATGGCGCAGCGCGGATAAAGCGCCTGAAGCAGCTGAGGCCATGGGCATTACTGCAGAACGCTTAAAAGGTTTGGGTATTGTTGACAAGGTTATCGATGAGCCGCTAGGTGGAGCGCATCGTGATATGCAGGTTACCAGCGATAATGTGCGTGCGGTTTTAATACAGCAGCTAGAAGAGTTGCAAGCGTTAAGTACGGATGAGCTATTGGAGCAGCGTTACGCCAAATTGATGAGCTTTGGTATTTCTTCCTAGCCAGCTAGGTTTGCGTAATACTACCCGCAGCACTTTGACAGCAAAGTTCTGCGGGTTTTTTTATGAGAAAGTTTAACTAATTATGCAGCACAGAATTGTTCCGCAGGTCATAGAGCAGCTTAAACCGTGGCAGCGAGCTCCAGCTTGGTGCGTGGCCTTTTCTGGTGGGCTGGACTCCACGGTTTTACTGCATATTCTGGCTACGCAAATACCGCCCAGCTCAAGGCCAGCTTTGCGAGCTGTTTATATTCACCACGGTTTGCAGCAAGCAGCCGAAGACTGGCCAGCGCATTGCCAGAGCGTTTGTGAGCAACTGGGCGTTGCGCTTAGTGTCATCAAAATAAAGGTTGCGCAGCAAGCCAGTGTCGAGCAAGCAGCACGCAATGCACGTTATACGGCCTATGCAGAACATTTGCAGCCCGAAGAACTCTTGTTGATGGCGCAGCATCAGGATGATCAGGCGGAAACCCTGTTGTTTCGATTATTGCGCGGTAGTGGTATTACTGGGTTGCAGGCGATTCCTCGCCAACGTGCTTTAGGTCAAGCGCATTTGTTGCGCCCGTTATTGGGTATTGCGCGCCAAGAGCTCGAAGACTATGCCCAGCAACACCAGTTAAATTGGGTAGAAGATCCCAGTAATGCAGAAGAATATTTTGATCGTAATTTTCTTCGCCGCCAGATTATTCCATTACTCAAACAACGTTGGCCAGCTACACTCTCAGTGTTGCAACGCGCTACTGAACATATGCGCGAAGCACAGCAACTGCTGAATGATTTAGCCCAGCTTGACCTGCAGCAGGCACAGCTAGCAGCGCCTATCAGCTGGCTGCCATTGGCGGGTTTGCAGCTAGATAAAATAGCCAAGCTGAGCGATAAGCGACAAAAAAATCTATTGCGTTATTGGCTTGCTGATAAAACGCCTGCTATTGAAACCCAGCATTGGGCAGGTTGGTATGATTTGCGCGATGCCAAAGCCGATGCCCAGCCAGTTTGGCGTTTGCAACAGGGTGCGCTGGTGCGTTATCAACAGCAGCTGTATTGGTTGCCGGAATCTTGGCTGGCGTCTGTAGAAACAGTGCAGTTGGAAATCACCAAGCCGGGTCGGTATGTGTTGCCCGGCAATGGTGTACTTGAGGTGCAGGGCGAACTGCCTGTGCTGATACATATCCGTTATCGCCAAGGTGGCGAACAGATGCAATTACCAACGCGTGGGCGGCGTGATTTAAAGCGTTTGTTGCAAGAGCAAAATATCCCCCAGTTTCTCCGTCAGCGCATCCCTTTGGCATACATGCAGCAGCAGCTTATAGCTGTAGCTAATTGTTCTTCTTTGCAGGGCGCAAAAGCGAAGCAGTTTCAGCTGTATTGGTATCCGCCCCCCTAAAAGCGTGCTGCTGTTCACAGTTTTATTGCAAAAATAGCTAAGTCGATATTCTGGGCTATTATGAATTATAGGCACAAACGGATGTGCCTAATGGAGTGGGCTAGGGCAGCGGCGGGATGCAGCTGAGCATAGGATGTGCAGCGCAAGGAAGCGCAAGTTTTATCTAAGCAGGCAGGCGTTTTAACGTATTGACAATCACGGATTCAAGGCCGGGTTATGTAGAGCTTGCTCCATCCAACCTATGCAATTGGGCTAACCACTCTTGCGGTACCATGTGACGCAAGCAAAGCTGGCACTGTTGCGTGGCAGTGTCAAACACAATCACAGCCTGTTTGCTTTCTAATGCTGCACGCGCCCTTTGTATCTTGGTCTGGTAAGGCGTTTCATCGCCGTTATCGGTTCCATCACGACTGACGAAATCTTCAAGTAACCCCTGCAGGGCTGCTTCACTGAGTTGCTGATAGGGAATGAGCATGAAACCACCTGTATGGAACTCTATTTTTTCTGCGTGAGCCTGTGCTCGCAATTAAGATGCCGCTGTAAAACTCAAGGCAGTATAGCAGTAAGTGATCTTGAATTATTGAGCGTCGTGAGCAGGCAAAAAATTTCATGTATGGCTTGGTTGTGCGAGGTTATTTGTTAGCAGTAAGCACAGTAAAAAAATAAAATGGTTATTTTGGTTGTGGAGGTTTAAAATAGACGCCCAATTTCGCTCCATTTAGAGGCTGTTTCAACGATGCTCATTTTGCGCGGTGCTCCTGCCCTTTCTGACTTTCGTCAGCAAGCTATTTCCCAACAACTGACTTCTTTGGTTCCTAGCGTGTCTAGCTTTTTTGCTACTTACGTTCATTTTGTCGAGCTCGCCAGTGAGCTGGATTCAACGGAACATGCCGCGTTAACGCGCCTGTTAGCCTATGGGCCAGCAGCGACTACGCAGGAGCCAAGCGGCCAGCTTTTTTTAGTAGTACCACGTTTGGGCACTATTTCTCCTTGGTCTAGCAAGGCTACGGACTTGGTTAACTACTGCGGCTTAAGTAAGGTCAAGCGCATTGAGCGCGGCATTGCTTACTACGTTGACGGTCAGTTTGATACAGCGCAGGCGCGCCAGATTGCGGCGCAGCTGCACGACCGCATGAGTGAGCACGTACTTGAGCAGCTTGAACAAGCCCGGGCTTTGTTTCAGCAGTCTGCGCCGCGCGCGCTTAATAGTGTTGATGTGTTGGGCGGTGGACTGGCGGCGCTACAACAGGCCGACCAAGCGCTTGGCTTGGCTTTAGCTGAAGATGAAATGGAGTATTTGGTTGCTAGTTTCCAAAAAATGGGACGCAACCCGAATGATATTGAATTAATGATGTTTGCTCAGGCGAACTCTGAGCATTGCCGCCACAAAATTTTTAATGCGAGCTGGGATATCGATGGGCAAGAGCAGCAGAAATCACTGTTTGCCATGATTAAAAATACCTACGAAATGAACAACCAAGGTGTTTTGTCTGCCTACAAAGACAACTCGTCAGTTATTGAAGGCTTCAGTGCAGGTCGTTTTTTTCCTGATCCGGCTACCGGCGAATACCGCGCCCATCAAGAACCTATCCATATTTTAATGAAGGTAGAAACCCATAACCACCCATCCGCGATTGCGCCTTTCCCCGGCGCAGCAACGGGCTCAGGCGGCGAGATTCGTGATGAGGGGGCTACCGGTATTGGATCTAAGCCTAAGGCTGGCCTGACAGGTTTTACTGTTTCGGGTTTGAATATTCCCGGCTACGAGCAGCCCTGGGAAATTAATTACGGCAAGCCTGATCGCATTGTAAGCGCGCTGGATGTACTAATCGAAGGCTCGAAAGGGGGCGCTTCTTTTAATAATGAATTTGGCCGTCCTGTCCTGAACGGCTATGTGCGCAGTTTTGAGCAGCTGGTAGATACGGTTAATGGTCCAGAAGTTCGTGGCTACCACAAGCCTATTATGTTGGCTGGTGGACTGGGAAATATTCGTGCTGAACATGTGCAAAAAGGTGAAATTGAGCCGGGTAATAAACTTATTGTGCTAGGTGGCCCTGCCATGCTTATTGGCTTGGGTGGTGGCGCGGCTTCTTCAGTCGACACAGTAGCGGCTGATGATTTGGATTTTGCTTCCGTGCAACGCGGTAACCCAGAGCTGGGTCGTCGTTGCCAGGAAGTGATTGATAGCTGCTGGCAGCTTGGCGCAGAAAACCCTATTCGTTTTATTCATGATGTGGGTGCAGGCGGCTTGTCTAATGCCTTCCCTGAGTTAGTGAATGATGCAGGTCGTGGTGGACGTTTTGAATTACGCAAAATACCCAGCGCAGATGCAGGTTTAAGCCCGCTAGAGATTTGGTGTAACGAAGCCCAAGAGCGTTATGTGTTGGCCGTTGCTGAGCAAGATATAGAACGTTTTGCCGCCATCTGCGCGCGCGAGCATTGCCCTTTTGCAGTCGTGGGTGAGGCGACAGCAGAAAAACAACTGACGGTTAATGATACGCAGTTTGCTAACCAGCCGGTAGATATGCCGCTGGATGTATTGCTGGGTAAACCGCCACGCATGCATCGCATTGTAACGCGTGAAACTGCAGTGGGTGCAGCTTTTAATAGTTCAACGTTGCCATTAACTGAAGCAGTCGAGCGTGTTTTACGTCACCCAACGGTAGCCAGCAAAGCTTATATGATTACCGCGACCGACCGCGGTGTCACGGGCTTGGTCGTGCGCGATCAGTTAGTGGGTCCTTGGCAGGTTCCGGTTGCGGACTGCGCGGTTACGGCGATGAGTTTTGATAGCTATTACGGTGAAGCCATGGCTATGGGTGAGCGTACGCCTTTAGCGATTTTAAATGCGCCTGCTTCTGGGCGTATGGCTGTGGGTGAGGCGATTACTAACCTCGCCGCCGCACGTATTGATAAAATCTCTGACATTCGTTTATCAGCCAACTGGATGGCGGCAGCGGGCCATCCGGGTGAAGATGCGCGCCTGTATGAAACGGTTAAAGCCGTTGGTATGGAGCTATGCCCAGCGTTGGGCATTACTATTCCGGTGGGTAAAGACTCCATGTCGATGAAAACTCGCTGGCTGGAGCAGGGCGAAGAAAAGACAGTCACCTCGCCCGTATCGCTGATTATCAGTGGTTTTGCGCCGGTATTGGATATCCGCCAAACCCTCACCCCACAGTTGCAGCTAGATAAAGGCGACAGTCAATTGTTGCTGATTGATTTGGGTCGTGGTCAAAACCGCATGGGTGGTTCGATTTTGGCGCAGGTGTACAAAGAGCTGGGTGAACACGCGCCAGATGTGGATAGCGCAGACGATTTAAATGCTTTCTTCGCAAGCATTCAACAGCTTAATGCTCAGGGTTTATTGCAGGCTTACCATGATCGTTCCGATGGTGGATTGTTAACCACGGTGGTAGAAATGGCCTTTGCTGGGCACTGCGGTTTGTCTCTGCAGTTGGATGCGCTAGGTATTCAAGCAGAGCAAGCAAATGCGGCGTTGTTCAGTGAGGAGCTGGGTGCAGTTATTCAAGTATCTAGTGAGAAACTGGCGCAGGTTCAGGCTGTTTTTGCGGATGCTGGGTTAGCTGATTGCGTACACAGCATCGGACAGCCTGAGGCGGGTGATAGCGTCACCATTAGCTTGGATGGCATGCTACTGTTCAGTGCACAGCGCAGCCAGTTGCAGCGTATCTGGACACAAACCAGCTACCAGATCCAGCGTATTCGTGATAACAGTGACTGTGCACAGCAAGAATATGACGTATTACTGGACGAGCACGATCCGGGCTTAAATGTATCGCTAAGCTTTGATGTTAATGAGGACGTGGCAGCGCCCTATATCGCCACAGGAGTAAAACCAAAGATTGCGATATTGCGAGAGCAAGGCAGTAACGGACATGTTGAGTTGGCTGCAGCCTTTGAGCGTGCAGGCTTTAATGCTGTAGACGTGCACATGAGTGATTTACTGGCAGGTCGTGTGCTGCTGGCAGACTTTAAAGGTTTAGCGCCCAGCGGTGGTTACTCCTTTGGTGATGCTCTGGGTGCAGGGGCGGGTTGGGCGAAATCCATTTTGCTTAATGACTCACTGCGTGCCCAGTTTGCTGAATTCTTCAGCCGCAACGACAGTTTTACCCTTGGCGTCAACAATGGCGCACAGATGTTGGCGCAACTTAAAAAGCTTATTCCGGGTGCTGAGCACTGGCCGCAGTTTGTGCACAACCAATCAGAGTGCTTCGAGTCACGCTTGAGTATGGTTGAAGTGCAAGACTCGCCCTCAATCGTTTTGACCGGCATGGCTGGTTCACGCTTGCCTGTGGCCGTAGCGCACGCTGAAGGGCGGGTGACTTATGCCAATGCGGATCAGCTAGCAGCAGCTGATAAGTCTGGTTTGGTGGCGCTGCGCTTTGTTGATAATCACGGGCAAGTAACCCAGGCTTATCCGGCGAACCCTAATGGCTCTGCTCAGGGTATGACGGGCTTTACCAGTCGAGACGGTCGTGTGACCTTGCTGATGCCTAACCCAGAACGTTTAGTGCGTACGGTACAGAACTCATGGCACCCTGACAGCTGGCAAGAAGATGCTGCTTGGTTGCGTATGTTCCGTAATGCCCGAGTTTGGGTGGGCTAGTTTCTAGCCCAAGCAAATAAAAAGCCGCGCCTAATTAACTAGAGCGCGGTTTTTTATGGCTGTACTGCACAGCTGTTTACCCCTGCTCAGCTGAGGTAAAGCAAGATTATGTGAAAAACGGAAACAGCATCGGCACCATGATAATCGTAGCGATTAAGACGATAACCGTGAAGGGTACACCGATACGCACAAAGTCGCTGAAACGGTATTGTCCAGGCCCAAGTACCAACGTGTTTACAGGCGAGGAGATAGGCGTCATAAAGGCTGCCGATGCAGCCACTGCAACCGTCATCGCAAAGGGTGCGGGTGATGCGTTCATCGCTACGGCGGTGGCAATAGCAACTGGTGCCATAAGCACGGCCGTGGCGGTGTTGGACAGAAATAAGCTGGTAACGGCGGTAGACACAAACAGCACAGTGAGAATTGCCCGCGGACCTGAATCACCAAAGATACCCATTAAACCGTTTACGGCTAAATCAATACCGCCGGTTTTTTGCAAGGCGGCAGCAAAAGGAATCATGCCGACAATAAGAATAATGCTTTGCCAGTGAATCGACTTGTAAGCGCTATCCATATCAATACAGCGAAAAGCACCCATCAGCAAACAGCCGATGATGGCCGCTAATACGTTAGGCACTACGCCGGTAATCATTAGGGCAACCATAACAGCTAGACTTATCAAAGCATGTGGCGCTTTGCTTAGCGCGGGGGCAATGTTGTCTTTTTCTGCGGGCAAACTCAGTACGAGAAAATCGCGGCTGTACACCTGTAAGGCATGGATGTGTTTCCAGTTACCGGCCACCAAAAGCGTATCACCAGCTTTTAGAACCTCATCAACTAATAAACCATCCAAAGCATTTTGATTGCGTCGCAGACCGACCACGTTGAGTTTGCGGTGCGTGCGAAAACCCAGTTCTTGTATGGTTTTGCCAGCCAGGCGTGACTCTGGGGGCAGCATTACCTCAGCTAAACCTAATGTGCGGCAATGGTCGGCGAAATAGCTTTGTTTGATGCCTAGGGGTTCGACACCGAGCTCATGGTAAGAGTTAAGTAGATCAATGGTGGGGCTAACTAAGTGCACTAACAGCACATCACCAGCGCGTAATTCAGTGCTGCCCGTGGCGCTCAGGAGGGTGCGCCGGAAGCGTTGTTGGCGCTCTACTGCAATAACGTTAATGCCATACTGGGTACGCAGTTGCAGCTCGTTCAGTGTCTGACCCGTCAAAATGGAGTTGGCTTTTACGCGTAAACGACGTTCACGGCCATCAAGGTTATATTCGCGTGCTAAATCAGCAATAGTGTGGCGTGGCTCACCCGCCTCTTTTTGACTTTGCTTACTGGCCAACCAGTGGCGAGTGAGCAGCATGTAGCCAACACCTAAAATCAATACAACTATGCCTATAGGAGTAAAAGCCAAAAAGGTAAAGCCGTCGTAACCATTACGCACCAGTTCACTATGAACCACCATGTTGGGAGGTGTTGCAACTAGAGTTTGCATACCACTTATCAGGCCCGCAAAACTAAGCGGCATCATTAGCTTGCTAGGATGGATTTTGCTGCGTGCGCAGATACTTAGAACGACAGGAATAAAGATGGCTACAACACCTGTAGAGCTCATAATTGACCCGAGCATGGCAACGGAAACCATCAATAAAATAATCAGCTTGGTTTCGCTGCTGCCAGCATGCTCGATGAGTTTTTCACCGAGCTGGTAAGCAATGCCGGTGCGCACCAGTCCTTCGCCAACAATAAATAGCGCGGCAATCACCACAACACTGGGATCGCTAAAGCCTGCTAAAGCTTCCTGCACTGTTAGAACGCCGGTTAAAGGCAAAGCGACCAGCACCAGTACGGCGACCACATCCATGCGCGGCTTGTTGCGAATGAAAAGAATAATAGCGATCAGTAGTAAGCTTAAAACCCAAAACAGAGGAAGATTCATGGCAACTCAAAGATGGTCGGTAAACAAAGGGCGGCTATTGTACTATGTGGAGTGAAATAGAACAGCTAGGTTGCTTTGAATAGGTTGTTTATAGGTAAAGAGTTCAGTGCGGTTTAGGTTAAACGGCAGTCGACTTGCAGAAAGCATGAAATAAATAAAATTTATGTTAATGTCAGTTTGAGTCAATCCCGTCTTTAGCGTAAACTACTCAACCGTCTTGAGTGGCTAGACCTTGGCTGAGTTTTTCCTAAGGTGCCTGTGAACAAATCTTCGTTACAGGCCTATTTGCTACTGTTTTTTTCTCGGGCGGATATCCGCCATAACTTGTATATCCAGGGTTTTTTATGACGCGCTATATCTTCGTCACCGGCGGTGTTGTTTCTTCATTAGGCAAAGGTATTGCCTCAGCTTCTTTAGCCGCCATCTTGGAAGCGCGCGGTTTTAAAGTCACCTTATTAAAATTAGATCCCTACATTAATGTGGACCCTGGCACCATGAGCCCGTTCCAACACGGTGAGGTGTTCGTCACCCATGATGGCGCAGAAACCGACTTGGACTTAGGTCACTACGAACGTTTTGTGCGCACCACGATGACGCAAAACAACAACTTCACCACTGGGCGCGTGTATGAAGAAGTAATTCGTCGTGAGCGTCGCGGTGATTATCTGGGGGCGACCATTCAGGTGATTCCACACATCACCGATGAAATTAAGCGCCGTATTATTAAAGGCGCGGGTGACGCGGATATCGCCATGGTGGAAATTGGCGGTACGGTGGGTGACATCGAATCCCAACCATTTTTAGAAGCCATTCGCCAGTTGCGCGTTGAAGTGGGTGCTAAGCGTGCCATGCTCATGCATCTGACGTTGGTGCCTTATATCGCCACCGCCGGCGAAACCAAAACCAAGCCGACACAGCACTCGGTCAAAGAGTTACGCTCCATCGGCTTGCAGCCAGATATTTTGGTGTGCCGTTCAGAAGTGGTGCTAGATATCTCCTCGCGTCGCAAAATCGCCTTGTTTACCAACGTTGAAGAGCGGGCGGTAATTAGCCTGCAAGACGTCGACACCATTTATAAAATCCCCGGGATTTTGCACAGCCAGGGCGTGGATGATTACGTGCTGGAACGTTTTGGGCTAGAAGCGCAGAGTGCTGATCTGAGCGAGTGGGATGTGGTGATTCAGGCCAAACTCAATCCAAAGCATGAAGTCACCATTGCGATGGTGGGTAAATACATGGAGCTGTTGGATGCCTATAAGTCGTTGATTGAAGCGATGAATCATGCGGGTATTCATGCAGAAACCAAAGTTAACTTCCGCTACATTGACTCTGAAGACATTGAAACCCAAGGCACGCAGGTGCTTGAGGGTGTGGATGCGATTCTGGTGCCGGGCGGTTTTGGCTTGCGCGGCGTGGAAGGTAAGATTAAAACCGTTCAGTATGCGCGTGAACAGGGCATCCCTTATTTAGGGATTTGCTTAGGCATGCAGGTGGTAGTGATTGAGTACGCTCGCAATGTTTTAGGTTGGCAAGGGGCTAACTCAACCGAATTCGATAAAGAAACGGATTACCCGGTCGTGGGTTTGATTTCTGAGTGGCAGACAGCCAGTGGTGCTGTCCAGCGCCGTACTGAAAACGATGAGTTGGGAGCCAGCATGCGTTTGGGGGCTCAAATATGCCGCTTAGAAAAAGGCAGTTTGTTACAGCAGAGCTATGGCAAAACCGAGATCCAAGAGCGTCATCGCCATCGCTATGAAGTGAATAATACATTGCTAGAGCCGTTACAAGAGGCAGGCTTGAAAGTTACAGCTTGGTCAGAAGACGGTAACCTGGTTGAGGCGGTCGAAGTACCGAATCATCCTTGGTTTGTGGCCTGTCAGTTCCATCCAGAATTTACCTCAACTCCACGTGATGGGCACCCGTTGTTTAGCCGGTTTGTGCAGGCAGCATTAACCCATCAAGGAGAAAAATAAGCATGACGCAAAAAACGATTCGTGTTGCTGATATCGATATCGCCAACGACAAGCCTTTTGTTTTATTTGGCGGTATTAATGTGCTGGAGTCGCGTGATTTAGCCATGCGCGCCTGTGAAGAATACGTGCGCGTGACCGACATGCTCGGTATTCCTTATGTATTCAAAGCCAGCTTCGATAAAGCCAACCGCTCTTCTATCAACTCGTTTCGCGGGCCGGGCTTAGACGAAGGCTTGAAGATTTTTGAGGAAGTCAAAAAGACCTTCAACGTGCCAGTGATTACAGATGTGCATGAGCCTTATCAGGCGCAGCCCGTAGCCGAAGTTTGCGACATTATTCAACTGCCAGCGTTTTTGTCCCGTCAAACCGATTTGGTCGTGGCGATGGCGAAAACCGGCGCAGTCATCAATATCAAGAAGGCCCAGTTTTTAGCTCCCCATGAAATGCGCCATATTCTGAGCAAGTGCGAAGAAGCCGGTAACAACCAGCTGATTCTATGCGAGCGCGGTAGCGCCTTTGGTTACAACAACCTCGTGGTGGATATGCTGGGTTTTGGCATCATGAAAAAATTTAACTACCCCGTATTTTTCGATGTCACCCACTCGTTACAAACCCCAGGCGGACGTGCAGACTCCGCAGGTGGGCGTCGTGCGCAAGTCACTGATTTGGCGAAAGCCGGTATGAGTCAGGGCTTAGCAGGACTGTTTTTAGAGGCGCACCCAGATCCGGATAACGCTAAGTGCGATGGTCCCTGTGCGCTGCGTTTAGATAAGCTTGAACCCTTTTTAGCTCAGCTCAAACAGCTGGATGATTTAATTAAAAGTTTCTCGGTAATTGAAACTGCTTAATTTTTGATGGAGTAACCCAACCCATGGCAAAGATTGTTGACATCAAAGGACGTGAAGTTCTGGACTCGCGCGGCAACCCTACAGTGGAAGCCGATGTTATTTTGGATAATGGCATTATTGGCAGTGCTTGCGCGCCCTCGGGTGCCTCGACGGGCTCGCGCGAAGCGTTAGAGCTGCGCGATGGCGACAAGTCTCGCTACATGGGCAAAGGCGTACTTAAAGCCGTTGCCAACGTCAATGGTCCTATCCGTGAAGCATTGCTGGGTAAAGACGCTACCGATCAGCAAGGCTTAGACCGCATCATGATTGCACTGGACGGCACGAACAACAAAGCCACATTGGGGGCGAACGCTATTTTGGCGGTATCACTGGCCGCTGCTAAAGCTGCTGCACAAGCCAAAGGTATGCCGTTGTATGCGCACATTGCTGAGCTTAATGGCACGCCGGGGCAGTACAGCATGCCGGTGCCGATGATGAACATCATTAACGGCGGTGAGCACGCGGATAACAACGTCGATATCCAAGAGTTTATGATTCAACCGGTGGGTGCGAAAACCTTCTCGCAAGCTTTGCGTATCGGTACAGAAGTCTTTCATCACTTGAAAGCGGTACTGCAGGCGCGTGGCTTAAGCACGGCCGTGGGTGACGAGGGTGGCTTTGCGCCCAATCTTGAGTCTAACGAAGCAGCTTTAACCGTGATTGCTGAAGCGATTGCCAATGCCGGTTACAAGCTAGGCGAAGACATTACCTTAGCGTTGGACTGCGCGGCGACCGAGTTCTATAAAGACGGAGTGTACGATTTAGCGGGTGAAGGCAAGAAGTTTGATGCTCAAGGTTTTACTGATTACTTGGCTGGCTTAACCGAGCGCTTTCCAATTATTTCTATTGAAGATGGTATGGATGAGTCGGATTGGGACGGTTGGAAGCTGCTCACCGATAAAATCGGCGAGAAAATCCAGCTGGTTGGTGATGATCTCTTTGTCACCAACACCAGCATTTTCAAGCAGGGCATTGAATCGAAAACCGCTAACTCTATTCTGATTAAATTTAACCAGATTGGCACACTGACCGAGACGCTGGAAGCTATTCAAATGGCTAAGGCAGCAGGTTATACCGCAGTGATTTCCCATCGCAGCGGCGAAACTGAAGATGCCACCATTGCTGACTTGGCCGTAGGCACAGCAGCGGGGCAGATTAAAACCGGTTCGCTCTGCCGTTCCGACCGCGTAGCCAAGTACAACCAACTGTTACGCATTGAGGAACAGTTGGCCGATAAGGCTGTCTATCGTGGACGTGCTGAGTTTCGCGGTTAATACTACAACTAAGCACTAAACATAAGGGCAGCATTGGGCTGCCCTTTTCCTTTGTAATGACTGAACGATGAAAAGACCTTCACTTTGGCTTACCGCTATCTTGCTGATTATGCTGCTGACGCTGCAGTATAGGTATTGGTTTGGCGATGGTGGAGTAACGCACCGCATAGAATTAGAGCGGCAAATTCAAGTGCAGCGTAACGAGAATGAGCGCCTGCAAGCACGTAACCGCATGATGGAAGCCGAGGTAATGGAATTAAAGCAGGGTATGGAAACCGTTGAAGAGCGTGCGCGGCATGAGTTGGGTATGGTGAAGCAGGGTGAAACGCTTTACCTGTTGCTGGAGTAGTCTGTGAAGTTTTGGCTTGTAATTCCTGCGGCTGGCATTGGTAGTCGGATGGCTAGCGATAGACCTAAGCAATACCTGCAGGTGGCAGGGAAAACGATTTTAGAACATACCCTAGATATTTTTTTGCCGCATCCACAATTACAGGGTGCAGCAGTAGCTGTGGCAGAGCATGACTCATATTGGCCGGATTTACCGTTGGTTCAGCACCCATTGGTTCGGCAGGTTGTCGGCGGGCAGGAACGTGCTGACTCAGTGCTGAATGCCTTGCGTGTGCTGCCAAACTTAGGTGCGCAGCCGTGCGATTGGGTGTTGGTGCATGATGCGGCTAGACCTATGTTGCAGCGCACGGATTTAGACAGGCTTCTATCCACTTTAAAGTATGATGCTGTCGGCGGGCTATTGGCCTATCCAGCGCGCGATACTTTAAAGTTGGCTGATGCACAGCAGCGCAGCCAGCAAACCTTGCAGCGTGAACACATCTGGCACGCGTTAACTCCACAAATGTTTCCTCTGCAGTTGCTTAGCGATGCGCTTGAACAAGCTTTAGCGGCAGGCGTAGCAATTACCGATGAGGCGTCAGCAGTAGAGTGGGCTGGCTTTAAACCTAGGCTGGTAGTTGGGCGCAGTGATAATCTTAAAATCACTTACCCGGAAGACTTGCAGCTGTTAGCAGCAGTTCACGAACCCACTGGGTTGGTTGACGGTGTGATTGATGTCTGATGTAAAGCAAAAGCAAAGTTTAAGCTGGCGTTATATTCGTCAGCTTGCTTGGCAGAATAAACAAAAAATACTCTTTGCTAATGTTTTAGCGTTATTCGCGACGCTAACCAGTGTGCCCATACCTTTGTTGTTACCGTTATTGGTCGATGAAGTATTGCTAAAGCAGCCCGGCAAAGCGGTGGCCTTTATGCAGAACTTGTTGCCAGAGAGCTGGGTGCAGCCCGTTGGTTTTATCGGGTTTTTACTCTTGGTAACTCTGGTACTGCGACTGAGCTCGCTGGCTTTTAATGTGCTACAAAGTCGGCTTTTTACTGAGCTATCGAAGGACATTATTTATAAACTCAGGCTGCTGCTGCTGGGTCGCTTGCAACGTATTTCTTTGTCAGAGTATGAAAGCCTTGGCAGCGGCTCGGTAGCTACAAACCTGGTAACAGATTTGGATACGCTGGATGCCTTTATCGGGGAGACACTGAGCCGCTTTATCGTAGCTTTACTTACGCTCACGGGCACAGCCACTATATTGCTGTGGATGCATTGGCAGTTGGCGCTATTTATTTTGCTGCTTAATCCAGTTGTGGTTTTGGCTACAGTTAAGCTCGGTAAGAAAATCAAGCACCTTAAAAAACAAGAAAACGATAACACAGCGCACTTTACCCAAGCCTTAACTGAAACCCTTGATGCCATTCATGAGGTGCGTGCGGGGAGTCATCAGCACTATTTCTTTTCTCGTTTACGTCTACGTGCTAAGAATGCTCGCGACTCGGCTATCGCCAGTAAGTGGAAAACCGAAACAGCGATGCGTTCAAGTGGCTTGATGTTTCAGTTTGGTATCGACGTGTTTCGCTCCGTGGCGATGCTAACCGTGTTGTTTTCTGATTTATCGATTGGTCAGATGCTTGCTGTGTTTAGTTACCTGTGGTTTATGATTGGTCCTGTTGAACAGCTACTGAATTTACAATATGCGCTCTATGGCGCTAATGGTGCGATGCAGCGGATTAATCAGTTGTTAGCGCGGCAAGATGAAGCGCAATATCCCACCCAGATTAACCCATTCACGCATAAGAAAACCGTAGCCGTAGAAGTGCAGGATCTGCATTTTTCCTACCGACAGGAGCCAATTCTTAATGGCCTGAGCTTCTCAGTAGCACCGGGTGAGAAAGTCGCCATTGTAGGTGTGAGTGGGGGTGGAAAAAGTACCTTAGTGCAACTGTTGTTGGGTCTTTATCGCCCCAGTCGAGGTACGATTTTTTATGATAACGTGCCCATTGAGCAGGTTGGTATACAGACTGTGCGCGAGCATGTGGCAGTGGTACTACAGAATCCAGCGTTGTTTAACGATAGTGTGCGAGAAAACGTGCTGCTAGGTCGTACGGGTGATGATGAGGCCTGTTGGCAGGCGCTAGCAGTGGCGCAGCTGGATGAGTTTGTCAGGCAACTGCCAAACGGTTTAGACACCATTATTGGTCGTGCAGGTGTGCGTCTGTCGGGCGGACAGAAACAGCGTTTAGCTATCGCGCGTATGGTGTTAGCTGATCCCTGTGTGGTGATTCTGGATGAGGCTACTTCCGCTCTGGATAGCCAGACCGAGCAGGGCGTGCATCAGGCATTACAAAGCTTTTTGGCTGGGCGTACGACGCTTATAATTGCGCACCGTTTAAGTGCTGTACGACAGGCCGATAGGATATTAGTGCTTTCTGAGGGGCGCGTTGTTGAGCAGGGCGATCACCAAGCTTTGTTGGCGCAAGGGGGCGTTTATGCTGAACTCTACGGCCGTCTACAAGCTAAATAATCTTTATTGTTAAGAAAGGTTTGACAATAAAGTCGGACTTGCTTATCATGCGCCCCGTCCAATGAGTTGGGGCTATAGCTCAGCTGGGAGAGCGCTTGCATGGCATGCAAGAGGTCCACGGTTCGATCCCGTGTAGCTCCACCAATTCAAACTAGCCTATTGATGTGTTTAGTCAGTAGGAGTCAAGGGTTACGTCCCCTTCGTCTAGTGGCCTAGGACACCGCCCTTTCACGGCGGTAACAGGGGTTCGAGTCCCCTAGGGGACGCCACTATTCTTTTAGCATTAAAAGAAAGTAAATAAAAAGCCTGCGCTTTACTAAAAGCGCAGGCTTTTTTGTTTCTGTCTTTTCAGGTTTAAAACAACTCGCCGCCTTCATCGCGACGCGCTTCACGCTGTAGCTGGTATACATAGCGTTCAATGTTGCGCTGAGTAACGCCATCAACCTGATGAAAGCGCAGGCCAACTTTGGTAATGTCCTTCTCTTCTATTACTTGTACATGGCGTGCTTCAACGCTGAGAGTCAATGAGCCATGCGGCATAATTAGGCTAGAGCTCTCGTAAAGCTGGCCGGCTTTCAAGTGGGTGTTGGCAGAGTCTATATGCACCTTACAGCCTGTAGCGGAGATATCCAGTAAGCGCCCGCTAACTGGGGTAGCCAAGGCGTTGCCAGCGAGGGTAATGCTGGCGGGCTGGTCAGGGATTACATTGGCGCGAAATGTTCCTCGGCGCTGATGGTGGCGCATTTCTTCGGGAAACTTAAACCATAAGCATGGATGGCCGTTGATGGTGGCGGCTATGCCTGTTTGGTGATGCGACCAGTTGATACGCACGCCATCTATATGAGCTTCAACATGAAACTCCTCGCCGTTTTGCAGGAAGCGTAGCGCGGTGTTCGGCACAAATTCATCAAGCGCTAATGAAGCGTTTTCGCGGTCAACAGCAACGATATAGCTAAGATAGCGTTGTTCACGACCAGGGAACCGGATTTTTAAAGGCAGGTTGTTATTCAGGAGGGTGCGTAAGTTACCGTTAATTTCTGCTGGAGTTGTTAATATTTTAGGTGGTTGCGGGCCGCTACCTTCATCAAACAATGTAGACACGAACTAATAACCCTAATGGTGTATAAAAAATAACCGTCTAACTAGGCGCTGGTAAAAGTGCGCCGAGTATTTTTGTAGGCGGTGCTGCCGGATTTGTCATACAGCGAAGGCTCGTTGCTACCGCGAATAATGTTAAGCGCCGAGCCAACACTGATTTGGTTGGCACGTATTAACCGGCCGTTGCGCAAATTGGCCGTTTGACACTGTTCGATCAGGTCATTGAGCGTGTTGTGTTGCTGTAACAGTTTAGCAGAGTGTGGGGAGTTTTGAGCAAATTGTTGGAAACCGTTCATGTCTGCTGTCAGACCATTACGTTGTAACAGGTTGCTGCGCTCTTTGGCGTTTTGGTTGAGGCTTACCAGTAACGGCTGTTTACTATCAAGCAGTGCTTGCAGCTGTTCGAGTTTGCGTTCGTTTAGCGCAGAAAACTCCTGCTCCAGAATCGCGAGGAGTTCTGTGCAGGAGTGTATATCAGTGTTTAGCAGTTCTAATATTCTAGTGTCTGGCATGGCTTATAAAAAGTTATAGTAGTGCTTCGAAAGCAAGAATTTTATTGGCTGTAGCGGCACTATCGACTTTATAGCTGCCATCGTCAATAGTCTGCTTAAGCGCTTGCACTTTGTCGTGATTTATATCAGGCACGTGCTTGAGTTTGTCGTTGATGGATTGTAACTCAAGCGCGCTTTGGCTTAGTTTTACAGACTCGCCAAGATTTTTAGCTGGCGCTGAGGAGTCCGCCTGAGCTGCGTTGGGTGCTGAGTTGTCGCTCAAGCCCGCTTTAGCGGGCGGAGCGTTGTTCTTAGTAAGATTTTGCGTGCTGTTTGCACGATTAAATTCGATAGCCATGATAAACCTCTAACTGCTGAGTATTAGAACACTAGTTTAACTATCGGCGGCATCAGAATAAACTTTAGAGCAATGCATGAAAAAGGCTTTTCAGCCGTAAGCGATGGTGTCGAGACTATGATTGATTTTGGTTTACAGGTGCAGAGTATAGCGGTTTTAATGCAGATTACATAGCGACTTCTACTTGGCCGGGAGCGACCACCCGTGCATGAATGACGCGTTGTGAGCGGGTGTTGAGTACCCGTATTTGTTCGCCTATAGCGCCATCAGACAGGGCTTCGCCTGGCATGCGCACGCGTACTCTGCCACTCATTGCGGAAATAATAACCTGGTCACCACGTTTTACGGCTGCAGGCTGACGTAGCTGGTTGGGTGAAATGACTTGATCATGCTGTAGAGCACGGGTGGTTAAACTGCCAATAACGCTATCCAGGCTGAGTAAATAACCTTGCTTAAGATTGCCGACATCACGCTCAGCCAAGGAGATGTCATTGGTCTGAATAATGCTGTTACGTTTTATGGGGCGGGTCGCTACCACCACGTCACGGTACAGGTTGACTTGTGCCGGTACAAAAATTGACCAGGGTGCGCTGCCCTCGCAACGAATGCGTAGGGTAACTCTACCGACCGGTTGCTGCGGGTTTTCTAATGAAGCACTGAGTGGTTGATCGCAGGCGGCCATCCGTAGACGATTGTCTAAACGGCCAATGCTTACCTCGTAACGTGCTTTTATATCGCTATTGCTTAAATAATTTTTGGTTTCTTGTTCAAGAAAGGATTGGGCGGTGTCGATAATCTGATCAATGCTCGTGCCGGCCGCAGCAAAATTGGTTAAAAATAGGCTAAAGCAGAACAAAAAAAACTTGCTTGGCAGGTTTCGTTCGGCCATTGTGTGTCGGGATAATGTCATTTGGATGTTCATAAGAATTATTAAAGCAAAAAACAGACCGGCTGGCGAGAAAGAAACCGGGGTCTGAGCTGTTATTTTGGAGTTTGCAATGGCTGGTGTTTTAGACTCAGTAAACCAAAGAACCCAATTGGTGGGACAAAACAGATTAGAGTTGTTGCTGTTCAGGCTATCAGGTTCTCAGCTGTATGGTGTGAATGTGTTTAAAGTGCGCGAGGTTTTGCAATGTCCTAGCTTAACCATTATACCGCATTCAAATCCTATGGTGCGTGGCGTGGCTACGGTTCGTGGCAACACGGTTCCAGTGATTGATTTAGCCTTGGCAACAGGTAAGCATGAGAAAACAAAGCTGGAAGACAGTTTTGTCATCGTCACTGAATACAACACGAAAACGCAGGGCTTTTTGGTCTGTGCGGTTGAGCGCATTGTTAACCTAAACTGGGAGGAAATTCTTCCGCCACCTGCAGGTACTGGTCGTGAGCATTATTTAACTGCAGTGACTCATGTTGAGGGTGAGTTGGTTGAAATTCTTGATGTCGAGAAGATTTTGGCCGAGGTTGTGCCGGGCAAAGAGGATATTTCAGAGGGCGTGCTTAATGATGATATTCGTAGTCAAGCAGCGAGTAAAAAAATCCTCATCGTTGATGACTCCCTAGTAGCGCGCAAACAGCTGATGCGCGTGCTGCAAGATGTAGGAGTGCAAATCATTGCGTTAAGTGATGGGCGTGCTGCTTTGAATTACTTAACTGATATGATGGAAGAGGGGCTTAATCCAGCACAAGAGTTGCTGATGTTGATCTCGGATATTGAGATGCCAGTTATGGATGGTTATACCTTAACCTCCGAAATTCGTAACAATCCCAGGCTGAAAGATTTATATGTGTTACTGCATACTTCGCTTTCTGGTGTGTTTAATCAGGCGATGGTGGAGAAAGTAGGAGCAGATGATTTTTTGCCAAAGTTTAAGCCGGACGGATTGGCTGATAGCGTTATAAAGCGTCTTAAACAAAAAGGTTAGGGTTTTTGGGTGCTTGGTTTGTTGCCGGGCTGTTCTTAAATAAGCGCAGACACCTTATATTCGAGCACCTAGAGTAATACTGGGCTATAATTGAACAATTGATTTTGATAGTAAGGCGTTATTATAGTGTCACTCACACTCTCAGACTTTCATCTATTTCGGGACTACTTGGAAAAGCAGTCCGGGATTTTGCTCGGTGACAATAAGCAGTATTTGGTCAGTAGTCGTCTGAAAAAAATACTCGAACAAGAGCGCATTCAATCGTTAAGTGAGCTTGTACGCCGCATGCAGGCCAACCCACGTGGAGCGCTGCATACTCAGGTAATTGATGCCATGACGACCAACGAAACACTTTGGTTTCGTGATACCTACCCCTATGAAGTAATGAAAAACAGGGTTTTACCTGAACTGGTTGCAAAGTATCCTAATCAACGCTTAAGAATTTGGTCAGCGGCTTGCTCTTCGGGTCAAGAACCTTACTCCTTGGCTATGATTTTAGATGAATATGAGCGCACGGCTTTTGGTCAGTTGCGTGCCGGTGTGCAAATTATAGCCACTGAGCTGTCCAGCACTATGCTGGAGGCGAGCAAGCAGGGCGAATACGATGCCTTAGCTATTGCGCGCGGGTTGTCACCTGAAAGGCTGCAGCGTTATTTTGATAAGGTGGGCACAGGTGGCCGTTGGAAAATAAAAGATTTCATTAAACAGAAAGTCGAGTTTCGGCAAATTAACCTGTTAGAAAGCTATTCCGCGCTGGGTAAGTTTGATGTGGTTTTTTGTCGTAACGTATTAATTTATTTTTCTGCAGAAGTCAAAAAGGATATCTTGCGTCGTATTCATGCAACATTAAAGCCTGGCGGCTATTTGTTTTTAGGTGCCTCAGAAGCTTTAAACGGTTTGCCCGAGTTGTATACGATGGTGCAGTGTAATCCGGGAATTATTTATCAAGCCAAATAGTTAGGGAGCCTCTGAATAACGTTACCGAGGACGCTAACACAAGGCAAAAACGTACGAAAAAGCGCAGTTTACATGTGTAAATGAGCATTTTGAGTACGTTTTTAACGCAATGGTAGCTACGCAGGTAGTTATTCAGAGGCTTCTTAGCTTATTTAAGGAGCGTTTTTATAACGCCTAGAACAGTCAAAAAAGCCACGCTTGCACACATGCGCGTGGCTTTTTTATTGTGTTCGCTAAAGGTAGTGGGGTGAACGGTATGCAAATAGTTATAGATGAGAATATTCCAGAAGCACAGGTGTTTGCTCAGTTTGGTCGGGTAATTAAACGTGCAGGTCGTGCCATCAGTGCCGCCGATGTGCGTGCAGCAGATGCGTTGATCGTGCGCTCTATCACTCAGGTTAATCCGCAACTACTGCAAGGCAGTGCGGTTAAGTTTGTTGGTACCTGCACCATTGGTACGGACCATCTAGATTTGGACTACTTGAGCAGTCAAAAAATAGCTTGGGCTAACGCGCCGGGCTGTAATGCTCAAGCCGTAGTGGAATACGTGTTGGCAGTTTTGCAGGTGTTAGCGCAACGCACTGGGGCGAAACTTGCCGAGCGTGTTTTCGGTATCGTGGGTGCGGGGCAGGTCGGACAACGCTTAGCCACTGTGTTACGTCAACTCGGCTATCAGGTAATGCTCTGTGACCCGCCGCGCCAGCAGCTAGAGACGTCATCGGCACAAGACTATGTTGATTTAGCAACTATTCTGGCGCGGTGTGATGTGATTTCTGTGCACACACCCTTAGAGAGTTCCGGTAGCTGGCCCACTTACCATATGTTCTCTTCACAGCAATTAGCTGCTTTGCAGCAGGGCGCTTGGTTAATTAATGCAGCTCGGGGTGCGACGATAGATAATCGGTCATTGCTAACCTGCTTGCAACAGCGTACGGATTTGTCTGTGGTGCTGGATGTGTGGGAACCTGAACCTGTTTTTAATCCTGAGTTGGCGGCGTTATGCCAGTTGGCGACACCGCACATTGCTGGGTATAGCTTGGATGGCAAAATTCGCGGTACGCAGATGGTGTTTAATGCGTTTTGCCAGCACTTCGATGTGTCGCCTAGTGCCACGATAGAATATCCAGAACCTTTGCTGCAAACTGTTCAGTTGAACCCAACGGCCAGTGCGGAAAACCTGTTAAGCCTGCTAACAACAGTGTTGTACGATCCTAGAACCGATGATGCGGCAATGCGGATGTTGTTTAGGTTGTCGCCTGAGCAGCGTGGGGCAGGTTTTGACCTTTTGAGGAAAAACTATCCAATACGGCGTGAGCTGGCAACATTAAAGATCGCGGGGGAGGGCTACACCGCGCAACAACAGCTTGTGTTTCAGGCGTTACAGCTGAGTCGGTAACACTGTTTTGTCGGGCTAATAATTGAATGTGAGCTGGTTCACGGTTTGTTTAAAAATCAAGTTGGTTTAAAAAAACCGCCTACACTTTAAACTGCAATCGGTACTTAAAGCCGACCTTGCTGTAGCGCGGCCAAGCTGATAAGCACTTGGCGGTTCTGCACATACTTAAATACTAAGGAGAGTGTTTTTATGAGCAAATCAATCTGGTTTTCATTAATGTTAGCTCTGTCAGTCATGCTTGGCGTTAGTAATGTTGTTCAAGCGCAAGAAACGGCGATGGTTGCGCCTATGACGTCGGTGAATATTAACCAAGCCGATGCACAAACGTTATCTCGTGAGTTGCAGGGAATTGGGCCCTCTAAAGCACAAGCAATAGTGGATTATCGTGCGGCTCAAGGTCCATTTACATCGGTGGATGAGCTTTTAGAGGTGAAAGGTATCGGTGTTTCTACGTTGGAGCGTATACGTAATAAGCTAGTGCTTGAGTAGAAACTCTATTTACTGTTCGAGATTAAGGCAGCCTAGCTGCCTTTTTTATTGGCAAACAATTAAATCGCAAGGGTGCAGTTTTTCATGGCTTAATCTTATAAACTACCCAGATATTACTATCGAATTATGCGAGAGAGGAATTATGCGTTTCTTAGCTGGGTTATTTACGGCAAGCGTGTTACTAGTGGCAACCTGTGCACAGGCAGTGCAGATGCCGAGTATTTACCAGGTTAGCGTAGAGCAGCTGGCTAATGATGAAAATCAAGCGCGCGAGAAAGCATTAAGCCGCGCTTTTAGCATTGTTGTTTGGCGTTTAACCGGAGTAAGTAATCTTGAAGACTACCCTCAGCTTAAGCAGCACAGTGCTGATCCCCAAGACTTAGTCACCGGTTACAACCATCGTGATACAACCTTAACGGTGCGTTTTGATGCCGCTAGCGTATTAAATGCTTTACAGCAGCAGGGTTTGGCTACTTGGGGAGCGCAAAGACCGGTACTGTTATTGTGGTGGACGCAGCGTGATACACATGGACAGCAGTTGTTTAGCGATGGTCAGTTAAAAGCGCAGAGTATCGCTAAGCACGCTGAGCATAACGGCTTACCCGTTCGTTTCCCAATGGCTGACTTGCAAGAGCAGATGCTCACCGATCGCTTGCAGCTTACTCAGGATGCTGAGCAGGTTGAGCAGCTAATTCAGCGTTATGCAGCTGATGTTTTTTTGCGGGTGGTCGTTGAGCAAGAGCCGCAGCCCACAGCGCTTTGGCAGCTGTATGAGCAGGGCAAAGTACGTCAGGGCAAGGTTGAAGCGAGCAAGGTAGATGACTTGCCTGATGCTGTATTTTTTCAATTGGCAAACTATTTTGTGCATAAGTATGCGGTGTTACCCGGTCAGGGTGAGGTGCTGAAAGTGCAGGTAAATGATCTGACGATGCAGCGATTAGCAACAGTGGAGAACCTGTTGCAGGTTTACAACGCTAAATTGGTTAGGCTCGTGGGTCAGCAAGGTGTTTGGCAGGTTAAGGCGTTACCGGAACAGCTGCGTAGCTTGTTTGCCTTACAGCACATGCGAGAGTTGCCAGTATCTGAGAGCGAGTCTTCGGCTTTGCCAGTTGTGGTTGAGTCCGAACAGTTATCTGAAAGCGCCACTGAAAGTGAGTCAGCATCTAATAGCGAAGTGGGCACTGGTAAAACTGAGTCGTCCAAGAGCGTCCAAGATAAAGTGGATTTGTTATTCGGATGGTAATAATTTAAAGCCCTTATGCAGAGTTTAAAGTACTTTTATCTATGTTTAGCCTGTATAGCTTTTTTGCTGCTGTGCTACGTTTTACTGCCTGTATTAACCCCCTTTTTAGTCAGTGCCTTGATTGCCTACGCCAGCAACCCTCTTGTTGTATGGTTGCAGCGTTGGTTTAGTCGGGCGTGGGCGGTAACGCTGGTGTTTTGCTTTACGCTAAGTCTGCTGTTGGTTTTTTTGCTCATATTGATTCCTGTTGCAGGCCAGCAAATGCTGTATTTGTATGAGTTGATGCCCCAGTTTATTGGTTGGTTACAAAGCCAAGTCCTGCCTAGGGTGCAGGAAGCCTTCAACTTGGATGAGGATGTTTGGCACGCAGATAAGCTCAAATCCATGTTACTTGTACATATAGACAAAGCACCCAGCCTAGCTAGTGTGTTGATGACTAAGCTAAGCAGTTCAGGTGCAGTGTTTTTTTCTTGGCTGGCTAACCTGTTGCTGATTCCAGTAGTGACGTTTTATCTGCTGATTGACTGGTTGGCAATTATCAAACGTTTGCGATTGCTCGTACCGCGTCGTTTTGAATCCATAATCAATACGTTAGCTTGCGAGTGCCATGAGGTGTTGGGGGCGTTTATCCATGGGCAGCTGCTGGTGATGCTCAGTTTGGGTGTGATTTACACGCTGGGACTAAGCGCGTTAGGACTAGAGCTGGCGCTTATCGTGGGCGTGATTGCAGCGTTCGCTAGCTTGGTGCCTAACCTAGGATTCATCGTTGGTTTGGTGTTGGCGCTACTGGCTGGGTTGTTTCAGTTTGGCTTGAATTATTATGTGTTGAGCGGCATTGCATTGGTCTTTATCGGCGGACGTTTGTTGGAAAGTATGTTTTTAACCCAAGCTTTGGTCGGCGACCGTCTAGGGCTGCACCCTGTCACGGTAATGTTTGCCTTGTTGGTGGGTAGTCAATTGTTAGGTTTTACAGGGGTTTTGTTGGCTTTGCCGGTAGCAGCTATATTGATGGTTTTGTTGCGTCATCTGTATGCTTACTATATAAAGTCGCGTTTCTATCAACACAGTGAGTCTGAGGCTGCAGATTAATTTCATGCAGGCAGTAGTGATATTTCTATGAAACCAATTCAGTTACCCCTTGCGGTACGCCTACGCGATGATGCGACTTTTGCCAATTACTATCCAGGCGCTAATGCTGCAGCCTTAGGCTATGTTGAGCGCGCTTGCCAGCTAGAGCAGTCGTGGGTGGAGAACTTCATTTGGCTCTGGGGTGCTGCTGGGGCAGGTCGCACGCACTTATTGCAGGCAGCCTGTTTGCGCGCCGAAGAGCTTGGCAGTAGAAGCCTGTACTTGCCTATGACTGAGTGCGTGGGTTACGGCACCGAAATACTGGATGATATTGAAAACTGTGACTTGGTTGCTCTGGATGACGTGCAATGCATCGTTGGCTTAGCAGAATGGGAAACAGCTTTGTTTCATGCCTTTAATCGATTGCGTGATGCAGGAAAGCGATTACTTATAGGTGCTAAGGCAAGCCCGCGTGAGCTGGGCATTGAGCTGCCTGACCTGCAGTCACGCTTGAATACGGCACTGGTTTTTCATTTGCACGAATTGTCCGATGATGAAAAATTGCGTGCTTTGCAGTTGCGTGCATCAAGACGTGGCTTGTATTTGGCTGATGAGGTGGGCGGTTACTTGCTAACCCACACAGGACGTAGCATGGATAACCTGTTTTCTGCCTTAGAAAAACTCGATGAGGCTTCTCTGCAAGCACAGCGCAAGCTGACCATACCCTTCGTCAAAGAAGTGTTGTTTTAGCTGGGTGTTGCCTAAACCGACTCGCTGGTCACTTTGGCGGGGTGTTTAGCCTTGCTTTTTTCGCTGCTGAGCTAAGAACAGTCAAAGCCTTTGTGTTAGTATTTGCCGCCATATGCAAAGCTGAGTATGTGGTTTATGAGTAGCAACGAATCTAACAAAACAAGTCTCTCTAGCGCAAAAATCTATTTTCGCCTACTGCGTTATGTCAGACCCTATATCGGTCTTTTTTCCATCAGTATTTTCGGCTATCTGCTTTTTGCAGCGACCCAGCCGATGCTGGGTTATGTCTTAAAGTATTTTGTTGATGGCCTTACCACGCCTGACGCGGTTTTATTTCCAGATGTCTCTTGGTTAGCCGAGTTGCGCTTGTTACAAGCTGTGCCGTTACTGATTGTGATTATTGCGCTGTGGCAGGGTGTTGGTTCTTTTCTGGGTAACTATTTTCTAGCTAAGGTCTCCTTGGGGTTGGTGCATGATCTGCGCGTGCAGCTGTTTAACAACCTGTTAACTCTGCCGAACGTGTATTTTGATCAAAACAATTCTGGGCATTTGATTTCGCGTATTACCTACAACGTGACCATGGTGACAGGCGCTGCTACCGAAGCCATTAAAGTGGTGGTGCGCGAGGGCATGACTGTAGTGTTCTTGTTTGGCATGCTGCTGTGGATGAACTGGAAACTGACTTTGGTGATGGTGGCAATTTTGCCCCTCATTGCATTGATGGTGAGCAGTGCAAGCAAAAAATTCCGCAAACAAAGTAAAAAAATTCAAGTCGCCATGGGAGACGTTACCCACGTGTCTTCTGAAACCATCCATGGCTATCGGGTGGTACGCAGTTTTGGCGGAGAAGAGTTTGAGAAGGAGCGTTTTTTAAAGGCCAGTGATAGCAACACCAAAAGACAGCTCAAAATGGTGAAAACCACCGCGGTATATACTCCTTCTTTACAGTTGGTTATTTATTCAGCAATGTCGGTGTTGTTGTTTTTGGTTTTGCTATTGCGTGGTGATTCATCGCCGGGGGATTTGGTGGCCTATATCACCTTGGCGGGTTTGTTACCCAAACCTATTCGCCAACTGTCTGAGGTGAGTTCGACTATTCAGCGTGGTGTGGCCGGTGCGGAGAGTATCTTTGAGCAGCTGGATGAAGAACCAGAAGATGACAGCGGTACGCAAGAGTTAACTCAGGTGCAAGGGCGCTTAGAGGTGCGTAATCTGAGCTTTGCATATCCGCAAACCGATAAACTTGTATTAGATGATATTAGTTTTGTCGCTGAACCTGGGCAAATGGTGGCCTTGGTTGGGCGCTCTGGTAGCGGAAAGTCGACTCTTGCTAGCCTAGTACCGCGCTTTTATGCGTACGATCAGGGACAAATTCTGCTTGATAACGTGGATATAAAGCAGCTTAAGTTGCGCAATTTGCGGCGTCATATTGCCTTAGTAAATCAGCATGTCTCTCTCTTTAATGACACGGTGGCCAATAACATTGCCTATGGTGATTTGGCCGGCGCACCGCTTGAGCAAATAAAAGCGGCGTCCGAAGCTGCTTATGCAGCTGAGTTTATTGAGCGTATGCCCGAGGGCTATCAAACGCTGGTGGGCGAAAATGGTGTGCTACTG
The DNA here is from genome assembly GCF_030362935.1 of Thiopseudomonas acetoxidans. NCBI lineage: Bacteria > Pseudomonadati > Pseudomonadota > Gammaproteobacteria > Pseudomonadales > Pseudomonadaceae > Thiopseudomonas > Thiopseudomonas acetoxidans. The sequence goes on from NZ_JAUCDY010000006.1 coordinate 131,298, forward strand.
TCTGGCGGGCAACGGCAGCGTTTAGCCATAGCGCGTGCGTTGCTTAAAAACGCACCTTTATTGATTTTAGATGAAGCAACTTCGGCGTTAGATACCGAATCAGAACGGCATATTCAGGCGGCATTAGAGCATGCGGTGCAGGGTCGCACTACACTAGTTATTGCTCACCGGCTAAGCACCATTGAACGTGCTGATTTGATTTTGGTTATGGACCAAGGAAAGATTGTTGAGCGCGGTACCCACGCAGAATTATTAGCACAAAATGGTTACTACAGCCGTTTGCATGCGACGCAATTTGAAGATTTAGCCCCTGAGCAAGAAGTAGATGATGAATCAAACTAAAGCCTACAGCCTTGAGGATTTGCTCTACCTGATGGAGCGTCTGCGCGATCCCGTGACCGGTTGTCCTTGGGATTTAGCGCAAGACTTTCACAGCATAGTGCCGCACACGCTTGAAGAAGCCTACGAAGTGGCGGACGTTATTGAGCGCCAAGACTTTGCCCAGCTGCCTGCAGAGCTGGGTGACTTACTTTTCCAGGTGGTGTATTACAGCCAAATGGCTCGTGAGGAATCACGTTTTGAGTTTGCTGATGTAGTGGATACCTGTGTACGTAAGTTAGTTCGTCGTCATCCACATGTTTTCCCCAGTGGTGAGCTGCACAGTCAGCGTGAAGCAGGTAAAGTAGAGCCGCAACAGGTAGAGCAGCAGTGGCAGCAAATCAAAGCGCAGGAGCGCGCCGAGCAGCAGGCGCAACCAGCTGCTTCAGTGCTGGATGGTATCGCGTTGAATCTACCAGCGTTGACTCGTGCTACTAAGCTGCAAAAAAAAGCAGCAAAAGTAGGCTTTGATTGGCAAGAGTTATCTTCAGTGTTAGCAAAAATTCAAGAGGAAATAGCTGAGTTGCAAGAAGCCATTGAGCAGCAGGATGCACAGGCCATAGAGCATGAGCTTGGGGATGTGTTGTTTTCAGTTGGTAACTTGGCGCGCTTTGTTAAGGTGGATCCTGAGCAAGCACTGCGCTTGACCAATCAACGCTTTTACCAACGTTTTAATTACATTGAACAACGCCTAGTTGAACAGGGCAAAGAAATAACCGAATGCGATTTAGCTACTTTGGAATCGCTGTGGAATGCAGCCAAGCAAAGTTTGGCTAAATCATAAGTTTGAGGAAGTGGTGATGAGTTTATCCTTGCGCGATCAGTTGCTGAAAGCTGGGCTAGTTAACGAAAAACAAGCGAAGCAGGCCGAACGGCAAAAAAGGAAAGAAAAACGTTTAGTACATAAAGGGCAAGCTGAAGCTGATAACTCAAGCCAAGAAGCAGCTGCCCAAGCGCTTGCAGATAAAGCTAAACGCGATCAAGAACTTAATCAGCAGCAGCAAGAAAAAGCAGAAAAAAAAGCCCGTGCTGCACAAATCAAACAGCTGATTGAGAGCAGTCGTTTGCCCAAACTCGATACAGATGACTATTACAACTTTGTGGATCAGAAAAAAGTTAAGCGTATTGCTGTCAATGAGTTGGTGCGTAATAAACTCAGCAGCGGAAGTTTAGCCATTGTGACTCACGGTGGCGGGTATGAAATTATTCCCCGTGATGCAGCAGTAAAGATTGAAGAGCGCGATCCGCGCAGGATTGTGCTGTTAAATGTAGCCACTGAAACACCGGATGAAGACGATCCCTATGCAGCATATCAGGTGCCGGATGATTTAATGTGGTAAAGCCAAGGATAGGGCTGTTATTGCGCGCTAATTGCTGATATGAGCGCGCAGTTATACCTCGGTAACAGTAGTTGTACACAGATTAAATTGATGTTGCGTTAAGCTGCGCTAAAAAACACTAAATCATGCAATGATTTTTCATGTGGGCACAAGTTGCTGATTTAGTAGGACTTTTAGTCAGTGCCTAAAAAAGCAGCAAACCGCCCTAGAACCAATGCAGTCAAGAGGAAGCTGGTTTTGTCAGCATGATATGCACAGAGTTATCCACAGTATTTGTGGATGCATTGTGTAAGCCTATGGTGCATATGGCTTTGCATAGAATAAGCCCCTGAAAATTGTCGTTTTTGATAAGTGTTTTTGAGTTAGGTCGCAAACTCCCCAACATAAAATGCTGTTGATACTGGGGTGAAAAAAGTGCTGTCATGGACACTCAACGGCTGACAGTTCAATCAATCGGGTCGAGGTCTATATGCGTATTTTAATATCTGGCGGTACAGGTTTTATTGGTAAAGCGCTTTGCCCACTGTTAGTCAGCCAAGGACACCAGCTGATTTTGTGGACGCGGCAAACCAAACCAGTGTTGCCACAGGGTGTGACTGAGTTTGTTAATCAGTTAAGCGAGTTAGAACCTGATTCTGTGCACGCCGTGATTAATTTGGCCGGCGCAGGAATTGCCGATAAACGCTGGTCGTCCGCACGCAAACAGCTATTGATAAGTTCTAGAGTTAACACAACTGAACAGTTGGTGGAGTGGATGAAGGCGCAAGCTACTCCTCCCAAGGTTCTCGTATCGGCCTCCGCCGTGGGTTATTACGGTGAGCAGGGTGATAAAACGGTTACCGAGCAAACCCAACCAAGTGACGGCTTTACACATGAACTTTGTGCCGCTTGGGAGAAAGCCGCTTTAGCCGCCGAGGCTTTGGGCGTACGCGTTTGTTTAGTACGCACGGGTGTGGTGCTGGGTAAAGGGGGTGGCTCTTTAAGCAAAATGCTTCCGGCTTTTCAATTGGGTTTGGGCGGTCGATTGGGTAAGGGCCAGCATTGGTTCCCTTGGATCCATCTTGAAGATATGGCCAGAGTGTATGCATGGCTGGTAGACACTGAGCGAGCGCGTGGCGTATTTAATGCCAGTGCCCCCAATCCTGTAACTAATGCCGATTTCACGCAATCCTTAGGCGCTGCATTACGCCGACCCACTCTGCTCCCTATGCCGGAAAAGGTGTTGAGGTTATTGTTTGGTGAGCTGGCTGAACTGCTGCTGGTTAGCGATAAAATGCTGCCACAGCGTTTATTAGATGAAGGCTTCAAATTTAACTACCCTGAGCTTGAGGGCGCTTTAGCGCAGATTTATTAAAGTGCGTTTGCAGCTCTAATTCAGTACTGAAAATCAGAATCTTAGATTTTTATTTGTAAGTTTCGAAAAGTCCTTACTACTTTTAGTGGGTGGTGTTTGCTTACTCAGTGCTTTTGCGTATAAAAAATAGGTGATAAAGTGTGTCGGTTGTCACAGTACAGGCTTGGTTGAAGCTGTATGTGTGGCATGCGTCTTGCAAGTTATTCATGTGCGCGATGCTGGATGCCAATTTTATGGCATGTGCGAGTAATTATTGTTATAAAAATAAAGCAATAATTTAATTAACGGCTATTTGCTCAAGGTTTTAACGGGTAAGCCGAATACACTTACAGTCGACACGATTTTCAAAACTAAAAGCTCCTGTAAAGGAACCTGCAACTTTTAGGTTATAAAAAAGAGAAGTACCTTGAGGGTTAAAGCATGAGCCAAGTGCCAAAAACAAAACACATGTCAGTGCAGACCAAAATAAACATTGCAATGCTGTCGGTTTTTTTTGTGATGATGTCGGCTTCTTTGCTTTTTTCTGCGAGCAATGAAAAACAGCTAGTGCTCGAAGTTGTTGAGCAACAAACCAAAGACGCTGCAGATACGTACTTTGACAGCATTAACACCATGATGTTGACGGGTACTATGGCTCAGCGCGAAGTGTTACGCAGCAAGATTCTTGAGCGTCCTGGGGTAGTTGAGGCGCGGATTATTCGCAATGATGCGATTAACTCAATGTATGGTCCGGGCTATGACTATCAGGTTGCTCTAGATGAATTGGATGAGCGCGCGCTTAATGGCGATCCTGTGGTACATATTGATGACAGGCAAGGCTCGCGCATTTTAACGGTGATTAATCCTATATTGGCCGAAACAGATTATCGCGGCACTAATTGTTTGATGTGTCACATGGTGCCCGAAAATATGGTGGTAGGTGCGGTACGAATAAGCTATTCACTGGAAGCACTTGATGAGCAGGTGATGCAAAATATCCTGATGAGCGCTGCCATTCAGTTATTGCTGTTAATTGTTGGGCTGATTGTTATCATTTATATTGTTCGTCGAGTGGTTATTGTGCGTATTAACGCGATGCGCCAAACCATGGAAGAAATGACGCACGCTGACGATCTAAGCCGCACCGTAGAGGTACATGCCAAAGACGAAGTGGGCGCTATGGGTGAGACCTTTAACCGCATGATCGGTAAGTTCCGCCATAGTCTCAATGCTGTGTCGAGTGTTACGCAACGTTTGAGTCAAGTATCGGATCAGGTGGCTTCCGTTGCTGACGATACCCTTAAGGCTGTTGTAGCGCAGCGTACTGAAACTGACATGGTGGCTTCGGCCATGAATGAGATGAGCGCCACAGTGCAGCAGGTGGCGCAAAATGCAACACAGACTTCGCAGGCTTCACAGGGTGCAGACCAAGAAGCGAGCAACGGTGTGCTCGTTGCGCAAGAGGCGATAGAAGGTATACGTACGCTTATTAATGAGATCGAGAGCGCCGCACAGGTGGTTGCTCAGGTGGAAGGCGATACCGCCAATATTGCCAAGGTGTTAAGTGAAATCAAGGGTATTGCCGAACAAACCAACTTGTTGGCTTTGAATGCGGCCATCGAGGCAGCACGAGCGGGTGAGCAGGGTCGTGGTTTTGCTGTAGTAGCCGATGAGGTGCGTACTTTGGCGTCACGTACCCAGCATTCCACTGAAGAAATTCAAAACATGATTGAGCAGTTACAAAAAGGAGTTTCTAATGCAGTGACTGCTATGGGTGGCGCCCAAGACCGCGCTGGCTATGGTACGGAGCGCGTGGAGCGTGCCGCACAAAGCTTGCATGTCATTGCTGCAGAGGTGGCAACCATCAGCGATATGAACATGCAAATCGCGACTGCAGCTGAGGAGCAGTCTTCAGTGGCTGATGAAATCAACCGTAATGTAACTACGATCAGCCAGATTGCGGACGAGACTTCAGCAGGGGCGACTAAAACATCGCAGAACAGCGAAGAGTTGGTGCGCCTAGCCGCCGAGTTAAACCATTTGGTTGGACAATTTAAACTCTAACCCACAAGTCACCTTTTAAGCCCTGCCATTGGTAACAATAGCAGGGCTTTTTTTATGGCTTTATGGCTTCATTTAAAGCGTTGATACTGCGTGTTATTTGCGCTCGATAGGCTTGAAATTCTTGTGCGAGCCCAACCTGTTCAGCGTGAATCTTATCCAGTTCTTGTTGCAGCTTTTGTAAGGCCAACTGATTGCTATGGTACTGCTTGAGTTGTTCATTGAGCTGTTCAGAGTGCTGGGCTAAGGCTTCAAGCTCAGCATGGATTAGGGTTAACTGTTGATTATGGGTTTGGTTAACCTCCAACTGCTGGGATTGCTGTTGCTGAAAAACTTCTAGCTGCTTAAAGCCGAGCTTAACTTCGCTACCCAGCTGTTGCTGAGCGGCATCGACGGCCAGCAAGCCTTCTTTTACTGCGTTGGCATGTTGTGTTAAGCGTTGCTTCAGCTGCTCCTGTTGCTTGGAGAGCGAACGCACCTGCTCAGTGTTTTTGCCTGTTTGTGTGTTGATAGCCTCAAGTTGCTGCTGCAGTGTTGTGAGTGTGCGGCTCAATGTTGCGATTTTTGATTGAGCGCTGCTCTGACTGGTATTGAGCTGTCCAGAGATGCTTTGAATATGTTTGGCAGCATCACCGCTAATTTCAGCAAAGTTGTCTTGTGTGGCGATCAGCTGCTGTTCCAGAAGCTGCATGCGCTGATAATTGTTGTAGGCTAGAGCTCCTGTGCCTGCGGCAATGCTTGCTATGGCGAACCAAATAGCCAATTGGCGCGGTTTTTTGCTAGGTTGATTAAACAGCCGAGAGGTTTCGCCGAGTAAAGGTTCAAGTTGAATGCTGTCGTCAGACTGTGCGGTAAGACTGGGTAGCTCATCATTAGGAGCGGGAGTGTTTTTGTTAGCTGGCATGCAGAGATCTTTTAACCTTTTCGTTAGCGGCAAAGTCTGTGTTATAGCGTAAAACTGCGCATAAGTGAATTTGCCTGTATTGGTCAGCAATCCTGGCTAGAGGTTTTAATCTGTAGCGCTCAGCGTACCAAGTGTGCTTCTTCAAGGCAGCGCATCAACACACTGACCTTATCAATAGACTCTTGATACTCGGCTTGCCAGTCAGAGCCCTGAGTGATGCCACCGCCGCCCCAGCAGCGTAGTAATCCATCTTGGGCGAGCAGAGTACGAATAGTGACTGAGCTGTCGAATTGACCATGATTAGAAAGATAGAAAACCGATCCGCAATACACTTCTCTTGAGTCCGCTTCGAGCATATCAATCACTTCAATCACGCTGTTTTTCGGTGTGCCGCTAATTGAGCCAGCCGGAAAACAGTGTTGGAGCAGGTCTAGAGCATCCTTATCTTGGCTAAGCTGGCCGGTAATACAACTAACCAAGTGATGTACATTGGCAAAGCTTTCCAGCTGACATAACTGCGGCGTATGCAAAGTATCGGGATGACAGCATTGCAACAACTCTTGCAGCATAAGCTCGACAATCATCAGGTTTTCGCGCTGATCTTTATCGCTGTTGCGTAACTCATCAGCCAGCTGCTTATCAAGCAGCGCAGTTGCGCCACGCGGGCGTGTGCCTTTTATGGGATAGGTGCGAACCTGCTGTTGTTGCGCCTGTAAAAAACACTCGGGCGATGCGCTTAATACGGCGTCTTGCGCTCCAAGACGGATAAAGCTGGCATAGGGTGTGGGGCAGACCGCACGTAAGCTGAGGTAGGCTTGCCAAGGGTCGCCTTGATAATAACTGTTAAAGGATTGTGCGAAGTTCACCTGCTCGCACTCACCTTGCTCGATTAGGCTTTGAATACGTGCAATGGCAGCTTGGTACTCATCTGGCTGAATTTGCGCCTGAAACGGCTGGGATAGTGTAAATGTTTCAGTTGTTTTTGGCGCGGAAGGGTTAAACAAGGCAACAAGCTGTTGTTGCCTGGCCGCTGGAACGCTGGAGTGGCAAATCAGTCCAGTGCGCTGCGACTGATGATCATTGATGAGCGCCCAAGGATATAAGCCGATACTGGCTGGAACCAGCTGGCTTGCATGCCGGCTTTTAGGCACGCCAGCGCTGTAGGCAAGATAACCTAGTAAGCCGCCGGTAAAGGGTAAGTCTGCCACTGGGCAGGCTTCAGCAGGCAGAGTGTGCAGCATAGCGCGCGTGCGGATTAAAAACTCACCGGTAGACTCGTTGGGCTGCAGTTGTAACTGCCTGCTCGGCCATGCGCTACAGATATCGTAGCGTCCTGAGGTGCAGTGAGGACGTCCGGAATCCAGCCATATAGCTCCCGGTGCAGCCTGAATACAGGCGAAATAGCCGCTGGTGTCAGTGACGTAAGGAAGTGGGTAATACTGGCTAGACATACACTCAGCTAGAGCTCGTGATTAGTGTCAAATAAGGACTGAGCAAGGTTAATACGCTGCTGCGGACTCTCTTGTGTGCCCGTCAGCTTGAGCTGCTGTAAATGCTCTTCTATGGCATGTGCTCTATGGGTAAGTCCTGCGTTGTTAGCGATTTGGATATTCAGGCCCGGGCGCGCATTGAGCTCAAGAATTAGCGGACCAAGCTCTTGGTCTAGCACCATATCGACGCCGATATAACCTAAACCACATAGCTCGTAGCAGCTTGCTGCTAATTCCATAAAATTTTGCCAGTGCGGTAGTTGCACGCCATCAACGGGGTTTTCAGTGTCTGGGTGTTTGCTGATTTTGTCGTTTAACCAAGTGCCTTTCAGCGTAATACCGGTAGCTAGGTCAACGCCCACACCGATTGCACCTTGGTGCAGGTTGGCTTTGCCGCCAGACTGGCGGGTCGGGAGGCGTAGCATGGCCATAATAGGGTATCCCATCAGTACGATGATGCGAATATCAGGCACGCCTTCGTAACTGATGCTTTTAAAGATTGGGTCGGGCGTAACGCGGTATTCAATCAGCGCACGGTCTCTAGCGCCTCCTAGCGAATACAGGCCGGTCAATATGTTGGAAACCTGATGTTCAAGCTCATCATGACTCATCAACTTGCCTGATACCGTTTTGTAACGCCCTTCGAAGCGATCAGCAATAACGATAATGCCGTCACCACCTGCGCCTTGAGCTGGTTTAATCACAAAATCCTTATGGCCTTCGAGGAGTTGGTGCAGCTTGCTAATACCTTTTTCTGTCTCAATGATGCCGTACATTTCGGGTACTTGAATACCGGCAGCTATCGCACGTTCTTTGGTGAGGATTTTATCGTCAACTAGAGGGTATAGGCTGCGCTTGTTGTATTTAAGCACGTAGTCAGCGTTGCGGCGGTTAATGCCCATAATGCCTTTGGCTTCAAGCTCACGCCATGTTTTGATTAAACCGAGCATGTCACTAATCCTTGAGGAAGGCTTTAAAACGGAAAAGTTCGGTTAAGCGATAACCACGATAACGTCCCATTGCCAGCATAAAGCCCGTCATGATGAGCAGGGTGCCGGGGAAGGTGAAGATAAAGTAGCTTAGCTGCACAGAGCTCATTAAGAAGTACGCCAGTGAAGCGGCAAACAAAGTGCCTATAGCCACTTTAAAGGCGTTGTTACCGCCGCGCTCTTCCCACGTAATAGACAGACGCTCAATGGTCATGGTCAAAATAACCATTGGGAAGAGCGTAACTGACAGCCCGCGTTCCAAACCGAGTTTGTGACTGAACAGGCTGATGCACGCAAATAAAATCACTACAAAGGTCAGCACGACGGATAGTCGCGGCAGCATCTGTAGTTTTAAATGCTCTAAATAGGAGCGTAATGATAAACCAAGCGCGGTGATTAAAGTAAATAACACAATCCCGAAAACTAGCTGGGTTTCGCGGAAAGCCAGCGCAATCAACACTGGAGTAAAAGTACCTAGCGTTTGCAGACCGCCAATGTTGCGTAAAATCAGAATAATCAGCACGCCGACAGGGATCATCAGCATGATGTGGTAATTCTGCTGCTCAGCAAAGGGCAGTGCATAGAGGGAGTAATCCAAGAAGTGGCTGCTGGCATCACTGGAAAGTTGAGCTAAACGCATGGCGTTTATTTCATTCTTATTGATGCTGAAGCTTATTTGTGGATTAAGACCGCCTTCTAGATTAAAGGCAGGTTCATCACCATACCACCAGACCAAGCGATCTTTAGGCATGCCTTGCTCGCCGGTTTGCGGATTAAAATACAGCCATTTTTTGCCATTAAAACTACGCAGCCACAACTCAGGTTCTTGGTTGCTACTGCTTTCTAAGCGTATGGTGTGCATGCGTTGGATAGGCACATGGGCGATGGATAATACCAGCTCGATAACCTCTGCTTTTTTTGTGCTCGAGTAGTCGCCCCTTAAGAGGAGTTTGGCATTATCGTCATTCCTATTGTTAACTTTCTTGATCGCTTCGGTCACAAAGGTTTCTACATCAGCGGAGTTTTGTCTAATGGAAGCCAGCAACGCTTCAGCGGCAATTTTTTCTACGCCATCCACCGCAATGCTTTCGCGGTAAACAGGGCCTTTGGCTTTGCCTTCTTCAAGGTTGTAGCGACTTGAGGCTACAAGACGGTAATACAGCGTTTGTTTGCCGGATGCGCGTCGTGCTGACCAAGTGATACGTCTGTTATTGTCGAGCTTGTTGATACTTACGCCGTAGTTGTTAGATATGAAGCTCTCATTAAGAATAACGTGGTTTTGTTCGGCCGGTGGTGCAAACATTTGCAATTTGACTGGTTCATTGGTTTTTGCCTGAAACTCAACTTTGGCATCGATATTCCATAGGTTGTCTACTTCGTGTTCGGTCAAGGGAATATTGAGCACGAATATCTGATAACCCGTAATCAGAGCACCTAGGCCGACTAACAGGGTGATAAGGATTTTTAAATGTAAGTTCAGAGCGCGCATGGGTTAGTCAAACTCGTGATTGTTGATGGTGTTTAGCGTTGGTGTTTGCGCTTGGTATTCAAGACTAGGATCCACGATGGCGTTGAACTGCTGCAGTGCTGTGGCCCCTACCAGCATAGGGAACTCAAAGCGGCTACGGTCGGTAAGGTTCACTTCTATGGCGTGCTGTTGAGTGCCCATAGATACAGTCATGGTGACCACGGGGCGCTTGATGTAAGAGCGCTGTACTTCAGGTTTAAAGTCACCGTCACGGCGTTTGATTTTACTTACTCTGGCCAGGGGAAGTTCGTAAGTGTGTGGCGCAGCATCTTCAATGGCTAAACGAAAACGCACCCAAGGCTCACCGTCTTTATCAAAATGTTCAATGTCTTGTGCGCTAAGTGATGAGGTTTGAGCACCTGTGTCTAATTTGGCTTTTACGAGCAGGCCAACTTCTGCAATCAGTACTTTTTCGTAAAGCCCGTAGATGTGTTTTTCTGCTGCATGGGTTGTTTGCATGGCGGTGACACTAGTTAAGCAGGTGAGGAAAAAAGTTTGGAGTATCAACTTTATTTTAAACACGTCTATTAAACCCTGTAAGAATTCTTGATTTGTTCGCTGTACGGACGAAGCAAATGCAGGCATGAAAAGGAGCACCATTCTAATCAGCTAAGTGAAAAATAACTATGGGTTGAGTAGAGGAACCTAGAAAATAATCACCCAGAAGTAGTGGGTGCAACTCAGTGTGCTGGTTAATGCTAAACCGCTCATTAAAGGCTAGTTAAGGAACCTCTGAATAACGTTACCGAGGACGCTAACACAAGGCGCAACGACCAACGGGAGTAACAGCCAAAGGCTGGCCCGAAGGGTGAGCACTAGCGAGTCAAAACGTGCGAAAAAGCGCAGTTTACACCGAGTAAATGAGCATTTTATTCGCTTCGCTCCCCCTTCGGGGCCGTGCTAAAGCACGTTCAATCTAAAGATTGTGAGTACGTTTTTAACGCAGTGGTAGCTACGCAGGTAGTTATTCAGAGGCTTCTTAAGCTAGAAGGTTGTTATTTGCGCGCCTTTAATAAGCAAAAAATACAGCCCTCGCCATTTAAACAAATGCCGTGCTGTTGGCGCCAGTACGCCTATAGTGCCTTCTTTTAGTAGTGCCTCCTTTCATGGTGTTTTATACTCCTTAATACTGTTGCAGAGAGTGCAGTCAAAAAACACAGGGTTCTCGACCAAGGTCGCATGATTGTTGACAGTATTCTTAATATTGTCGACAATCAGTTCTATATGTTGGGTTTTATGTCCTGCGGGAATGAGTAGGTGTAGACAATATGCGAGCAGAGGTTGAAGAGTTGTCCGGAGTTGCAGAAGAGTCTTATACGCTCTCGGAGCAAGTATTCCGCAATATTCAAGCTGCGATTGTACGCGGTGAAATAGCTCCTGGCAGTAAAATATCAGAGCCAGAGCTTGCGCGTACCTATGGTATCAGTCGCGGGCCATTACGCGAAGCGATTCACCGCCTTGAGGGGCAACGCTTATTGGTACGTATTCCGCATATCGGCGCGCGCGTGGTTTCGTTGTCACATAAAGAGCTCATTGAGTTGTATGAAATCCGCGAGTCATTAGAGGGCTTGGCCTGTCGCTTGGCCGCTGAGCGTATGACCGAGGAACAGGTCATGCAATTGCGTGAAGTGTTAGCAACGCACGAACGCGATGCCGCTTTCCAAGCAGGAATTGATTACTTCCAGCAAGAAGGCGATTACGACTTTCATTACAAAATCATTCAAGGCAGCAATAACCAGATGCTGGTTAAATTGCTGGGTGAAGAGCTGTATCAGCTGGTGCGCATGTACCGCATTCAGCACTCATCCACGCCTAACCGTCCACAACAAGCCTTTAAAGAGCATCACAAAATTCTTGATGCCATTGCCGATGGCGATGGTGAACTTGCTGAGCTGTTGATGCGTAGACACATAGCCGCATCAAGGCGCAATGTTGAGCGTTATTTTCAAAGTGCCAATAGTGCACAAACACCAATAAGAGGTTAATTATGAGCCGTAAAACTCCAGGCCAGCTTTTTCGTGATGCGGTAGCTAATGAGCATCCATTACAGGTTGTAGGTGCTATTAATGCCAATCATGCTTTGTTAGCAAAGCGTGCTGGTTTTAAAGCGATTTATTTGTCAGGTGGTGGTGTAGCTGCAGGCTCGTTAGGCTTGCCAGACCTAGGTATCTCCACTCTGGATGATGTACTCACTGACGTGCGCCGTATTACGGATGTCTGTGATCTGCCCTTGTTGGTGGACGTGGATACTGGTTTTGGTTCGTCTGCGTTTAACGTGGCACGTACCGTTAAGTCCATGTGCAAGTTTGGCGCTGCGGCCATTCATATTGAAGACCAAGTGGGTGCTAAGCGCTGTGGTCACCGCCCGAACAAAGAAATCGTGACCCAGCAAGAAATGGTTGATCGTATTAAAGCAGCCGTAGATGCGCGTACTGATGACAGCTTTGTCATTATGGCGCGTACTGATGCGTTGGCGGTTGAGGGTTTGAACTCTGCGCTAGACCGCGCTGCTGCCTGTATCGAAGCCGGTGCGGATATGGTTTTCCCTGAAGCCATTACCGAGCTGGAGATGTATAAAACCTTTGCTGATCGCATCAAGGCGCCGATTTTGGCTAATATCACTGAGTTTGGCGCAACACCGCTGTACACCACTGAGCAATTAGCTTCTGTGGATGTGTCCTTGGTGCTGTATCCGCTTTCTGCTTTCCGTGCCATGAATAAGGCAGCGGAAAATGTGTACACCGCGATTCGCCGCGATGGCACGCAGGAGAATGTTGTCGATACCATGCAAACCCGTATGGAGCTTTACGACCGCATTAACTACCATGCTTTTGAGCAAAGCTTAGATGCATTGTTTGCGCAAAAGAAAGGTAACTAACGCACTAAAACCAGAGCCAAGGCGCTGGTTGTGTGGTAACTAAAAGTTCAATTGAACACCGTTAAAGCGTCATTATAAAAATTACGAGGACTACACTCATGGCTGAAACAAAACCAAAAGTACTTAGCGGCGCAGGTTTGCGCGGTCAAATCGCTGGACAAACTGCACTGTGCACCGTGGGTAAAGAGGGCGCTGGCCTGACTTATCGCGGCTACGATGTACGCGATCTTGCCAAGAACTGTAAGAAGTTTGAAGAAGTTGCATACCTGTTGTGGTACGGCAAGCTACCTAACCAAGCTGAATTGGACGCCTATGTAACGCGTTTGAAAGGTATGCGCGATCTGCCTACAGCACTGAAAGAAGTGCTTGAGCGCATTCCTGCCGATGCTCACCCGATGGACGTGATGCGTACGGGTGTTTCCGTTCTAGGTACCTTGGAGCCTGAGCTGTCTTTTGATCAGCAGCTGGATGTAGCAGACCGTTTGTTGGCATCCATGCCAGCCATGCTGCTGTACTGGTACCACTTCAGCCACAACAACAAACGCATTGAGTGCGTCACTGATGAGCCGGATCTGGGCGGTCACTTCCTGGCCCTTCTGCACGGCAAGTCACCTAGCGATCTGCACCGCGAAGTGATGAACGTGTCGCTGACTCTGTATGCCGAACACGAATTTAACGCCTCTACCTTCACTGGTCGCGTTTGTGCTTCTACTTTGTCTGACCTGTACTCCTGTGTTACCGGTGCCATCGGTTCGCTGCGTGGCCCGCTGCACGGTGGTGCCAACGAGGCAGCCATGGACCTGATCGACCGTTTCCAGACCCCTGATGAAGCCGTTGCTGAGCTGAAGGCGATGATGGCTCGCAAAGAGCTGATCATGGGCTTTGGTCACGCTATCTACCGCGAGTCTGATCCGCGCAACGAAGTGATCAAGGCGTACTCCGAGAAGCTGGCAGCCGAAGTTGGCGATACCGTAATTTATCCGGTTTCCTGCGCCATAGAGAAGCTGATGTGGGACGAGAAGAAGCTGTTCCCTAACGCTGACTTCTTCCACGCTTCTGCCTACCGCTTTATGGGTATCCCAACGCCGCTGTTTACGCCGATCTTTGTGTGCTCACGCGTAACGGGCTGGGCGGCACACGTGTTTGAGCAGCGTGCTAACAACCGTATTATCCGTCCGAGTGCGGAGTATATAGGTGAAGAGCAACGTCCAGTACCGGCCATTAACGAGCGTTAATTGGTTGTTTGATTGAGGCTGTTGGGTTGACATGGTGTGCAGGCAGTGGGTATTGCGCAAAGACGCCGCAAGTACATCTGACCGCCATGGATGGCGGAAATGCAGTTTTTGCAGGAGCAAAAAACTGCCCTGTAGGCTCTCTGTCGCCATCCATGGCGACAAAAGCTTTGCTACATACCCACCACCTGCATTAAGTATTGTGCAGTCTGCAGCATCAATCGTGTTGGAAAGAGTAGGGCGGGCGTTGCCCGCCTGAATTCCTGGCAGGAATTCTTTGAATGGCGTCACTCCTCATTCAAAGACTTCTTGTTTGTTGGCATTGATATGCTGACTTATTGCGCTTAACCCGAACCGTGTTGCAGCTTGCCGGTTATTACAAACCGCGCATGCACTGAGCGCTGAAGTTTGTGCATAAAATTCGTACTGTAAATTGCAGGAAAAAAGACCATGACCATGAATACTCAATACCGTAAAAACCTCCCCGGCAGTGTGCTGGATTATTTTGATGCACGCGAGGCGGTCAATGCCATTGAGCCAGGTGCCTATGAAAAGCTGCCTTATACCTCGCGCATTCTGGCCGAGCAGCTGGTGCGCCGCTGTGAGCCGGACGCGCTGACCGATTCCTTGAAGCAGCTGATTTATCGCAAGCGTGATCTGGACTTCCCCTGGTATCCGGCCCGTGTGGTAACCCACGACATTCTCGGTCTGACCGCGCTGGTGGACCTGGCCGGTCTGCGTGATGCCATTGCCGCCAAGGGTGGCGATCCGTCCAAGGTCAACCCAGTGGTACAAACCCAGCTGATTGTTGACCACTCCTTGGCCGTTGAGTGTGGCGGTTTTGACCCCGATGCCTTCCAGAAGAACCGTGAAATCGAAGACCGTCGCAACGAAGACCGTTTTCACTTTATCGACTGGACCAAGACCGCGTTCGACAACGTGGACGTTATTCCGGCCGGTAACGGCATCATGCACCAGATCAACCTGGAAAAAATGTCGCCCGTGGTGCAGGTGCGTGAAGGCGTGGCCTTCCCGGATACCTGTGTTGGTACCGATAGTCATACGCCGCATGTGGATGCACTGGGCGTGATTTCTGTCGGTGTGGGTGGTTTGGAAGCTGAAACCGTGATGCTTGGCCACCCGTCCATGATGCGTCTGCCGGATATCGTCGGAGTCGAGCTGACCGGCAAGCGCCAGCCGGGCATTACCGCAACTGACATCGTATTGGCGCTGACCGAATTCCTGCGCACCGAGCGTGTAGTGGGTGCCTATGTCGAGTTCTTTGGCGAGGGTGCCGACAGCCTGTCCATTGGTGACCGTGCCACCATCTCCAACATGACGCCTGAGTATGGTGCCACTGCGGCGATGTTCTACATCGACGGCCAGACCATCGACTATTTGCGCCTGACCGGTCGCGACCCCAAGCAGATCGAGCTGGTTGAACAGTACGCCAAACACACCGGCCTGTGGGCAGACAGCCTGAAAACCGCCGAATACGAGCGTGTGCTGAAGTTTGACCTGTCCACTGTTGGCCGCAACATTGCCGGCCCGTCCAACCCGCACGCCCGTGTTTCCACCAGCGATCTGGCGGCCAAAGGCATTGCCGGCAATCTGGAGGCCGCGCGCGCACAGGAAGCTGAGGGCCTGATGCCCGATGGCGCGGTGATTATTGCCGCCATTACTTCCTGTACCAACACCTCCAACCCGCGCAACGTGGTGGCGGCTGGCCTGCTGGCGAAAAAAGCCAACGAGCTGGGCCTGACCCGCAAGCCCTGGGTCAAGTCGTCTTTTGCGCCAGGCTCCAAAGTAGCCGAGCTATATCTGAAAGAGGCCGATCTGCTGGGTGACATGGAAAAGCTCGGCTTTGGCATCGTCGGTTTTGCCTGTACTACCTGTAACGGCATGAGCGGTGCCCTGGACCCTGTGATTCAGCAGGAAATCATCGACCGCGACCTCTACGCCACCGCGGTGCTGTCGGGTAACCGCAACTTTGACGGCCGTATTCACCCCTATGCCAAACAAGCGTTTTTGGCCTCGCCACCGCTGGTAGTGGCCTATGCGATTGCTGGTACCATCCGCTTTGATATCGAGCAGGATGTGCTGGGCGTGGTGGATGGCAAGGAAATCCGCCTGAAAGACATCTGGCCCAGCGATGAAGAAATCGACGCCATCGTCAACAAATACGTCAAGCCCGAGCAGTTCAACCAGATTTACATCCCGATGTTTGACATGGAAGCCGCCGAGCGTGCGCCAAGCCCGCTGTATGACTGGCGTCCAATGAGTACCTATGTGCGCCGTCCGCCTTACTGGGAAGGTGCGCTGGCCGCGCCTCGCACCATGAAGGGCATGCGTCCGCTGGCGCTGTTGCCGGACAACATCACCACCGACCACCTATCGCCATCCAACGCGATTATGATGGATTCAGCGGCGGGTGAATATCTGCACAAAATGGGCCTGCCGGAGGAGGACTTCAACTCCTACGCTACCCACCGTGGTGACCACCTGACCGCCCAGCGTGCCACCCTGGCCAACCCCAAGCTGCTCAACGAGATGGTGCGCAACGAGGATGGTAGCGTGAAGCAGGGTTCGCTGGCCCGTGTCGAGCCGGAAGGCGAAGTCATGCGCATGTGGGAAGCCATTGAGACCTACATGAATCGCAAGCAGCCGCTGATCATCATTGCCGGTGCCGACTACGGTCAGGGCTCGTCCCGTGACTGGGCCGCCAAGGGTGTGCGTCTGGCCGGTGTTGAGGTCATCGTGGCCGAGGGCTTTGAGCGCATCCACCGCACCAACTTGGTTGGCATGGGTGTGTT
Organism: Thiopseudomonas acetoxidans; assembly: GCF_030362935.1. Classification (NCBI taxonomy): domain Bacteria; kingdom Pseudomonadati; phylum Pseudomonadota; class Gammaproteobacteria; order Pseudomonadales; family Pseudomonadaceae; genus Thiopseudomonas; species Thiopseudomonas acetoxidans. The sequence continues at coordinate 148,244 of NZ_JAUCDY010000006.1, forward strand.
GCCACTGCAGTTCAAGGAAGGCACCAACCGCCTGACGCTGAAACTGGACGGCACCGAGACCTATGACGTTGAAGGTACTCCTGCGCCGCTGGCCGAGCTGACTTTGGTGGTTAACCGCGCTAACGGTGAGAAGGTTGAGGTACCTGTGATTTGCCGTCTGGATACTGCCGATGATGTGGAAGTATATGAGGCAGGTGGTGTGTTGCAGAAATTTGCCAAGGACTTTTTGGGGGAGTGATGGTTTTTTAGCTTTGGTGCTGTGGGTGACCGGGATGACGCTACGCAAAACTACGCAGCCAGTTTGAACAAGTTCAAACCTGGCAGCTGAGGTTTTGCTCCGGTCATCCCGGTCACCCAAATGCGCACCGCGCTGAGGGGGAGGGAGTGGCACGGCTTTGCCGTGCTGCTGTCGCGGTTTCTTCTGATGCCTTTGCGTGTAGAAGAATTTTACGCAGCGGTTTCGGGGAGTCCGGGGGGAGACTGGAGCAAGCACCAGCAGTCAGGTTTGAACCTGTTCAAACTGGCTGCGTCGGCTTGCGGAACGTCTCAGCCGGACTCCAGCACGCCTCTCCCCCCTCCACCCCGAAAATTGCGTTTTACACAGAATTCGCAGGGCGGGTTGGTGAAGGCTGTAGCAAGCATCAGCTCGTGTGCCGAAGCTTGCTTCGGCGCATGAGCGTCAGCTTGCGGAAGCCTTCACCAACCATCAGCCCCAACACAAATCTACAAACAAGCTATTGCACGGAAAATAACTATGTCTTTTGTACCTCAAGTAAAAATTCCCGCTACCTATATGCGTGGCGGTACCAGTAAGGGCGTGTTCCTGCGCGTGCAGGATTTGCCCGAGCGTGCGCAGGTTGCTGGTGAAGCACGTGATAACCTGCTGCTGCGCATCATTGGCAGTCCTGACCCTTATGGCAAGCAAATTGATGGCTTGGGTAACGGCAGTTCCAGTACCAGTAAAAGCGTGCTGCTAAGCAAAAGCAGTCAGCCCGGTCACGATGTGGATTACCTCTTTGGCCAGGTGGCAATTGACCGCCCCTTTGTTGATTGGAGCGGCAACTGCGGCAACCTTACCGCTGCGGTAGGCTCGTTTGCGATTAGTAACGGCTTGGTCGATGCCGACAAGATTCCAGAAAATGGCATCTGCACGGTTAATATCTGGCAGGTCAATATCCAGAAAACCATTGTCGCCCACGTGCCCATTACCAATGGCCAAGTGCAGGAAACCGGTGATTTCGAGCTGGATGGCGTAACTTTCCCAGCGGCTGAAGTTGAAATCGAGTTTCTGGACCCAGCGGATGCAACAGGTTCGATGTTCCCGACAGGCAATCTTGTCGACAGCTTGGATGTGCCCGGTGTTGGCACGTTGCAAGCCACGTTGATTAACGCGGGCATCCCAACAATTTTCGTTAATGCTGGCGATATTGGCTATACCGGCACTGAGCTGCAAAGCGATATCAACAGTGATAAAGACGCGTTAGCCAAGTTTGAGTTGATTCGTGCTTACGGTGCCGTAAAGATGGGACTGATTAAAGACGTGTCTGAAGCCGCCACCCGTCAGCACACGCCTAAAGTAGCGTTTGTTGCACCGCCGGTCAGCTATGTGTCTTCCAGTGGTAAGCCGGTTAACGCTGCTGATATTGATGTGCTGGTGCGTGCGTTGTCGATGGGTCAATTGCACCATGCCATGATGGGCACGGCTGCTGTGGCGATTGGTACAGCCGCCTCGATTCCCGGTACTTTGGTGAACCTAGCCGCCGGTGGCGGTGAGCGCCAAACGGTGCGCTTTGGTCATCCGTCCGGCACATTGCGTGTGGGTGCGCAAGCGGCTGAAGTGGACGGCCAGTGGCAAGCTAAAAAAGCCATTATGAGTCGCAGCGCGCGCGTTTTGATGGAAGGTTGGGTGCGCGTTCCTGGTGATTGCTTCTGATACTTAATATAAATATAAACAAGTTTCCGCTTTAGCGCTCCTTTGTGGGCGCTTTTTTTTTGCCTGTTAAAGTACCACCAAGCGTGTTCTAATCTGCAGTAGGTGCACTGATACAGTCTTTAATACTTTAAGGTTTGTTATGTTTAATTTACTTAGTATCCAAAGCAAAATGACCGCCACCGTGCAAGAGGTGGCGCAAAATGCTTTGCTGGCTTCCGAAGCAGCGCAAACAGCAGAGCATGAAAGTCAAACCGGTACTCGCGTGGTAACGCAAACGCAAGCCAGCATCCAATCACTGGTGACAGAAGTGGAACAGGCGGCTCAGTTTATGCAGGTGGTGCGTGATGACAGTCAGCAGATCAATGGCATATTAGAGGTGATTCGTGGCATCGCTGAACAAACTAACTTGCTGGCGTTAAACGCTGCGATTGAGGCGGCGCGCGCAGGTGAGCAAGGTCGCGGGTTTGCTGTGGTAGCGGATGAGGTGCGTAATTTGGCGCAGCGCACCCAGGGCTCCACTAAAGAAATTGATGAGATGATAGAGAGGCTCCAGCAAAGCGTCAGCAATGCGGCGACTACCATGCAGCAGGGGCGCGAGAAAGCGTTAACCGGTGTCGAGTCCGTTCAGCAAGCCAATGACGCGCTGATACGCATTGCTGAGCAGGTGACACGCATTAACGATATGAACGCCAGTATTGCCAGCGCTGCAGAAGAACAATCGGCTGTGGCAGAAGAAATTGACCGCAATGTGGTCAATATTAATGACATTTCTCGCGAAGTTAATGAGGGTACGGCGCAAACGAATAGTGCTAGCCAAGAGTTGGCGCAGTTAGCAGAAGAGCTGCAGCGACAGGTACAGAGCTTTAAAGTGTAAATCGTAATTAATTAATGTAAGGGGTAATCCGTGCAGCATCCTGCCGAAGAATCACTGCTGGGCAAGCAAACAGGTTATGTCACGCAGTACGATGCCAGTTTGTTATTTCCTATCGAGCGTAGGTTTAAATGGCAAGCGTTTGGTATTGATGAAAATAACCTGCCTTATCAGGGCGTAGATATTTGGAATGCCTACGAGCTGTCTTGGCTTTTGCCTAGCGGCAAGCCGGTGGTTGCGATGGCAGAGATTCGAGTACCGGCGCATTCGCCCAACATTATTGAATCCAAGTCGTTTAAACTGTATTTGAACTCTCTTAATCAAAGCCGGTTTGCCAGCTTTGCAGAGGTGCAAGCAGTCATGAGTCGAGACTTGACTGCAATAGCGGGCGCGCCGGTGCAGGTATGGATTAAAACTCTGGCGCAAGCAGCCACCGAAGCTGTTGTTGAGCTACCTGGAATTTGTATAGATGAGCAGGACATCGCTATAAGTCAGTATGACCAGCCTAATGCCAGTTTGCTGCAATGCCGGCCGAGCAAGCAGGTAAAAGAAAGTTTGCACACCCATTTGTTGCGTTCAAGTTGCCCGGTTACCGGTCAACCCGACTGGGGTAGTTTGTGCGTTGAGTATCAAGGGGCTGCGTTATGTCATGCCAGTCTGCTGGCGTATGTAATCAGTTTTCGCCAGCATCAAGATTTTCATGAGCAGTGTGTTGAGCGAATATTTTTGGATTTGTATCAGTTATTACAGCCACAAAAGCTGACGGTGTTTGCGCGTTATTTACGCCGTGGCGGTTTGGATATTAACCCTTATCGCAGCACGCATTCCCTTGAGTTGGCTAACACACGCTTAGTACGTCAATAAAAAAGGCTAAGGCGTATCCGTGCGTCTTAGCCTTGTAGCTTGTAGGTTAGGTTACTGCAGGCTGGTTGGTAAACTGGCTTTGCGACGTAACTCAGTCCAGTTCTCGTAGCTTATTCCAGTATTGGCAGTGGTTACGCGGTCAAGAATCTCATAAAAATCCTGACGTGAAGGGTGTTTCATCACTACATCGCGCTGGTTGGCGCGCACAACATATACCGTCTGTGAGTTCTGGTGATCAAAAGCGCGCCACTGAGCTTTATCTTTTAATAGGCTGTATTCATGATCTTCTAGCGCGCGAATCACGTCACTGCTTTTGAAGCTATTGCTGCGCCGCGCGGCATCAGCCCATTGCTGCACTACGGTGTAGGCAGAAGCTGCCGCGCTAGAAGGTAGAATGCCGTACTTATTGTCAAAGTTTTTTACAAAGGCCATGCCTTTTTCTGATTTTTCTAGCTCTGGAGCGCGCCAAATCCAGTGCTCAACGCCGATAACGCCTTCCATTGCACCCGGGCCAGCACCTTCGATAGCCGTTTGAATTAAGTGCGGCACAACGATTTGCATTTTTTTCGTTAAACCCATGGAGTGGGCGATGCGCATGGCGCGTACCAAATCCTTGCCGTAAAGCACTAAAGCAAGAACCTGGGCATCACTGTGCTGCACCTGAGTGAGTGCATCGATAAAATCTGATTGCTTGGAGCTAGGAAAAGGCACGAGAATACGTGTGTGTTTACCCGTGTCGGTCGTGTTGGTGTTGGCTCTAATGGCAGATTCTGCGCTATGCCCCCAGCTATAGTCGGCTGTGATGTAAGCGTATTTTTTATTTGGGAAATGCTTGGATAAATAGCGTCCTAGTGCTTGACCTGTCATGGTAGCACTCGAGCTTTCGCGGAAAATGTATTTATGCCCGTTTTCTACGGTCACATCATCGGCATAACCGATGGTGGCAAAATATATCGTCTTACCTTGCTGCGCACGTTTACCTGCCGCGACTGCTTCTGCGCTGGAAACGCTACCGAAAACCATGGCAGCACCATCGCGAATAAACTGGTCAACGTTATTGGCTGCTTTTTCAGGTCGTGCAGAGGAATCACGACTGTTAAGTTGTACGGAGTGTCCGAGCAGTCCACCCTGTGCATTAATTTCTTCAATGGCCATTAATGCGCCGCGCATCTGCGCCAAACCTTCTTCCTTGTAAGCTCCGGTGCGAGGATAAGTCAGTCCGATTATTACCGATTCAGCTGCAAACGCTAGAGTGTTTGTACAGAGGTAAAGAGCGCTTAAAATTATTATTCTAAACAAGGCATGCTCCTTGGGAGTTGTTGTTATTGATTTACGTTTAAGCATATTGAGCTTGCTGGTTTGCAGCAATAGCCGGATGCTGACCATTAGTCGTATTTTGGTCGCTTTTTTCGATGAGCTGTTAAGTGGTCCGCACAATTGTGTAGTGGCAATTGCACAGCACGGACTGCTTGCGCAGGCACGCCAAATTTACTATGAGGTTATAACCAAACAATCTACTGATTTATGGCTTTGAATACCGTTTAAGCAGGATTGTCGTTATCATGGATGCATTTTTTGATGCACTTGGAAACCCTATGCACGTTCAATATCCCACTTTAGCCGATTGTATTGGCAACACGCCTTTGGTGCGTTTGCAGCGCCTTGGCCAGGAGTCAGGTAATACGTTGTTAGTTAAGCTTGAAGGCAATAATCCCGCTGGTTCGGTAAAAGATCGTCCAGCACTGTCCATGATCGAGCGCGCTGAGCGTCAGGGACGTATTCGGCCGGGTGATACGCTTATTGAAGCAACCTCGGGCAATACCGGTATTGCGTTGGCGATGGTGGCGGCTATCAAAGGCTATCGCATGGTGCTGATTATGCCGGAAAGCTCCACAGCTGAGCGTAAAACCGCGATGACAGCCTATGGCGCGCAGTTGATTTTAGTGGAGTCTATGGAAGCAGCGCGTGACTTAGCATTGGCAATGCAAGCGGACGGGCAGGGTAAGGTGCTGGATCAGTTTGCTAACCAAGATAATCCTCGTGCGCATTATCAGGGTACTGGTCCAGAAATATGGCAGCAAACCCATGGCCAAATCACCCACTTTATTAGCGCTATGGGCACGACCGGCACCATTATGGGCGTGTCGAAATACCTTAAAGAGCAAAATTCGGCGATTCAAATTATCGGTTTACAGCCCGATGCCAATGCCAGTATTCCTGGAATACGTCGCTGGCCTGAGACGTATTTGCCAAGTATTTATGAGCAGGAGCGTGTGGACCGCGTGATCGATCTGTGCCAAGCAGAAGCCGAAAACTGCATGCGTCGTTTAGCGCGTGAGGAAGGAATTTTTTGTGGTGTATCATCCGGTGGTGCAGTGGCAGCGATGTTGCAAGTGGCGCAAGAAGTAGAAAATGCGGTGCTGGTGGCCATTATTTGCGATCGTGGTGATCGTTATCTTTCCAGTGGCGTATTCAATAGCGAGTCAATATGAAGCGGCAACAGCAAAGCGGGCTACGTTTTCAGCCAGCCCGTGGCGTGCAACAAACAGATTTGCCTGTTGGTAAAAAACAGCCGCTTAGTATTGAGCGCTTAGCTCATGATGGCCGAGGCATTGCTTTTCATGCTGGGCGCACCTGGTTCGTTAGTGGTGCTATGCCGGGTGAGCTGGTAGTCGCGCGAGTGTTGAGCGTACGCAACAAAATAGTAGAGGCGCAGATTGTTGAGGTGCCGCAAGCATGCAGTAATAGGCAACAGCCTTTTTGTGCGGTGGCAGGGCGTTGTGGTGGTTGTACGTTGCAGCACATGCCTATTAATGAGCAGCGCGAGTTCAAACAAGCTTACATTGCTGAGCAAATGCAACGCGCAGGGGTTGAGGTGGGGGAGTGGTTTGCTACCCTGCAAGGCAGTGAACAGGGTTATCGTCGCCGTACACGCATTGCAGTGAAGCCGAACAAACAGGGGCTGTTACAGGTGGGTTTTCGTGCCTTGGCCTCGCAGCAAATTGTTGAAACAACCCAGTGCCCAATTCTGGTTGAGCCTTTACAAAAACTGTATGCCGAACTTGTCCCCTTTATTAAAACGCTTAAGCAAACTAGAGCCATAGGGCATTTAGAGTTGTTTTACGGTAATCAACCGGCATTGCTGGTGCGCTTAACCCAAGCACTTAACAATGAAGACCAACAACGGTTGCGTGATTTCTGTCAACAGCAGCACACTCAGCTCTGGTGGCAAACTCAGGCCGAGCCTTATCCAGACAATGAAGGTGATACCCTGTATTACGAGCTGCAACCCTATGATTTGCAGATTGATTATCAACCCGGTGACTTTGTGCAGGTAAACGCTGAGGTTAATTTAGCCATGGTGCAGCAAGCGCTTGCATGGTTGGATTTGCACAGCGATGATCAAGTGCTGGATTTATTCTGTGGTTTGGGCAATTTTAGTTTGCCGATGGCGCGCACTGTTGCCTCGGTGGTGGCGGTGGAGGGTGTTGAGTCGATGGTTAAACGCGCGCAACACACCGCTAAACGCCAAGGGTTGCAGCATGTTGAGTTCCATCATTTTGATTTATCCCAGCCCCTAAGCCAGGCTGCTTGGATGCAGCAAAAGTTTACCGTGGTTGTTTTAGATCCACCGCGTGAAGGTGCGGCGCAAGCAGTGGAGCAATTAACGAAAGTGGCTGCCAAAAAGATTTTATATGTATCCTGTAATCCTGCCACACTGGCTCGCGATGCTGCGGTATTACAGGCGCAGGGATACCAGCTTCAGCGTTTGGCTGCGCTGGATATGTTCAGTCAAACAGGGCATGTTGAAGCCATGGCTTTGTTTGTTCGTCAGTCGTTAAGTCGTTATTAAGGAAAACCTATGGTACAGGTTCGCTCACAACACCCACTTAATGCGGATGGTAGTATAGATTTGCCGCGTTGGGTCGCGCACCTACTGGAAGTGGATGAAGATTTAAACGCTGCTAATTTGTTGCAAGCGTGCGAGTTTGCCCGTGATGCAGAGCTTAAAGCGCATGCTGCACAAAATATTTGGCCAGATGGCAGCTCCAGCTTACAAGCCGGTCTAGAAATTGCGCAAATTTTGGTTGATTTAAAGCTCGACGAGGAAACTCTTATCGCCGCAATCTTGTACCGCACGGTGCGAGAAAATAAAGCGACTATCATGGAAGTAGAGCAGCAGTTTGGCAGCACAGTGGCTAAGCTGATTGATGGCGTGCTGCGCATGGCGGCAATTAGTGCCAGCTTAAACCCACGTCAATCGGTTGTGCTTAATGCCCAGGCTCAGGTAGAGAACTTGCGCAAAATGCTGGTGGCTATGGTTGATGATGTGCGTGTCGCATTGATCAAGCTGGCGGAGCGCACCTGTGCGATTCGAGCGGTGAAAAATGCGCCAGAAGACAAACGTTATCGGGTGGCGCGCGAGGTGTTTGATATCTATGCACCCTTGGCGCACCGCTTAGGTATTGGTCACATCAAGTGGGAGTTGGAGGATCTGTCGTTTCGCTACTTGGAGCCTGAGCAATATATGCACATTGCTGGCTTGCTGCATGAAAAGCGTATGGACCGACAGAACTTTATCCGCGATGTGGTACAGCAGCTTGAAACCGAAATGCAGGAAGCAGGAATAGAGGCGCAAATCAGTGGCCGGGTTAAACATATCTATTCCATCTGGCGCAAAATGCAGAATAAAAACCTGCGCTTTAGTGAGATTTATGATGTGCGTGCGGTGCGGATTTTGGTGCCGGAGGTGCGTGATTGTTACGCCGTGCTGGGGATTGTGCACTCGCTATGGAAGCATATTGCTCGCGAGTTCGATGACTATATTGCCAACCCAAAAGAAAACGGCTACCGCTCGTTGCATACGGCGGTGATAGGGCCCGAAGGCAAGGTGCTAGAAGTACAGATTCGCACCACTGAGATGCACGAAGAAGCTGAGCTTGGAGTATGTGCCCACTGGCGCTACAAAGGCACTGATACACAGGGGCGTTCAGATCATTATGAAGAAAAAATTGCGTGGTTGCGCCAAGTGCTTGAGTGGCATGAAGAGTTGGGTGATATAGGTGGTTTGGCGGACCAACTGCAGGTCGATATAGAGCCCGATCGGGTCTATGTTTTTACCCCAGATGGGCATGCGATTGATTTGCCTAAAGGCTCTACGCCGCTGGATTTTGCCTACCGTGTGCATACTGAAATCGGGCACAATTGCCGTGGCGCAAAAATCAATGGCCGCATCGTGCCACTAAGCTATAACTTGAAAACCGGTGAGCAGGTTGAAATTATCACCGGTAAAAACGGTGCGCCCAGTCGTGACTGGCTCAATACCAACCTAGGTTACGTAAATACCGCCCGCGCCAGAGCTAAAATAGTACACTGGTTTAAGCTGCAAGACCGTGAACAGAATGTTGCAGCGGGTCGGCAAATGCTCGAGCGAGAACTCACTCGGCTGGCTTTAATGCCCGTTGACTTTGAGCAGCTAGCTGAGCGTTGCAATGTTAAAGCCAGTGAAGATTTGTTTGCGGCTATTGGTGCGGGAGATCTGCGCTTAGCTCATGCGGTTGGCTTGGCTCAGCAGCTGCAAGAAGGTGGCAGTCGTAGCCAGCACGTCGAGCTTATTCCGCGCAAGCCCACCGTGCATACGAGCAGTCGTAGTGACGAAGTACGTATTGAAGGGGTGGGTAACCTGTTAACGCAGATGGCCGGTTGTTGCCAGCCTGTGCCGGGCGAACCTATTGTGGGTTATATCACCCAAGGACGTGGCGTCACCATTCACCGTCAAGACTGTCCGACCGTTTTACAACTCAGTGAGCGCGAGCCAGAGCGTGTCATTCAGGTGAGTTGGGGCAGTGAACCGGTTAAGACCTATCCGGTGGATGTGCTTATTCAAGCCTATGATCGCGCTGGTTTGTTGAGTGATATTTTGCAGGTGTTGTTTAACGAAAAAGTTAACGTGGTAGCGCTGAATACCAGCACCAGCAAGGAAGATGGCTCTGCATTAATAGAGTTGACGATTGAAGTGCCGGGCTTGGATATTCTAAGCCGTATGCTCGGCCGCATCGCTCAGCTGCCTAACGTGATAGAAGCGCGGCGTAAGCGCACCTAGTTTTTCGAGTAGAGCGTTAGTAACCCCTAACGCTCTATTGCTAACTGCAACTAATCCGCCCGCTTCGGTGATAGCAGCTCGATTTTATAGCCGTCTGGATCTTCAACGAACGCCAGAATGCTATTGCCGTGCATCATTGGGCCTGGCTCGCGGGTGATTTTACCGCCACGGGCACGAATGTCCTCACAGGCTTTGTACACATCGGGCACCTCTAGGGCGATATGTCCGTAGCCGTCACCCAGAACATAGCTAGTGGTGTCCCAGTTATGGGTTAGCTCAATCACGGCATTCTCTGCTTCGCTGCCATAACCAACAAAGGCAAGGGTGAACTTACCTTCGGGGTAATCTTTACGGCGCAGCAGTTGCATGCCTAAGACCTCAGTATAAAACGCCAGCGACTTGTCTAAATCGCCCACTCTAAGCATGGTGTGTAGAATACGCATGGTATGTCTCCTCATTCAAAAAACAAAGCCCCAATGAAGGGGCTTTGTAATGATAGCTATGCAGTAAAATCAGCTGCAAGCCAATGTATTACAACAGGTTACGCCCTTTGCTGGCAGCAATGCGCAAGCGTAATGCGTTGAGCTTGATAAAGCCCTCAGCGTCTTGCTGATCGTACGCGCCGGCGTCGTCTTCAAAGGTGGCTACAGCGGCGTCAAACAGTGAGTCGTCGGACTTGCGACCAACCACCATGATGTTGCCTTTGTACAGTTTTAAGCGCACCACACCGTTAACGTTGGCTTGCGAGGCATCAATCATCGCCTGCATCATGTGACGCTCTGGGCTCCACCAGTAGCCGTTATAAATCATCGTGGCGTACTTGGGCATCAGCTCGTCTTTCAAGTGCATCACTTCGCGGTCCAGAGTGATGGACTCAATTGCGCGGTGCGCTTTGAGCATAATGGTGCCACCGGGAGTTTCGTAGCAGCCACGGGCTTTCATGCCCACGTAGCGGTTTTCGACGATATCCACACGACCAATACCGTTATCGCCACCCACTTTATTCAGATAGGTCAGCACTTGCGCTGGGCTCATGTCGACGCCATCAATGGCAACGATGTCACCTTTGCGGTAGGTCAATTCAATATAGGTAGGTGTGTTGGGTGCGTTTTCTGGCGAAACACTCCAGCGCCACATTTCTTCTTCGTGCTCGCTCCAGGTATCTTCTAACACGCCACCTTCATAGGAGATGTGCAGCAGGTTAGCATCCATGGAGTAGGGGGATTTCTTGCCGTGACGCTCAATAGGAATATTGTGCTGCTCTGCGTAGGCCAGCAGTTTTTCACGCGAGAGTAAATCCCACTCACGCCATGGTGCAATGACTTTCACGCCTGGTTTAAGTGCATAAGCACCCAGCTCAAAACGAACTTGGTCGTTGCCTTTTCCGGTCGCGCCGTGAGAAATAGCGTCTGCGCCGGTCTCGTTAGCAATTTCTACCAAACGCTTGGCAATCAGCGGACGGGCAATGGAGGTGCCGAGCAGGTATTCGCCTTCGTAAATGGTATTGGCGCGGAACATGGGGAACACAAAGTCGCGCACAAACTCTTCACGCAGGTCGTCAATATAGATTTCTTTGACGCCCAGCGCTTGGGCCTTGGTACGCGCTGGCTCAACTTCTTCGCCCTGACCTAAGTCAGCGGTGAAGGTAACGATTTCGCACTGATAGGTATCTTGCAACCATTTAAGAATAACCGAGGTGTCCAAGCCGCCTGAATAGGCCAGAACTACCTTTTTAATATCGGACATGCCTTAGCTCCAAAGGATTACGCAGAGAATAAAACCGCTATTCTACTGCGCAACGCCATAAAATTATAGGTGGAAGGTGAAAAACGGGTTGCTTTTTTAGCCTTGGCTAGCGTTTTGGCTGGTTAAACAAACACTGTGCCTTTACCACTACTTAATTTTGACACAGCTCTAGCTGCAAAGCTGCGCGCACGCAATAAATGATGCCCTCATCAATACGTCCAGCGAACTGATTGGCAATCTGTGCGGCGCTTGGCAGCTCGTCTTCAGTGGCAAGAAAAGCATCCTGAACCTCATCTAAGAGCTCTTCGGGCAGGTCAAGTGCCTGCTCAAGACTGAGTTGTTCGCTGGCAATGGCTTGCGCCAGATGGCTGTATACGCTTTTTAGGGCGCATTGTTGTTGCTGGGCAATTTGCTGGGGTGTCATGCCATTGAGCGCCAAGGTGATAATTTCGTGACGGACATCTTGGCTGTATGCAGCTGGTGTTTCACTGGTTTCAGAGTTTTGGAAAATAGCTAAGAAATCAGCACCATAACGCTCTAGTTTGACTGCGCCGACGCCGCTCACTTCCGCCATATCGCTGAGATCCTCGGGCTGGCGGCGAAGCATTTCTAATAAAGTGGTGTCGGAAAAAATAACAAAAGGAGGCACGTTTTGCTCTTCGGCCAATTTGCGGCGCAAGGCACGTAACCGTTCCCACTGTGGTTGCTCACTGTCACGTACCAATTGGCTGGCGCCGCTCTTGCGTGGGGTGCTGGAGGTGGTCTGCGGCAGTTCTTGGCGCAACTGCAGCTGCACTTCGCCGCGCAGTAAGGGGCGGCATTGCTCGGCGAGGCGTAAACCACCAAAACCCTCTACATCAACATCGACTAGACCGCGTGCAACCAGTTGACGAAACACAGAGCGCCACTGATGTTCGCTGAGTGCTTTACCGATGCCAAATACAGATAAGTGTTGATGGCCCATGGAGCGCACGCGATCGTTTTCCCGTCCCAGCAATACATCAATTAAATGGCCAACGCCGTACCGCTGTTCAGTACGGAAAATCGTAGACAAGGCTTGGCGTGCCGCTTCAGTGGCATTCCACTGTTGTGGAGGTTCAGCGCAGTTGTCGCAATTACCGCAGGGTTCTGGCAGTTGCTCGTCAAAGTAGGCCAATAGTGTTTGGCGGCGGCAACGCACTTCTTCACACAGCGCTAGCATGGCATCAAGTTTGTGTTGCTCCACACGCTTAAAACGCTCATCGCCATCGGAGTTGGCGAGCATCTGCTTTAAAAACAGCATGTCTTGTAAGCCATACACCATCCAAGCGTCGGCGGGTAAACCATCACGCCCTGCGCGACCGGTTTCTTGGTAGTAACCTTCAATGGATTTAGGCAGGTCTAGGTGGGCCACAAAACGCACGTTGGATTTATCGATACCCATGCCAAAGGCAATGGTTGCTACCATGATAATGCCTTCTTCTTTGAGAAAGCGTTGCTGATTAAAAGCGCGCAGCTCATTGCTTAATCCAGCATGGTAAGGCAGGGCGGGATAGCCTTTTTCTAATAGAAATTCGGCGACACTTTCAACGCTTTTTCGCGATAGGCAATAAACAATACCGGCATCGCCTTGGCGGCTGGCAAGAAAATCTAATAACTGCTTGCGCGGGCTGTCTTTAGGAGTGATACGATAAAAGATGTTAGGTCGATCAAAACTGGAGACGAATTCCTGAGCTTGCTGTAACTGCAGGCGTTGAGCAATTTCTGTGCGCGTGCGCAAATCGGCGGTAGCGGTAAGGGCAATGCGTGGTACCTGAGGAAATAACTGTGCTAATTGTCCAAGCTGTAGGTATTCGGGGCGAAAGTCATGCCCCCATTGTGAAACGCAGTGAGCTTCATCGATAGCAAACAAGCTAATCGGCAACTGCTGTAAAAAACTGAGCGTTTGCGGCTGCATCAAACGTTCGGGGGCAAGGTAAAGTAGCTTGAGTTCATTGCGACGCAAACGATTAGCGGTTTCACGGCGCTCATCAACACTGGCGGCGGAATTTAAAGCAGCGGCACTGATACCCAGTGCTTCTAAGCTGCTGACCTGGTCCTGCATTAGGGCAATGAGGGGCGACACGACTATGGCGATGCCCTCACGCACTAGGGCAGGGATTTGATAGCACAGGGATTTACCGCCACCTGTGGGCATTAACACTAAAGCGTCCCCGCCATGACTAACGCGCTCGATAATAGCGGCTTGATGACCGCGAAAAGAGTCGTAACCAAAAACTGTTTTAAGGATATTAAGTGCCTGCTCGGCCATACTGCTCTCCCAAAGTAGGCTGGGCATTATACGTATACTTAGCTGAGATTGCTGCCGGTTTGGGTTATCAAGTTGCAGGCCAGCACTTTCAGATAGCAGCATCCAAGCCGTAAGTAGAGTTTTTAGCTATAGCAGTGCGGTTAAGGCTGGTCTACAATACAGCGGTTATAAACATATTCTTCTTTAGGTAAATGCCCATGTCTTTTACAGAGCAACTCTCCCGTTTGCGTACTTTTTTGGATTCTGATGAATTATACGAAGAAGCGCTCGACTACGTAGCCGCACACGGTTATCTGACAGCCTTGGCAATTTGCCCTGAAACCGTACTAGAAGATGAGTGGATGGCTGAGCTGTTTGCTGAGCCGCCCGTCTACAAAGATCAGGCGCAGAAAGACGATATCGAAAGCGCATTACGTCAGCTGAAATCGCATATCGAACGTCAGTTAGCCAGCGATGAAGAGTTTGTTCTGCCATGTGACTTGGACGTGGGCGATGAGCCTGAAGAGTCAGAGTTGCGTGGTTGGTGTATTGGCTTTATGGAAGGCGTATTTTTGCGTGAAGACATCTGGTTTGAAGAAGATGAAGATGAAGTCAGCGAGCTGCTGCTGCCTATAATGGTCGTGTCGGGCTTGTTTGATGAACAGCCGGATTTTGCTGAAATTGCTGAGGACTTGGACTTGCTGGACAGCATGGCTGCACAAATTCCAGAGCTGCTCACCACGCTGTTTTTGATTTGCCAAGCACCTGAAGAAAAGCCCGTATTGCTCAAAAAGCCAAGGTAAGCAGGTGCTTGCTGAGACGGCTTCTGTGAGAAGCTATTGCCCTCTTTAAAATGCCATGACCCCTAAAAAGCTTCTGGTTGCTAACCCGTTGTTACGCTATACGCTATTTGCAATTGGCTGCCTGAGTCTGGCTTTGGGAGTGTTGGGCATTTTCTTACCAATACTACCCACCACGCCGTTTATTTTATTAGCGGCAGCTTGTTTTGCCCGCAGCTCAGAATCCTTCTACCGTTGGATTACCTCTCATCCGCGTTTTGGCCCCATGATTGCTGATTATTTAGCGGGCAAAGGTCTGCCACTTAAAGCCAAACGCATGGCGATTACGCTGCTATGGATAAGCATTATCGCCGGCTGTTTGTGGGTGGACTTTATTTGGGCCAAGGTAGCTATGTTGTGTACCGCTACGGTGGTGAGCCTATACATCTGGCGACTGCCTACAGCGCGAACGCACTATCGGTAGTGCTAAGGAATTATTATTCCAGCTTTGCTGAGCATATCGCATAAACGAATGAGCGGCAGGCCGATTAAGCTGGTTGCATCCTCACCTTCGGTGGCGCGGAACAAGCTAATACCTAAACCCTCAGATTTGAAACTGCCGGCACAGTCCAGCGGCTGTTCACGCTCAATGTAACGGCTGACTTGTTCTGGGCTGAGGGTGCGGAAATGCACAGTGAAGGGCACGCAATCCACTTCAATGGTGCCGCTGGCGCTGTCGAGTAAGCACAGGCCGGTATAAAAAGTCACGCTACGTCCGCTAGCAGCAGTCAGCTGGGCGATGGCGGCAGCAGCAGTACCGGGTTTGCTTAAAATCTGCCCATCCAGTACGGCAACCTGATCTGAACCAATAATTAAATGTTGTAAAAACTGTGCACGCAAAGCGCGTGCTTTGGCGACCGCTAAGCGTTGTACCAGCATTTGTGGAGTTTCGTCAGCGAGTGGGCGCTCATCAATGTTGGGGCTGCAACTGGTGAAGGGTAGTTGGAGTCGTTGCAAAAGCTCGCGGCGGTAGACCGAGCTGGAGGCTAAAACAAGTGGGCGCATAGTGATAAAACCTAACTAATCTGTAATGGACTGCAAAGCGCGCCCAAGTTTCGGTTATACTATGGCGCATTTGGGCGGCAATGATCTAGAGGATTTTACATGTTCGATAATCTTAGCGAACGTCTCTCGCAAACACTACGTAATGTCACGGGTAAAGCGAAATTAACAGAAGACAACATTAAAGACACGCTACGTGAAGTACGCATGGCGTTATTGGAAGCTGATGTTGCATTACCTGTGGTGAAAGACTTTGTTAATGCGGTACGTGCTCGTGCGGTAGGTGCTGAAGTTTCGCGTAGCTTGTCGCCTGGTCAGGCGTTTTTAAAAATAGTCCAAGCTGAATTAGAAAGCATGATGGGTGCAGCCAACGAAGAACTGTCCCTTAATGCTGCACCACCCGCTGTGGTGTTAATGGCTGGTTTGCAGGGTGCGGGTAAAACCACCACAGTGGCCAAGCTAGCCAAGCACTTACAGGAGCGCAAAAAGAAAAGCGTGATGGTGGTATCTGCCGACGTTTATCGCCCAGCAGCGATTAAACAGCTTGAAACGCTTGCCACTGAAGTGGGAGCAACCTTCTTTCCTTCAGATATTAGCCAGAAACCAGTTGATATTGCTCAGGCAGCCATTAAAGAAGCCAAGCTTAAGTTTATTGATGTGGTGCTGGTGGATACCGCGGGTCGTTTAGCTGTCGATGAAGAGTTAATGGCGGAAATAAGTGCTTTGCACGCTGCGGTTAATCCGATCGAAACCCTGTTTGTGGTTGATGCCATGACCGGTCAGGATGCTGCCAATACCGCCAAAGCCTTTAATGATGCCTTGCCGCTAACGGGTGTGGTGTTGACTAAGGTTGATGGTGATGCGCGTGGTGGTGCAGCCTTGTCAGTGCGTGCCATTACCGGCAAACCAATTAAGTTTTTGGGTATGGGTGAAAAAACTGATGCCCTAGAGCCTTTCCACCCTGATCGTATTGCATCGCGCATTTTGGGTATGGGTGATGTGCTCAGTTTAATTGAGCAGGCTGAGCAAAATCTGGATCGCGAAAAAGCTGAAAAACTCACTAAAAAGCTGAAAAAAGGCAAGGGATTTGACCTTGAAGACTTTCGTGATCAGCTGCAGCAAATGAACAATATGGGCGGCATGGGCGGTTTGTTGGAAAAGATGCCCAACATGGGCGGCATTAATCCAGCACAAATGCAGGGAATGCAAGGCAATGCCGAAAAACAGTTCAAGCAAATGGAGTCCATCATCAACTCCATGACGCCGCAAGAGCGCCGTAACCCTGACATTATCAGTGGTTCGCGCCGCCGACGTATTGCAATGGGTTCCGGAACCCAGGTGCAGGATGTGGGGCGCTTGATCAAGCAGCATAAGCAAATGCAGAAGATGATGAAGAAGTTCATGGGTAAAGGCATGGGCAAAATGATGCGCGGACTTGGTGGCATGCTGCCAGGTATGGGTGGCCTGCCTAAACGTTAAAGGCGTGCCTTTAGGGCAAATAAACCTTTGCAAAACCCGAGTTACAGCTTAGAATATGCGACCTTTCGTACGTGCATAGAGCATTTGCGAAAGTTTTATTCATTTTAAATATAGGAAAAAAGTTTAATGGTAACTATCCGTCTAGCACGTGGTGGCTCTAAAAAACGTCCTTTCTATCACGTGACTGTAGCTAACAGCCGCAATGCTCGTGATGGCCGTTTTGTTGAGCGTATCGGCTTTTTCAACCCAGTTGCACGTGGCGCAGAAACTCGTTTGTCTGTAGACCAAGAGCGCGCAAACTACTGGATCAGCCAAGGTGCCCAGCCATCTGAGCGCGTTGCCCAGTTGTTGAAAGAAGCTGCTACTCAAGCAATTGCTTAAGTATCGCTTGTAGAGTAGAACGCACATGAACACTGACGATTTAGTCGTAATAGGTAAGATCGGCGCGGTGCATGGTGTGCGCGGGGAAGTTAAAATTCATTCGTTTACCGACCCTGTTGATAACCTGCAGGATTACCCCAAATGGACATTGCGCCGTGAGAAGGAAACCAAGCAGGTTGAGCTGGCGAGTGCTCGTTTCCAAGGCAAAGGGCTAGTGGCTAAAATTCAAGGCGTGGATGACCGTGATATTGCACGGACCTATGCAGGTTTTGAAATTTGTGTGCCGCGTAGTGAATTTCCTGAGCTGGAAGAGGGTGAGTTTTACTGGTATCAGCTCATAGGTTTGCAAGTGATTACTCAGGACCAGCAATTGCTGGGACGTGTCGATCACTTACTCGAAACCGGTGCTAATGACGTCTTGGTAGTAAAGCCCTGTGCTGGCAGCCTAGACGGTCGTGAGCGGTTGCTGCCTTACACTGATCAGTGCGTTATCGCCGTTGATTTGGCGCAAGGCATCATTAGCGTTGAATGGGACGCTGACTTTTAGTCGGGCATCATGTTAAGTGTTGCTGTTATTAGTCTGTTTCCCGAGATGTTCGCCGCTATAACCGAACATGGCATTACCCGTCGAGCAGTAGAGCAAGGGCTGGTCAGCATTGATTGCTGGAATCCACGCACCTTTACTGAAGACCGCCATCAAACTGTGGATGACCGACCCTTCGGCGGTGGTCCTGGGATGGTGATGAAGATTGAACCGCTGGAGCGTGCGTTGGCAGCAGCCAAACAAGCGCTGGGCAAGCCCGCTAAAGTGATATATATGTCACCGCAGGGTCAGCCCTTAAAGCAAGCAGCGGTGAGCGAACTGGCGCAAGCAGAGGCTTTAATTCTGATTGCCGGACGCTACGAAGGCATTGACGAGCGATTTATCGAGGCGCACGTTGATGAAGAATGGTCAATTGGTGACTATGTGTTATCCGGTGGTGAGTTACCGGCCATGGTACTGATTGATGCTATTACGAGGCTTTTGCCTGGTGCATTAAACCACGCAGATTCCGCAATAGAAGACTCATTTAGCGATGGTCTACTCGATTGCCCGCATTACACACGACCGGTCACGTATGCGGGTACAGATGTTCCACAGGTGCTGCTTAGCGGCAACCACGAACATATCCGGCGCTGGCGATTGCAGCAGGCTCTAGGCCGAACTGCAGAGCGTCGCGCTGATCTTCTGGATAGCCGCTCGCTTTCTGGAGAAGAGCAAACGCTGTTGGACGAATACTTTGCCCAGCAGGACGATAGTTAAGGTATCGATGGTAAATTTTAAGATTTACCTTAGGAGCAAACAATGACAAACCCAATTATTCAGCAGATTGAAGCTGAACAGATGATCAAAGAAATCCCTGCCTTTGCGCCGGGTGATACAGTAATAGTTCAAGTAAAAGTTAAGGAAGGCGATCGTCAGCGTCTTCAGGCATACGAGGGCGTAGTTATTCGTAAGCGCAACCGTGGCCTAAACAGTGCTTTTACCGTACGTAAAATTTCCAGCGGTGTAGGTGTTGAGCGTACTTTCCAAACCTACAGTCCTCTAGTAGACAGCATCACCGTTAAACGTCGTGGTGATGTGCGTAAAGCCAAGCTGTACTACTTACGCAACCTGTCTGGTAAAGCTGCTCGTATTAAAGAGAAGCTCAGCCGCTAAGCAGGCAAAAGAAAGCAGCCCAAGTGGCTGCTTTCTTGTTTTTAGGCTGAATAAAGGTAATTAATATTGCAGCAAAATAAACAGCTTATCGACGATTTTTTGCAGCAACTCTGGCTGCAGCAAGGTTTGTCCGAAAATACACGGGCAGCCTATGCGAATGATTTGCGTCAGTTTGTTTTGTGGTTAACAGAGCAAGAACTCGCTCTGCTGCTGGTTCAACGCAGCCACGTATTAGAGTATCTTGCTTGGCGTCTGCAAGAAGGCTACAGAGCGCGCTCAACAGCACGTTTTATCTCAACCCTGAGGCGTTTCTATCAGTACCTGCTGGAGCAACGACTGATTAGCGAAGATCCCAGCGTGCTGGTGGATTTACCCAAGCTGGGACGTTCCCTACCCGATAGCCTGAGCGAAGCAGAAGTTGATGCCTTGCTTGATGCACCCGATACTGAAACACCCTTAGGCATGCGTGACCGCACCATGCTTGAAGTGCTCTATGCAACAGGCTTGCGCGTTAGTGAGCTGGTAGGGTTAAGTTTAGATGAAGTAAGCCTGCGCCAAGGTGTCGTGCGGGTGGTCGGTAAGGGTAATAAAGAACGCTTAGTGCCCATGGGGGAGCAGGCGTTAGATTGGCTCGAAGAGTATCTGGAGCAAACGCGTCCAATATTGTTGGGCGGCAAAACTCCAGATGTTGTGTTTCCCAGTCAGCGTGGTCAGAAAATGACGCGGCAAACTTTTTGGCATCGAATAAAAATTCACGCGCAAACGGCGGGTATCCGTAAACCACTGTCACCGCATACCCTAAGGCATGCTTTCGCTACGCACTTACTGAATCACGGCGCGGACTTGCGTGTCGTGCAGATGCTGCTTGGGCACAGTGACTTGTCGACTACGCAGATCTATACCCACGTTGCGCAGGCACGTTTACAGCAATTGCATGCAGAGCATCATCCCCGTGGCTAGCGCTGCACGTTTTCTATCATTTAAATAAAAAGTTAATACAACCGAGGAACACACCATGCTTCAGCGTCGTACCAAAATTGTTGCCACTATCGGCCCTGCTAGTAATAGTCCGGAAATACTTGAACAGTTAATACTGGCTGGCATGGATGTGGCGCGCTTGAATTTTTCCCACGGTACGGCTGATGAGCATCGCCGGTTGACGGAGCTGATTCGCCAAATTGCGAGAAAAAATCAACGCTACGTGGCGATATTAGGCGATTTGCAAGGGCCGAAGATTCGTATTGCGCGTTTCGCTAATCAGCGCATAGAGCTCAACACAGGGGACCCTTTTGTCTTCTCTATCAGCCATCCTAAAGACGCGGGTAATCAAGAGCGAGTAGGGGTGGATTATCCTGATCTGGTGAAAGATTGCACCGTTGGCGATGAGCTATTGCTTGATGACGGCCGTGTAGTGATGCGTGTTAAAGCCGTTACTGAGGACGAGCTACAATGTGTTGTTTTGCAGGGCGGCCCCCTGTCAGACCACAAAGGGGTTAACCGTCGCGGCGGCGGTTTAACTGCGCCTGCGTTAACCGAAAAAGATAAGCAAGATATCCTTTTGGCTGCTGAGTTAAAGCTTGATTACGTGGCGGTTTCATTTCCTCGTGATATGGCTGATATGCAGCTTGCGCGTGAGCTCTGTGTTGCGGCTGGCAGTCAGGCGTGGTTGGTGGCTAAAATTGAGCGTGCTGAAGCCGTTAAAAATGACGAAGTGCTCAGTGGCCTGATCGAAGCCAGTGATGCAGTTATGGTGGCGCGTGGTGATTTGGCGGTAGAAATTGGTGATGCTGAGCTAGTAGCTATTCAGAAGAAAATCATTGCCGCTGCACGCCGGCAAAACACAGCCGTGATTACCGCCACACAGATGATGGAGTCCATGATTAATAACCCCATGCCCACGCGTGCAGAAGTGTCGGACGTGGCTAACGCGGTACTGGATTACACAGACGCAGTGATGTTGTCGGCAGAAACGGCAGCAGGGCATTATCCGGTGGAAGCCGTTACGGCGATGGCGCGAATTTGCGTGGGCGCAGAAAAGAGTCCCACCATGCACCGCTCATCGCATCGACTAGGTTTAGAGTTCTCCCGCCAAGATGAGAGCATTGCGCTGGCGAGCATGTACATTGCCAACCACTTTCCCGGAGTCAAAGCGATTGTGGCGCTGACTGAAAGCGGTTACACGCCTTTGGTGATGTCACGTATTCGCTCGTCGATTCCTATTTATGCCTTTGCGCCAACGCGTATGGCGCAGGCACGTACTTGTTTATTTCGCGGAGTTTATACCGTGCCCTTTAATCCGTCTGAATACCCTGAAGAACAGGTTTGCTACATGGCGGTGCGTAAACTGGTTGATTTAAATCTAGTAGCAGAAGGTGATTGGGTCATTCTGACCCAAGGTGATAAGCATCATAATATTGGTAGTACTAATGATATGAAGCTGCTGCAGGTGACGGCTGAACTTGTTGTTTCCTAATAGGTTATCAGGCATACAAGGCCGGTCTTTAACGTGCCGGCTATCGTGCGTTTCGCTTGTCTGGTTGCTGGAATTGGCTTTTTTTGCTACACTCAACGGCCGACTCTATGGAGGAAGTGATAATGAGAGTTAAGAATTCAGCTGCTAATAAAAAAGCAGCCGATGCTGCAACCAGTAGTGATTTGCTAAGTGCGCAAACGGCAGCATTTTTAAAGAAAGGCGGTAAGATTCAGGAAATACCACGTGGCAAGAGCGGTCAGCAGAATATCAGTTACTTTAAGCGTTCCAACGCTAAATAGTTTGTTGGACTGGTAGTCAAGAATTAAAAAACCCCAGTATTCGTTAATGCGGATGGTGGGGTTTTTTCTATTTAATAGGTTAATATAAAGCCGGTTTGGTGGTACTCGCTATGCAAAAACCTTTTTTCTTGCTGCCTGCACCTCTATCTTTTGGCCTAGTGATTGGTATGGCTTGGCTGCTTGATAACCTGTGGCCATGGCCGTTAGCCAATGATCTGTGGAGCTTTTATGCAGGCTGCGGCTTTATTGATGTGGGTGCTGTGTTGTTGCTTTGGAGCGCCTGGCTAATGTTTTGGCGTAAAACCACCTTAAGTCCCTATGGCAAGCCGCAAAGGTTGCTGCAAGAAGGGCCTTTTTGCTTCAGTCGTAACCCTATCTACCTAGCTTTTTTAGTCATTTATATCGGTATCGCCTTGCTTTGGGCGCAGCTGTGGGCGTGGATACTATTACCCTTAGCGGTTTTGTTGCTTAATTTCGGTGTGATTCGGCATGAAGAAAAGCTATTGTTACAGCATTTCGGTGACGAATACGTTCAATACTGCAAAAAAGTACGCCGCTGGTTCTAGTCATACTTTGTTGAGTCTAAGAAAACTTACTGATGAAAAAACTATCTTCTTTAGCCGCTTTAGGCGCTTTGGTGTATAGCACTGATGCAGGCAGGCACTGCGATGGTTGTGCACAGCCGCAGGCAGACTGTGTTTGTGAGCAGCAGGCCGAGATTCTGGGCGATGGTCAAGTTCGCGTTCGGCGTGAAAGTAAAGGGCGTGGTGGCAAAACAGTTACCGTGGTGACAGGTTTGCCACTCACTGCGGCGCAGTTGAAAGCTATTTGTGGTGAGCTGAAAAAGCGCTGTGGCGTAGGTGGCTCGGTCAAGGGTGCAACTATAGAAATTCAAGGTGATCAAGCTGAAGCTGCGTTGGCATGGCTGCAACAGCAAGGCTATCAAGCAAAACGCAGTGGCGGTTAATAGCCAAAAGCAGGGCGTTTAACCCTGCTTAATCCAGCTCGTAATCATAATCGGACAGTTCTTTGTTTAATCGACGTTCTTCCAGCAGATTATCGATGATGCGGCGTTTTGTGAGCGTGTTTTTGCTTTCTTCAACAATGACTTCGGCATCATCAATACTCACTTCTTCGTCATCGACAAAATCATCATCGAGCTCTAACTCTTCTTTGCTCATGCAAGCCTCCTCAGCTATTAATAATGCATAAAATTTATGGCGCACCTTATATATCGAAATGCGGCAGATAGAAATGCAATTTTATTAATAAGGTTTCCTTGATTGATTACTAAAATTAATCATCTGAGGTTTTGTTTTTGTATTCACATAGGTCTTCGATGCGACAACTGCCACAGCGAGGCTTGCGTGCCTGACATACATAACGACCGTGTAGGATCAGCCAGTGGTGTGCATCAAGAAGAAACTCCTTGGGTACAAGGCGTAACAGCTTCTTTTCCACCTCAAGCACATTCTTACCGGGCGCTATGCCTGTGCGGTTGCTCACGCGGAAGATATGGGTGTCCACTGCCATGGCTATCTGGCGAAACGCTGTGTTAAGCACCACGCTGGCTGTTTTACGGCCTACACCGGGCAGGGCTTCTAACGCTTCGCGTGTATCAGGCACCTGACTGTTATGGCGCTCGATAAGCAAACGGCAAGTTTCAATCACGTTTCTGGCTTTACTGTTGTACAGACCAATGGTTTTAATGTAGTCGCTCAACCCTTCGACACCCAGCGCGTACATAGCTTCTGGAGTACGAGCGACTGGGAATAATTTGTCGGTTGCTTTGTTAACGCCTACATCGGTGGCTTGTGCGGACAGGATGACCGCTATGAGTAACTCAAAAGTGGATGAGTAGTTGAGCTCGGTTTCTGGATTGGGATTATCTTCACGTAGACGGCTAAAAATTTCGTAACGTTTTTGTGCATTCATAGCGTTATAAAAAATTAGGTAGTTCGGGCAGTTCAACGGTTGCGGACTCAGTGGGAGCCAATACCAAGGCTTCGCCCTGAACCACTGTCTTACCCGCTTGATTCAGCACATTGGTGGCTATGCGAACTCGGTTTTTCGGTAGTTTTTCCAACACTTCTAGCTCAATGCTGAGTTGATCGCCCAGCTTAACAGGGCGGGTAAAACTCAACTGTTGACCTAGGTAAATACTGCCGGGTCCTGGTAGCTCAAGAGCGATGGCCGCGCTAATCAAGGCACCACTGAGCATGCCGTGGGCAATGCGCTCTTTAAAAACGCTGGTGGCTGCGAATGTTTCATCTAAATGAACCGGATTACGATCACCGGAAACCGCAGCGAACATCAATAAGTCGTGCTCGGTAATAGTTCTTTCGACGGTGGCGCGTTGGCCCACTTCAAGTTGATCGTAGGGAATGCTGGTAGCAGTGTTCGACATGAGAATATTCCTTGTACGCAAGCTCTAGGCTTGCAGGTAAAATTAGGCGTTGAAGTGTAAATGAGCGGCTGGAGATTGTCACCGTCTTGTCGGCAGGCTAGTCCTGCCGTACGTTGTGCTTAATCCACTCGATAATGTCTTGCATAACCCGTTGCGAGTTTTTTTCATTTAGAGGTTCATGGCGCATGTCTGGATAAAGTTTTACATCCACGAAACGATTGCCAGACTCACGAAAAGCGTTGGCTAAATCGAGTAGCCGGTGTCCTTGGTGGATAGGATCCTGCTCACCGCCAAAAATTAAAATAGGCAATAGATTATCTATTTGCACCAAATTATTAATGGGCGTGATGCGTCTTAAGCCGTTGAGCAAGTCAACCCAGAGCTGGGTGGTAGAGACAAAGCCGCACAGCGGATCTTGCGCATAGAGTTTAACTTGTTCTTCATCGCTACTGAGCCAGTCATGCGCAGTTTTTCGTGGCTTAAAAGCACGCTGATAGCGATTGTAAATTAACCAGTGCAAGAGTTTACTACGCCCCTGCTTGCCCAAACGCCAGCGTTCAAGGCGGGCCACCAGCAGCGCGAGTCTGTATCTAAGGGTGGACTGAATATAAATAGAGCTTGATAAAATTGCGCCTTGTACGCTGCAGCAATACTGCAACAAATAATCGATTACCAGATAGCTGCCAAGACTGTGGCCAAAGATGAAAATTGGTTTTTCGTGATGCTGCTGGCGGATATGGTGGTTAAGACAGCGAATATCATCCAGCGCCAACTTCCAGCTGTTGTGATCGCCGAAGTGACCCTTTACGCCAAAGCTGGCGGTAAAACCGTGGCCACGCAAATCAAGGGCGTATAACGCAATACCGGCCTTAGCTAAGGCAGCGCCTAGATGAGCATAGCGCTTGCTGTGTTCCGCCATGCCGTGCACCAACATAACAATGGCGTCTGGTTCTTGCGTTGGGCTCCAGTGATTGACATGAAACTCAGTGGAGTCGCTGGCGGTTAACCAAAAGGATTCGTGATGCATTACAGTTCTCCTGCCACTAACGCTTTACTAGAGTCTATTACGTATTATTGTTTTTGTAAGCTGGTTTACCGTCATCGTAGTAGCAAAGTCGTGACTAAGCATTAGATTTTAGTCTTGTTATGACTTTTCGTGCATGGGTTACGCTAGTCGCATTTTTTAAAAACTGCTAATCTGCAGGGCACTAGGTACAAAAAAGTCTTGCACGAGTGAAGGTAACTATAATTGCATGTGTACGGCGCTTAACAACTAAAATCTAAAATAAGAATTGATTGGGAGTTAGCTTGGATGAACGAGAACATCTGGAAAGATAAGTATCCCGCAGGTATCGCCAGTGAAATTGACGCGGATCTTTACCCAAATATTCAAGCCGTCTTAACAGAGTCGTGCGAAAAGTATGCTGATAAGCCTGCATTTACTAACCTAGGCAAAACGCTTAGCTATGCAGAGGTGTATCAACTGTCGGGTGACTTTACGGCTTGGCTGCAGCACAACACTGATTTGCAGCCTGGAGATCGCATTGCTATTCAGCTGCCCAACGTGCTGCAGTACCCTGTGGTGGTGTTCGGCGCCATTCGCGCAGGTTTAGTGGTGGTCAATACCAATCCGCTGTATACCGCCCGCGAAATGGAGCATCAGTTTACCGACTCGGGCGCCAAAGCCATTGTGTGCTTAGCCAACATGGCGCACCTGCTTGAGAAAGTGTTACCCAGCACTGAGATTAAGACTGTTATTTTGACCGAGGTAGGTGATTTTTTACCCCCCGTCAAACGTTTCGTTGTTAACTCGGTGGTTAAATACATTAAAAAAATGGTGCCGGCATTTCATATACCGCAAGCATATTGGCTCAATGATGTGCTGAAACAAGGCAACAAAAAAATCGCCCGTAATGTCAATTCAGAATCCCAGTCAGTGGCTGTTTTACAGTACACCGGCGGCACTACAGGTGTGGCCAAAGGCGCCATGCTGACCCATAGAAACCTTATCGCCAATATGCTGCAAGCCCGTACCATGATGGCCTCTAACCTAGGCGAAGGGGAAGAAACAATCGTTGCACCGCTACCGCTGTATCACATATACGCATTTACCTTTCACTGCATGGCGATGATGATGACGGGTAATCATAATTTATTGATTACCAACCCGCGCGACTTGCCCAGCATGATTAAAGACATGTCAAAGTGGAAGTTTTCTGGATTTGTCGGACTAAACACCCTGTTTGTAGCGCTTTGTAATAACGAGGCTTTTCGCAAGCTGGACTTTTCCGCCCTGAAAATGACGGTTTCAGGCGGTATGGCATTACAGATAGCTGCAGCTAAACGCTGGGAAGAAGTTACCGGCGCTAAAATATGTGAAGGCTACGGCATGACCGAAACCAGCCCCATTGCCACAGTGAACCCCATTGAGAACATACATTTGGGCACTATCGGTATTCCTGTTCCCTCAACGCTGTGCAAAGTAATTGACGATGATGGTAATGAGCTGCCACTGGGCGAGCCAGGTGAGCTCTGTGTCAAAGGCCCACAAGTGATGAAGGGCTACTGGCATAACGAAGAAGCTACCCACCAAATGTTGGATGAAAACGGCTGGTTGCGTACCGGTGATATAGCCATCATTCAAGAAGATGGTTATTTGCGCATTGTTGACCGCAAAAAAGATATGATTTTGGTGTCTGGCTTTAATGTTTACCCCAATGAAATTGAGGATGTATTGGTTAGCATGCCAGAAGTTTTACAGTGCGCAGCGATAGGCGTGCCCAGCGAGAAAAGTGGCGAGGAGATTAAGGTTTTTATTGTCTTACGCGAAGGCATGAGCCTAACCCAAGAGCAGGTGATTAAGCACATGCGCAAAAGCTTAACCAGCTATAAGGTGGCGCGGACTGTAGAGTTCCGTGATGAGTTGCCCACCACGAACGTGGGTAAAGTGTTGCGGCGTGAACTGCGTGATGCAGAGTTGAAAAAGCTGGCTGCAGCTCAAGGCTAGAACGTTATGCTGCATGCCCAGCTAACAATAGGGGGGCGTGTAGCAGCCTGTTTATTACAGCTCAGGCTCAAAAAATACGGTTTGATTGCGACCTAGGTTTTTAGCATGGTACATCGCAATATCGGCTTGCTTGATCAACTCAGCTTCCGTTTTTCCGTGCTCTGGATACATGCTCACCCCACAACTGAGCGATATCTGCGACACTTGCCCGTCAATCTCAAATGGCTGCAAAACATGCTCATGTATGCGTCTGGCAATCAGTAGCGCATCTTCTTTGCTGGGGTTCCCCGCCAATAAGATCACAAACTCATCACCACCAATGCGTGCCACTATGTCCGTGTCACGCAGGGGCGTTTTGATGCGCTGGGCTGTTTGCGCTAACAATTGGTCGCCATACTGGTGGCCAAACATATCGTTAATCGGCTTGAACTCATCCAAATCAATGAAGATGATGGCTAAATTATGCTTTTCGCGTTGTGCCATTTTAAGCGAGTGTTGAAAGACTTCTTGGAAATAACGGCGGTTGGCCAAGCCTGTTAATGAATCAAAGTTAGCCTGACGCCAGATAAGCTCTTCGTTAGCTTTTTGCTTGCTGATATCGGCAAACAGAGAGATACGGAATTTAACGCTGCCGTCGGTATCGTAGGTGCTGTTAATGGATAACAGCTGCGGGTAGAGTTCACCGTTTTTGCGTCGGTTCCATACTTCGCCTTGCCATTGGCCTGAACCGTTAAGGCTGGCCCACATCTCATCATAAAAGCTGGCGCTGTGTCGACCAGACTTCAAAATTGAATGATCGTTGCCTATCGCTTCTTCAGCGGTATAGCCTGTTATTTTTGTAAATGCGGGGTTTACATGAATAAAGGTTCCATGAGCATCAGTGACGGCTATGGCTTCACTGCTGGTGTGGTAAACGGTTTCGGCCAGCTTTAACAGCGCGGTATTTTGACTGCGCTCAATAACCAGTCGGACTAAATTAGCCGCATTTTCAATTAGGTTGATTTCTCGTTTGTTGGGTGCGCCCGGTTGATCTTTAAAAAAGTTAAGTACGCCAGCTACCTTGCCATCCACGTCAAAAATCGGCTCTGCCCAGCATGCCAGCATTCCTGCGCGCACCGCAGCACTGGCCGTTTTTACTTGTTTGGCTTGTGTTGACAGCTCGTCGGTAATAATACGCTTGCCGTAAAAAGCAGCTTGGCTTACGGAGATACCGTCGCTAGTAATTTTTATTTGTTGCAAGGCATGGTGTAAGAACGTGGGCAGGCTAGGTGCAGTAGCTAGTTGCAGGCTAACTCCATCTAGGCTACGTAAGAAAATAGCACATTTAATGTGCTGGTTTTCTTTTTCAACGGCACGGATGATTGAGCCGAATATTTCATTGGCGGTTTTGTTACGCGACAACAAATCGAGCACCTGATTGTGTAAACGTTCACGGCTAAGAGCGAATTCTTGCTCGCTAATATCCAGCTTAACCGCCACATAGTTGACCAGCTTTTTCTGCTCATCAAACACGGGCGCAATCCAAGCTTGCTCCAGATAAATATCTCCGGTTTTGGTTTGGCTTATAAAACGGCCGTTCCAATTTTGTCCACGGGCAAGGGTTTGCCACAAGTCCACATAGGTTTCGTGGGGTGTTTTGCCTGAATTGAAAATGCTTGAATTTTTGCCAATCAACTCTTCAATGCTGTAACCAGTAAATCTGCAGATAGTCGGATTGACGTACTCAATAAAGCCTTTTGGGTCGGTGACCAGAATAGAAGTAGGGCTGCGCTCAATCGCCACTCGCAAGGCTCTAAGGCGGGTCTCGGTCAATTTGACGCGGTTCGTCAGCTTCGCTAGGCGTCTTCTGCTTTGCGCGTATAGAATACTTAGCAGCGCAAGCCCTGTAAGTGTGGCAGCACTAAACCACAGCCACAACTGGTGCTCAGCTAAGGATTTAGGTAACAGCAATGCACTGGCGCCCAGTAGTGCGAAAACTGCCAAGGTGGCTAGGGAATAGCGAAGAATTTTACGCAAAATGACAGCCTTTTTTGCAATATCCATATAGATGGGTTTCTAGCAAAAAATATGCTTAGAAAGCAGAGTTTGATCAAGCGAACTAAGCGGTATTTTACTCTAGTATGCAGTAGAGTTAAATAGCCATCATTGTTGTTTGTAATCACCTATTCTTTGCATGGTTTTGTTTTTTATGTGTTTCTTTCTTGACTGAATGAATACGCAAAGATGATAATAGTTATCATTATGTGTTACCTGGATTATTAAAGGACCCCTGTTTATGCAACTCCCTTTTTTACGATGCGCCACGCTATCACTGGCGTTGTGTACTGGAACGGTCATGGCCAACACAGTAGAGCAAGCTTTGGATGAAAATACGGCCCACAGCCAAGCCGCTCAACGTTCGCAACAACAGGTGGAGCAGCTGGATGATGCAACGCAAAAAATGCTGCAGGAGTACCGCACCGCGCTACTAAAAACAAAAACGCTTACGGGTTATAACAAGCAGATGCGTGAACTGGTAGCAGCGCAGCAGCAAGAACTCGCCGGCTATCAGCAACAATTAGCAGACCTACAAGATACCGAAGCCGCTGTGACTCCACAAATGCAGCGGATGCTAGAGGTGCTGGAGCAGTTTATCAGTGCTGATTTACCTTTCTTGCCCTATGAACGGCGCGATCGTTTAGAAACCTTGCAGGACTTACTGCCACGCGCTGATGTGTCTATTGCCGAAAAATACCGCCGCATTCTAGAAGCCTACCAAATTGAAAGTGATTACGGTCGCACACTCGAAGTCTGGCGCGATGCGCTTAAGCGTGACGGAAACGAGCTGAATGTGGATTTTTTACGTTTAGGCCGTTTGATGCTGTATTACCAAACCCCAGACGGCCATGAAACCGGTTGGTGGAACGCGCAAGCGAAAGAATGGCAAGTGCTTAATGGCAATGCACGTCGGCCTGTGGCTCAGGCGATTGCCATTGCACGGCAGCAAAAATCACCCGATTGGTTAGCTTTGCCGATAAAAACACTGGCATGGGAGGCGCAGCAATGAAAAAACTCATCGTGGTGCTGGCGCTGCTCTGTTCCGGTACTGTCCTAGCCGACAGCCTAACGCCCGACCAATTACTGCAACGCATCCGTGCCGAAAAAGCCAGCGAAGAACAACTGATGCAAGAGCGTGAACAGCGTTTCTTAGTCGAAAAAAATCAGCAGCAGGCAATCTATCAACAAGCCATGCAGGCGTTACGCACTCAGGAGCGTGAAGCTGCCGAGCTTAAAGCGCAATTTGAAGAACTAGAGCAGCAACTGACCGAACAGGAGCGTCAATTAAAAGAGCGCACCGGCGAGCTGGGTGAGTTATTCGCTGTATTGCGCCAAAGCGCAGGCGACATTGCAGGTCAGTGGCAGGACTCCATGCTCAATGTACAGCAGCCTAAGCGGGTGGCGCAATTTGAGCGTTTTGCTAATAGCCGCAAACTGCCCAGTGCTGAAGCCGTTGAACAGCTATGGCTAACCCTTCTTGAAGATATGACCGCTAGCGGCAAAGTCGAGCGTTTTGATGCGCCCGTCATTAGTGCAGGCGGTGAGCGAAACATTACTAGCGTGGTGCGCGTGGGGCCTTTTTCCGCCTATAGCGATACGGATTTTTTAGTGTATCAAGCCGGTGATGATGCGTTGCGCGCGTTACCTAAACAACCTAACGGTTTAAGTCAGGTAAAAAACTGGTTAACCGCCAGCGAACCCGTTGCGGTACTGCCAATTGACCCGACCCGCGGCAGCTTGCTGGAACAGCTACAGCACCAACCCACTTTTTACGAGCGAGTTAAACAGGGCGGTGTGGTTGGTTGGGTGATTATTAGCTTGGGTGTGCTGGGCTTTGTGCTGGCCGCATGGCGTTTGCTGGAATTGCAGCAAGTAGTGCGCTCAGTACGTATACAGATGCGTGATTTGTCGAACCCTACGCTCAATAACCCCTTGGGGCGCGTGCTGGGTGTGCTGGGCCCACAACCCGAGTTAACAGACCTGGAAACCCTAGAGCTGAAACTGGATGAAGCCGTTATGCAAGAGGTACCTAAGCTAGAACGCGGGCAGGGTTTACTAAAATTACTGGCAGCAGTTGCGCCCTTGCTTGGACTGCTGGGTACAGTCACAGGAATGATCATCACCTTCCAAGCTATTACCCAAGCCGGTGGTGGCGATTCTCGGTTGATGGCAGATGGTATTTCACAGGCCTTGGTCACCACGGTGCAGGGCTTGGTGGTGGCTATTCCGTTACTGTTTTTGCACAGCATTTTGGTCGCGCGTAGCAAGGGCGTGGTGCGACTGCTAGAGCAACAGTGCGTTGGCTTATTGGCGCTGCATATGTCAGCCAAGGAATCCCGTGACTAATTGGCAAAATACTTGGTTTTGGCTGGTCGATAGCAGCCACGCACTGCTCGACTTAATGGGCGCTGGTGGCTTGGTTATGTGGCTACTGGCCGCATTGTGCGTATTATTTTGGACGCTGATGCTGGAACGCTTTTGGTATATGCAGCGCCAGTTTCCAGCGTGGGTCAAAGAGCGTCATCAAGCATGGCAGCGTTTGTGTCAGGAAGAGTTCAGTAACGGCTGGCCGCGTACAGTGCGCTCAGCTTGGATTGCTCAAGCCCATGAGCAACTGATCACGCCATTAACTGTTATTAAAGCCTTGGTCGCGCTGTTTCCATTGCTGGGTTTGCTGGGCACGGTAACCGGCATGGTGGCGGTGTTTGATGTGTTGGCATTGAGCGGCACCGGCAACCCACGTGCTATGGCTGCTGGTGTTTGGCAGGCGACATTACCCACTTTAGCCGGCATGGTATTAGCCATTGGTGGATTATTTAGTATCGCGCACCTTGAGCGTAATGCTCGGCGCGCATTAGGCCGGCTGTCTGATCAGCTTAGGCATGAATAAGGTGGTAAAACGATGAGAATGCGTCGTTACAGCTATAGAACAGAAGAAGAGCTCGGCATTGACCTCACGCCTATGCTGGACGTGGTGTTTATCATGCTGATTTTCTTTATTGTCACCAGCTCGTTTATTAAAGAGTCCGGTATGGAGGTTAATCGCCCTCAAGCAGACACCGCGAGCAGTCAGGATAAAGGCAATATTTTGATTGCCGTAACCGCTGATGGCCAGGTGTGGCTGGATAAGCAGGCCGTGGATGTGCGTACCGTGCGCGCCCATGTTGAACGGCTACGCCAAGAACAACCCGAAGGAATTGTGGTGGTGCAGGCGGATCAAGATGCGCGCACGGGTTTGGTGGTGCAGGTAATGGATCAAGCGCGCATGGCCGGTGTTGTTGATGTGGCCTTGGCGGCCTCGACGGAATCGAATTAATGGCGCGTTGGTTGATCTCTTTTGCAATTGCTTTGTTGGCTGTGTTGGCCAGCTTTGCGATTATTTTGTGGATGATCTCACCACCGCAAGCGTCCGTTGAAAACAAGCTCGTACAGGTTGGCCACTTTATTCCCATGAGTAAAAATACGTCCGATGCCCAATCCCGTAGCCGCCTGCAAGCACCCGAACCGCCGCCGGATGTAGAGCCACCTAAACCGCAAACGCCACAAACCACACAGAACCAAGCCGTGCCAACCTTAAAACTGGATTTGGCCGCACCTAAGTTAACCAGCTCAATAAGCATTCGCGCGCATGCCATGCCCAGCCTTGATGCCATTGAGCCAAGCACAGCACAGACAGCCGCACCGAGCGCGCCTGCCGCGCCGGGTAAAGACTCAGAAGTAACCCCGCTCAATGACGTATTGCCGGAATACCCAGATGTGGCGCGCCGGCGTGGTATCGAAGGCTATGTCAAACTAACCTTTACCATCAGCGCGCATGGGCGGGTAGAAAACATCGAAGTGCTTGAAGCTCAGCCAGCCAATGTGTTTGATCGCTCTGCACGCCGCGCCGCTGCACGCTGGCGTTTTACCCCACGCATGGAAAACGGCATCGCTGTCCCGCGTCACGTGGAAAAAATTATTGAATTTAAACTCGAGCCAGCGAGGTAATGTATCCATGCGTTGGTTAGTTTTATGTTGCTGTTTATTGTCGGGTTTAGCCTTGGCGCAGACGATAGACATTAAAACCCTGCGTGCTCTACAGGCTGCCCAAAGCGCGCAAGAACAGGGCGAGTTCAACAAAGCCGAACAACTACTCAGACAACTTCAGCCCGAAAAGGGCAGTTACGCAGAGGCTTTAATTTGGCGTACTCATGGTTATGTGGTTTGGCAAAAAAATCACATAGCTCATGCCGTGCAGTTGCTAGAGCAGGCGTATAAAAGTGGTCAATTGACCGATGAGCAACGCCAGGAAGATGCGTTAAGTTTGGCTAAGTTAAATACCCAACTGGAAAGACCTAAACAGGCGTTAGCCTATTTAGAGCATGTGCTAGACAGCCAAGAAAGCTTGGAGTTGCGTATATACAACTGGCAAATGCTCGGACGTTACGACCAAGCCTTGCCTTTGGCGGAACGCTATTTGGCTAAGCAAAGCGCGATTAGTGATCAGTGGTTGAATTTTATGGTCGCCGCCAATGCTGAGTTACGTCGTTTTCCAGCAGCGCAAAAATGGCAAAAACAGCTATTGGCGCGCCATCCACAGCAAGTAGCACAGTGGCGACAGCTGGCTGCTTTACAGCAAATGAGCGGTAACTATGTACAAGCCTTTGCCACCTTGCGCACGGCCTATCAACAAGGATTGGCATTTAGCGAGGCGGATTTGGATCAGCTAGTGGCTTTAGCCAGCGCCGCTGAACAGCCATGGCAGGGCGCACGGCTGTTAAACGAGCTGATGCAACAAGGGCGCTTAACCAAAACCACCGCCCGCCAAGAACGCTTGGCACAGCTACAATGGCAATCACGCGAACGCAGCTTGGCCTTGGCACACTATCAGCGCCTGGCCGAACAAAGCCAACAAGCCAAACACTGGCTAACCGTGGTGCAACTAGCCAGCGAACAAGAACTCTGGCCGCAAGCCAAACAAGCCCTACAAGCCGCAGCCAAAGCCGGTGCTAGCCGTAAAGAAATCCGCAGCTGGCAAGACTGGCTAAACACCACCACCGAACCCTAACTGTAGGAGCATTCCACTAGTCCGTGCTATTGATGTGGAGTGCTTCTGTGGGAGTGCCCCTGTGGGAGTGCTTCTGTGGGAGTGCTTCTGTGGGAGTGCTTCTGTGGGAGTGCTTCTGTGGGAGTGCTTCTGTGGGAGTGCCCCTGTGGGAGTGCCCCTGTGGGAGTGCCCCTGTGGGAGCGCAACTCTTGCGCGAAAAAAACCACCCAGCCACGCCGAACCACAATCGCGCATAAGATGCGCTCCTACAAGAGCCGCGCCCAAAGGTCGGCAACGCACCAGCTGCTTTTTTACTGTGGGAGTGCCCCTGTGGGAGCGCAACTCTTGCGCGAACAAACCCTCCAGCCACACCAAACCACAATGGAATGCCCCCCTAAAGTTGGACTGCTTCAACTCTAGGAGATGAAGCTATGTCTAAACCGAAACATGACAGCCGCT
>NZ_JAUCDY010000007.1:0-135679 GCF_030362935.1 Thiopseudomonas acetoxidans
GCGGACTCAGGAGGATTCGAACCTCCGACCGCTCGGTTCGTAGCCGAGTACTCTATCCAGCTGAGCTATGAGTCCGTGTCGCTTAGTATAAGGCTTTTTGTAACAAAATGTTAGCCTTACAAACAATCAAACAACATTACTTTACAACGTAAATGGCGGAGAGGGAGGGATTCGAACCCTCGACACCCTTTTGAGGTGTACTCCCTTAGCAGGGGAGCGCCTTCGGCCTCTCGGCCACCTCTCCAACGGGAACGCATCATACCTACTTTTTTATTTATTGCAAAGTAATAATGCAAAAAAGTTTAAAGACCCGACTCTTCCTTTTCTTTTTGTATACGTTGATAGATTTCTTCGCGATGCACAGCGACGTCTTTGGGGGCATCTACACCAATACGCACTTGATTCCCCTTAACTCCTAACACAGTAACGGTTACCTCATCACCAACCATTAATGTTTCACCTACACGGCGTGTTAAAATTAACATTCCATTTCTCCTTGTATAAAGCAAATAAATACAGTCTGCATCTGTATTACTTAGTACACCATCAAAAACAACTCAACGGCATATTTTTTCTATCAAGTTAAATACCTTGATATCAAAAATTTTTATTAGGCATGAGCCACAGTTGGCACATCCAAACCAAACTCTGAATGCAGCGCGCGCACTGCTAATTCGGTATATTTTTCATCAATCACCACAGAAACCTTTATCTCTGAGGTGGAAATCATTTGGATATTAATATTCTCTTTCGCCAACGCTTCAAACATGCGGCTCGCCACCCCTGCATGGGAGCGCATCCCAACACCTACGATAGACACTTTGGCTATGCTAGTAGTTCCGGCAATATCACGCGCGCCTATCTGCTCAGCAGTCTTGCGTAAGATATCCATAGCTTTTTCGTAATCTAAACGGGCAACAGTAAAGGTTAAATCAGTGGTGTTGTCTTCCGCCACGTTCTGAACAATAACATCCACTTCTATATTCGCTGCGCTGATGGGGCCTAAAATCTTAAAGGCTACTCCCGGAGTGTCTGGCACACCACGAATAGTGAGCTTGCTTTCATCACGAGTAAACGCAATACCTGAAATAATTGGCTGTTCCATAGAGTTTTCTTGCTCCAGCGATATCAAAGTTCCCGGCCCATCCTGAAAGCTATGCAGCACTCGTAAAGGCACATTGTATTTACCCGCAAACTCCACTGAACGAATCTGTAGGATTTTTGAGCCTAGACTGGCCATTTCCAACATTTCTTCGAAGGTTATGCGGTCAAGCCGGCGCGCATTGGCAACCACGCGCGGGTCGGTTGTGTAAACGCCATCCACATCGGTATATATCTGGCACTCGTCAGCCTTTAACACAGCCGCCAAAGCCACAGCAGTGGTATCTGAGCCGCCGCGACCTAAGGTTGTAATGCTATTGTCAGGGTCTATGCCTTGGAAACCAGCGACCACCACCACTTTCCCTGCATCCAGCTGTTGGCGCACATGCGCGCCGTCAATGTCTAGCACTCTGGCTTTTCCGTGCGCTGAATCGGTTCTAATGGGCACCTGCCAGCCCGTAAAAGACACCGCCGGCACGCCAGCCTTCTCTAGCGCCATAACCAATAAAGCGATAGTAACCTGTTCACCGGTAGAGACCATGACATCCAATTCGCGCGGCGATGGTGTACTACTAATTTGTTTAGCCAAGTCCAACAAGCGATTGGTTTCGCCACTCATGGCTGACACCACCACGACCAACTGATCGCCCGCGCGATGAAAGCGCTGTATTTTAGCGGCCACCTGTGCGATTCGCTCAACATTAGCTACCGAACTGCCACCAAACTTTTGTACCAATAAAGCCATTTAAGTTTGCTCTTAATCCATCAATTTGCTTGCAAAACAAAGTTTTCAGCTAGCGCTAACGCTGTCGCCAGCTGGCTCGCATCGGTTCCGCCGCCTTGCGCCATGTCAGGACGACCACCTCCTTTACCGCCTACTTGAGCGGCAGCTTGACGCATTAAATCGCCAGCCTTAAAGCGTGCGGTTAAATCTTTAGTAACTCCTGCTACTAGCACAACGCGATCATCCAGCAGCGAGCCTAATAAAATCACGCCGCTACCCAGCTTGTTCTTTAACTGATCAACCAGCTCAAGCAAGGCCTTATTATCCAACCCATCTAGCTGTGCTGCTAATACCTTCACACCATTGACTGTTTGCGCCTGTGCGACCAAATCGCTACCAGCCGCACTGGCCGCCTTGGCTTTACTTTGCTGCAGCTCTTTTTCTAGCGTTTTATTCTGCTCTAGCACCGCTTGCAGCTTGTCTACCAGATTATCGCGATTAGCCTTGACCATACTCATCAACTGCTTAACCGTGCCTTCAGTGTTTTTCAGCCATTGCCAAGCCAGCTCACCCGTAATCGCCTCGATACGACGCACACCGGCTGCCACACCGCCTTCACTAGTGATTTTGAACACACCTATATCACCGGTGCGCTTGGCGTGTGTACCGCCGCAAAGCTCAACTGAATACCCATCACCCATGCTTAACACACGGACTTCACTACCGTATTTTTCACCAAACAAAGCCAAAGCGCCTTTTTTCTTGGCGGTTTCAATATCGGTCAGCTCAGTACAAATTTCGGTATTGTTGCGAATATGCTGGTTTACGCGGTCTTCTAGCGCGGTTATTTGTTCTGCGCTCAGGGCTTCAAAATGACTAAAGTCAAAACGTAAACGCTGGCTGTCAACCAAAGAACCTTTTTGCTGGACATGCTCACCCACGATTTCACGCAGTGCTGCATGCAATAAGTGCGTGGCCGAGTGATTCAGCACAGTCGCTTGACGCACTCCAGAATCCACCTGCGCTTGCACCCAAGTGCCGTTATTCAGCTCACCTTCGAGCAGCATGCCATGATGTAAGAATGCATCACCCGCCTTGGTCGTATCGCGCACTTCAAACCGCACGCCTGGCGCCAGCAAATAGCCGCAATCACCCACCTGACCACCTGACTCAGCGTAGAAAGGTGTTTTATCCAACACCACGACCAGCTCATCACCAGCGCTAGCGTGCTCAGCCGTTTGACCGTCTTTTAGCAAACTCACTATTTGCGCGCTGGCTTCTAAGTCAGTGTAACCAAGGAAGTCGGTCTGCCCCTCTACTTTGATTAAGCTGTTGTAATCAATACCGAAAGAGCTGGCTGAGCGTGCGCGCTCACGTTGCGCTTGCATCTCTCGCTCAAAGCCTTCTTCATCCACAGTTAACTCGCGTTCACGGGCAATATCAGCGGTTAAATCCATGGGAAAACCGTAGGTGTCATAGAGTTTAAACACTACTTCACCGGGGATAACTGTGCCGGATAACTCTGCCAAGTCTGCTTCTAAAATGCGCAACCCCTGCTCAAGTGTCTTGGCGAATTGTTCTTCTTCGTTTTTAAGCACACGCTCAATCTGCGCTTGTTGTTGCTTTAACTCAGGGAAAGCGTTGCCCATTTCTGCAACCAAAGCGGCGACAATTTTGTAGAAAAATCCGCTTTGTGCGCCTAGCTTGTGTCCATGGCGGCACGCACGGCGAATGATGCGCCGCAATACATAACCACGCCCATCGTTAGCAGGTAATACACCGTCGGCAATCAGGAAGCTGCACGAACGAATATGGTCAGCCACCACTTTTAATGAGGGGTCATCGTTATTTTCACAGCCGATTGCAGCAGCCGCTGCGGTTAGCAAGTTTTGGAATAAATCGATTTCATAGTTGGAGTTCACATGCTGCATCACTGCACTAATACGCTCCAAGCCCATCCCGGTATCCACACTAGGCGCAGGCAAAGAATGCATCTGACCGTCCGCAGTACGGTTAAACTGCATAAATACGTTATTCCAAATTTCGATATAGCGATCGCCATCTTCTTCAGGAGAACCCGGTGGCCCACCCCAAATATGTTCGCCATGGTCGAAAAAGATTTCCGTGCAAGGTCCACAAGGACCTGTATCACCCATGGCCCAGAAGTTATCTGACACATAGGGTGTATCGCCTTCATCACCGATACGAATCAAGCGCTCTGCTGGCACACCAATTTCTTTGTGCCAAATATCATAAGCTTCGTCATCGGTGTGATACACAGTCACCCAGAGTTTTTCTTGGGGTAGATTTAACCAAGCTTCGCTGGTTAGAAACTCCCATGCGTAATGAATTGCATCGCGCTTGAAATAGTCGCCAAAGCTGAAGTTACCCAGCATTTCAAAGAAAGTGTGGTGACGTGCGGTATAACCTACGTTTTCTAAGTCGTTATGCTTGCCACCTGCACGCACACATTTCTGACTGCTTGCCGCACGGGTATAGGGACGCTTTTCGAGTCCTAAAAAACTGTCTTTAAACTGATTCATTCCAGCGTTGGTAAACAACAAGGTGGGATCATTGTCCGGCACCAAGGAACTGGAAGGTACACGCGTGTGCCCTTTTTCTTCAAAAAACTTTAAGAAAGCTTCGCGAATTTCAGCGCTTTTCATAGGGTTATCCATTACTTAAAATTGCAACAGGTAACTGCATCCAATTAGCAGCCAC
Source organism: Thiopseudomonas acetoxidans (assembly GCF_030362935.1). NCBI lineage: Bacteria > Pseudomonadati > Pseudomonadota > Gammaproteobacteria > Pseudomonadales > Pseudomonadaceae > Thiopseudomonas > Thiopseudomonas acetoxidans. The sequence continues at coordinate 4,547 of NZ_JAUCDY010000007.1, forward strand.
ATAAAATAATATATTCTCAGTCAACATACTCATTAATTAGATCAAACAGCCCCATAGGTGATTTCTATCGACCAAAGATGGCTGTTTTTATTTAATTATGCTGACAGTCGGGACCATGTTCGTGCTCATCTTCATCGGCGTAGCCCTCGGCAGACTCCATCTCTAGCTCCAAGCTCACGAGGTTAGTCGCCATAGGGCGTAATAAAAGATTGGCATACTCGGTATCCCCTTCTTCTACATCTACGCCAATCATTAACTGATTACCGCCAACATGCTGAATCCAGATTTCTTTGCCTTGCCAAATAACGGCTATACGTGAACAAGAGGTTTCTAGCTGAGTGCCATCAGCATCTTCTAAAAGCACAGCAAAGGGTTTATTCATTTGTTTGTCTCGTCATTTTCGGTAATTTTTTGTACAGCTCGCTCAAAACGCTGCAAGCCTTCTTCAATTTCAGTGGGCTCAATAATTAAGCTGGGGGCGAAACGTACCACCTCTGGCCCAGCCATCAACACCAGCAAATTTTCTTTTTCAGCAGCGGCTAAAAACTGTGCTGCTTTGCCTTGCCAAGCTTCACTGAGCACTGCGCCAATCAACAAACCTTTGCCACGTACCTGCTGAAAAACACCGTACTTCTCACCCAGTTGCTGCAAGCGTTGCGTTAATATCTCGCCGCGCTCTAACACGCCTTGCAACACAGTCGGCGTATTAATAATATCTATCACTGCACCGCCCACAGCACATGCCAAGGGGTTACCGCCAAAGGTTGTACCGTGCGTGCCGACACTAAAGTGCTTGGCATAACGTTCTAATGTGAGCATGGCAGAGACTGGGAAACCACCACCCAAACTTTTAGCTATAGTAAGAATATCCGGCTCAACACCATAGTGCTCATAAGCAAATAACTTACCTGTTCGCCCCATACCGGTTTGCACTTCATCAAAAATTAACAGTGCTTGGTGCTGCTCACAAAGCTCACGCACCCGTTGCAGATAGGCTAAATCAGCCGGTAAGACACCGCTTTCGCCCTGAATAGGCTCAAGAATCACGGCACAGGTGCGACTTGAAATAGCCTTTTCCATGGCCGCAATATCATTGTAAGGCACATGCGTAATGCCTTCAGGACGCGGACCAAAACCTTCAGAATACTTTGGCTGCCCACCGACATTGACGGTAAAGACTGTACGTCCATGAAAGCTATTAACCGTTGAAATAATTTCGTGCTTCTGCGGACCAAAATCGTCATGAGCAACTTTGCGCGCCAGTTTTAACGCGGCTTCGTTGGCTTCAGCGCCGGAATTACTAAAAAACACACGCTCAGCAAAGCTGGCTTTAATAAGTTTGTCAGCCAAGCGTAGCGCCGGCTCGTTAGTAAACACGTTAGACACATGCCAAAGCTTCTGTGCTTGCTCAGTTAGCGCTTGCACCAATGCTGGATGGCAATGCCCCAGCGCATTTACCGCAATGCCGCCAGCAAAGTCTATGAGTTCGCGTCCACTCTGATCCCATACGCGCGAGCCCATGCCGCGCACAGGTACAAACGCTGCGGGCGCATAATTGGGGACCATCACTCGATCAAAATCAGCCCGCTCGACTGGGGCTTGTTGCGTGGACATGAAACACTCTCCTTTCTAAACGGACAAGGCTGGCATACGCCAGCCTTAATAAAACCTAATATAAACGATTTAAGTTGCTTAGTTTAAACCTATAACAGCGACTACACTAGAGCACAGGCAGTCTCTGTTACGCTCTTTTTGCTCTTTTCACTAAACCAAGACAAGCGCTCTTTCAGGGAAACCACCTCACCCACTATGATCAAGCTAGGGCTTTGTACCTGCTCGGCAATAATTTTAATAGCGATATCGGCTAAACAACCAACAATAACTCGCTGCTCGGGCGTAGTACCACGCTCAATAACTGCTACCGGTGTTTCTGATGAGCGTCCGTGCGCCATTAGCTGTTTAGCTATATCAGGCAAAGTACCCAAACCCATATAAAACACCACTGTCTGGCTGTTAGACACAAGCTCAGTCCAGGGTAAGTTTAAGCTGCCATCCTTTGGGTGCCCGGTAACAAAGCGTACCGACTGCGCGTAGTCTCTATGGGTTAACGGTATACCGGCATAGCTAGAGCAACCCGCAGCAGAGGTAATTCCCGGCACCACTTGAAACGGCACACCGTGCTGGGCTAGTTCTTCGATTTCTTCTCCGCCGCGACCAAAAATAAAAGGGTCACCGCCTTTTAAACGTAACACCCGTTTGCCTTGCTTGGCCAGGTCAACCAGTTTTTGGTTTATTTGCTCTTGCGGCAAACTGTGATTCGAGGCTGCTTTACCTACATAGACCCGGTCTGCGTCACGGCGGCACATGTCTACAATGGCCGGCGCTACTAAGCGGTCATACAGCACCACATCGGCTTGCTGCATCAAGCGTAACGCTTTAAAGGTCAGCAAGTCTGGGTCGCCTGGGCCAGCGCCGACCAAATACACCTCGCCCTGCGTTTTAGCTTGCGGCGCGTCCAACTTATTCTGCACTGCTTGTTCAGCCTGTTGGATTTTCCCTGCAAATACTTGCTCAGCAATCGGCCCCTGTAATACTTCTTCCCAAAATACGCGTCGCTCATCTACCCCAGCGAGACGATCTTTGGCCTGCTGACGAAACTTTTGTGCCAGTTGCGCCAAGCGACCGTAAGTGGCTGGAATCACCGTTTCTATTTTTGCACGCACTAAACGCGCTAACACAGGCGCATGTCCACCACTGGATACAGCTACCATTAAAGGCGAACGATCAACTATGGCTGGGAATATAACTGTACACAGCTCAGGGGTATCCACTACGTTAACCGGAATACCCAGTTGTTTGGCTTCGTGCGCGACCTGCTGATTAACCGAGAAACTTTCTGTTGCGGCAATGACCAAACAATAACCAGCGCACGTACCCGCCTGATATGCCTGCAGCTCATAGGTGCCACCATGCTTTTGCAACAGTTGTTCTAACTGTGGGTGTATCTCCAGGGTAACCACGTGCACTAAAGCACCGGCCTGGCACAGCAAATGTGCTTTGCGTAACGCAACCTCTCCACCACCCACTAATAATACGGGCTGCTGCTGCAAGCGATGAAATAACGGCAAATAATCCATATTTATTCCTTAACGGCTCTAGCAGCCTAACTATGATAGTGATGCTGTGGCACTGTACGAACAAAGCAGCTAAAAGGCTATTGTTTCAAATCAAGTTTAAATCTTAGCATGGCTAAGCTTACTTAAATGCTGCTAGGCGTTAATCACCTCAATGCCACCCATATAAGGCTGCAACACCGCTGGTACACGAATACTGCCATCAGCTTGTTGATAATTTTCAATCACCGCCACCAGAGTCCGCCCAATTGCTAGTCCTGAGCCGTTAAGCGTATGCACTAATTCTGTCTTGCCTGATTCTGGATTACGAAAGCGCGCCTGCATACGGCGAGCTTGGAAGTCTGTGCAGTTGGAACATGAAGAGATTTCGCGGTACTTATCCTGGCTCGGCACCCAGACTTCTAGATCATAGGTTTTACTGGCAGAAAAGCCCATATCACCCGTACACAGCGCCATTACTCGATAAGGCAGTTCTAATGCTTGCAAGATTTTTTCAGCATGGCCAGTCAGCTCTTCCAGTGCAGCAAAGGAGTGTTCGGGGTGCACAATTTGTACTAACTCTACCTTGTCAAACTGATGCTGGCGAATCATACCGCGTGTATCACGACCGGACGCTCCGGCCTCACTACGAAAACACGGACTGTGTGCTACGAGTTTAATCGGCAGCTGTTGCGCTGCCAAAATTTCACCCGCCACCAGATTGGTTAAGGACACCTCAGCCGTTGGGATCAAATACAAGGGCGTTTGTTCAGCACGTTCAATACGAAACAAGTCCTCAGAAAACTTTGGCAACTGACCCGTACCCTGCAATGCGCTGGCTTGCACCAAGTAAGGCGTATAGGTTTCCTGATAACCATGCTCAGCGGTATGAGTATTCAACATAAATTGCGCCAGTGCTCGGTGTAAACGGGCAATGCCATTGCGCATGACGGCAAAGCGCGCACCTGATAGCTTGGCCGCATTAGTAAAATCAAGACCACCCAGCTGCTCACCTAACTCAACATGGTCTTTCACCGGAAAACCAAAGGTTTTAGGCTCACCCCAACGGCGTATTTCTTGATTGTCGTTCTCATCTGCACCCACAGGTACGGAGGCGTCAGGCAGGTTAGGCATACCGAGCAAAATATCATCAATGGCTTGCTGCACCTGTTCTAGTTCTTGCTTGGCGCTATCCAGATCCGCGCCCAGCTGGTCGACTGCCGCCAACAAAGGGGCAATATCTTCTCCACGTGCTTTGGCTTGACCAATGTATTTTGCACTACTGTTGCGCTCGGCTTGTAACTGCTCGGTACGCGTCTGCACTTCTTTGCGTTGTGCTTCTAAGGTCTCAATGCGCGCAACGTCTAAAACATAGCCTCGCGTCGCTAAGGCTTCTGCCAGTTGCTGTGGCTGTGTACGTACTGTTCTTGAATCCAGCATAAATACTCACTTATTGTGTTTTGTGTTCACTAAAAATTAATAATCAAGCAACTAAGCTTCTACCTATCCACCAACCGCAGCCCGTCGCCAGCACTGCACCCACAAGGGTCAATAGCAGATAAACACCCGCTTGCAGTAAGCGGTCGCTGGATAACAGCTGCCATAACTCAAGAGAGAATGCAGACAGGGTGGTAAAACCACCAAGTATACCTGTGATCAACGCTAAGCGAAGCAGTGGGTTTTCTGCACGAGTAGCGAAATAAGCCGCTGCAATACCAATTAACAGGCTGCCTAGCAGATTAACTAGCAAAGTGCCCCAGTACGCCGACACGTGCTGACTGACCAACAAGCCACTTAGATAACGCAACACACTACCTAGGGCACCGCCCAAGCCAACCCAGATGATGGCGCTCATTGCTCACCTCGACGCTGACGTGGGCTTTGCTGATCCAGTTGGCGTAAAAACTCAAGCTTTTCAGCAATCTTGATTTCTAGTCCGCGCGGCACAGGCTGATAATACTGCTGCGGCGTCATATCCTCAGGAAAATAATCTTCACCTGCTGCGTAACCATTAGGCTCATCATGGGCATAGCGGTATTCATCACCATAACCCAGGTCCTTCATTAAGTTGGTTGGTGCATTACGCAAGTGCAAGGGCACTTCTAGCGAGCCCTGCTGCTGCGCATCACGTCGTGCTGCATTGTAAGCCATATACACCGCGTTACTTTTTGCCGCGCAAGCCAAATAAATAATTGCTTGTGCCACCGCCAGCTCACCCTCGGGACTGCCTAAACGCTCCTGCACCTGCCAGCCCGCCAAGCACAGACTTAATGCACGCGGGTCCGCATTGCCAATATCCTCACTGGCCATGCGTACTACGCGGCGGGCAATGTAAAGGGGATCGCAACCGCCATCCAGCATGCGTGTATACCAATACAACGCCGCATCCGGATCGGAACCCCGCACTGATTTATGCAGTGCGGAAATTTGGTCGTAAAACGCTTCGCCGCCCTTATCAAAACGGCGCAAGGTTTCGCCCAATACTTCACCCAGCAACTCTTCGCTAATAGTTTGCCCGTCTTCGACCAAGTCTGCGGCATTTTCCAACAGGTTTAATAACCGCCGACCATCGCCATCAGCGGCGCGCACCAATAACTCTATTGCCGCTTCATTGAGCTGCAAGCCTCGCGCCGACAAGCCTCGCGGCTCAGTTAAAGCACGCTGCAAGAGTTGTTTAAGTGCTGCCTCATCTAGGTTTTTTAATACATAAACCCGTGCGCGTGACAACAACGCATTATTTAACTCAAAAGAGGGGTTTTCTGTGGTCGCACCAATAAAAATAAAAGTGCCGTCTTCCACATAGGGTAAAAAAGCATCTTGTTGACCTTTGTTAAACCGGTGCACTTCATCAACAAATAAGATACAACGACGTTGATTCTGAGCTGCCTGAAACTTAGCTTCTTCAACCGCTTGACGAATTTCCTTAACCCCAGCCATTACCGCCGACAGAGTAATAAAGTGCGCGTCACTGACCTTGGCCAGCAAGCGCGCCAACGTCGTTTTACCGACTCCAGGTGGTCCCCAAAACAGCATCGAGTGCAAAGCTCCCTGTTCGATGGCTTCACGCAGGGGTTTGCCACGCGCCAGAATATGCTGCTGACCTACATACTCATTTAGGTTCTCTGCCCGCAGTCGCGCAGCTAGCGGTTGAGTTAAAGGCTCATTAGCAAACAAATCCATTGTTATTCCTCAATAACATCAACACCTTCAGGTACGTTGAACTGAAATAGAGAGTCATCCATAGCGGTATTCATTTTAAGATCAAAAAAGTAAAGATTGGTTTTTTGTCCAACCGCATCTTCAAGCTGCATATCATTAATCAAGCCATCGCGAAACGACAATCGTAGGCGATCAAACAGAGTATCCTTGGCCTTTGGCGTCAGGACAAAATCAACTATCGAGCGATTTTGCTGATACTCAACAAAAAAACTTTCTTCGATTTGCGCCATATCACCAGACAGCAACAATGCAGGCGTGTGCGTCATGCGCTCATCTAGGGTCTGCATCGTAACCTGCATCAAGTCTGGGTCATACAGCCACACTGTTTTACCATCCGAAACCAATTCTTGCTGCATAGGCTCTTCAGTATGCCAAGTAAATTTACCGGGACGCTTCAGGCTCATATGTCCACGGGCTTCCTGAATCCGCACACCACTACCATCCAGCGTTAGCTGAGTAAAATCGGCATCTATGGTGTGTGCATCAGCTAACAAAGCTGTCAGTTTTGCAACAGCCATTGACTGTTCTTGCGCCTGGGCAATCCCAATCAAGGAAATCAATCCCAACAATGCGGCAGTTAAGCTACGTTTTACACTCACTATATTCATCATAATATTCCCAAATTAATCTTTAACAGGCGGTGGCGCTAACACATCGCGCGAACCGTTATGTGCTGCCGATGAAACAACTCCAGCCGCTTCCATCGCATCAACTATGCGAGCCGCACGGTTATAACCCACTCTAAATTTACGCTGTACTGAAGATATGGAGACACGGCGTTCTTCGGTAACAAAACGCACCGCCTCATCAAACAAAGGGTCATCTTCCAAGTCTTCGCCACCCTCAAAAGAACCTGTACTTTCTTCTAAACCAGCTAAAATCTCTTCAAAATATTCTGGTGCGCCTCGAGCCTTCCACGCATCAACCACACGATGCACTTCATCATCAGCGACAAAAGCACCATGCACGCGAATCGGCAAACTGGTACCAGGTGGCAAATACAGCATATCTCCATGACCTAACAGCTGCTCAGCCCCGCCCTCATCCAAAATCGTGCGCGAATCGATACGGCTAGAGACTTGGAAAGCAATACGCGTCGGGATATTGGCTTTAATCAAGCCAGTAATGACATCTACCGAGGGTCGCTGCGTCGCTAAAATCAAATGAATACCGGCAGCGCGGGCTTTTTGTGCAATGCGCGCAATCAGCTCTTCAACTTTCTTACCGACAATCATAATCATATCGGCAAACTCATCCACCACCACTACGATAGTAGGCAACTTTTCCAAAGTTGGCCGCACATCATCAACATGTTCTTGCTTAAAGGTGGGATCCGCTATGGGCTCACCCGCTTCTATGGCTTCTTTCACCTTGCGGTTGTAGCCCGCCAAGTTACGCACGCCCAGCATCGACATCAGCTTGTAGCGACGGTCCATTTCTGCCACACACCAGCGCAAAGCATTAGCGGCTTCTTTCATGTCAGTCACAACCGGACAAAGCAGGTGCGGAATGCCTTCGTAAACAGACAGCTCCAGCATTTTTGGGTCAATCATAATCAGGCGCGCATCATCAGGTGAGGATTTAAACAGAATGGATAAAATCATCGCATTCACCCCCACAGACTTACCCGAACCTGTAGTTCCTGCCACCAGTAAATGCGGCATCTTGGCTAGATCAGCAATAATTGGCTTACCACCAATATCATGCCCCAAGCCTAAAGCAACCGGTGATTTCGCATCATCAAACTCTGGCGTTTCTAGCACCTCAGCAAAACGCACTATCTGTCGATCTTCGTTAGGGATTTCAATACCTACCGTAGTTTTTCCCGGAATAACCTCAACCACCCGCACGCTAAGCATCGCCAGCGAGCGCGCTAAATCTTTAGCCAAATTAGAAATACGACTGACTTTAATACCGGGGGCTAATTGAATTTCAAAACGCGTCACCACAGGTCCCGGATGCACGGACTCAACCTGCACCTCGACACCGAACTCTTTTAACTTGATTTCTAGCAGGCGCGACATTCCCTGCAAGGATTCTTCTGAATAGCTTTGCTTTTTCGGCTTGGGACGATCCAGTAACGATAAAGGCGGTAGCGTACCGGCCATCGCCTCATCAACAAACAACGAGGTTTGTTTTTCCTGCATGGCTCGACGACTTGGTTGTTGCACACTGCTGTCCGGCAAAGAAATAACAGGCTCTTTGCGCCCTGCGTTGCCTTGCACCCGTTTTGCTAGCTGCTCCTCACGCCTAACAATGCGTTCACGCGCGCGGTTTTGCTCATCGCGATCCGTAATTCTCGGTGCCACTACCTGCGCCACTTTCTCATCGATATCACGTTGGCGCTGCTGCTCAGTACGGCGTTGATAAAAAGCCTCTCTAGAGTCACGTATCTTGACTACGCACCAATTCACAGCGGCTAAAGTAAGCTCACCCACCAATTCCATGACACGAAACCATGATAAATTAGCAAATAAAGTGACGCCCAATAAAAACAGCGCCAACAGCAGAACGGTTGCCCCCTGCACATTAAGTAACTGTTCAAGCGGCGGAGCTAAGACTTTGCCAAAAATATTGAAATTATTCGGTGAGTTTTCTGGCTGTTCAAAATGCAATCTAGCCAACGCAGCGCCCGAACCCAGCAGCAACAGTAAACCAAAAGAACGGACGGCCAATAATGCCGGACGCCATACAAAGGCTTGATTGCGTCCTTTAAACAGCATAAAAACCTTAAGCATCAGGAAGAAAGGCAGCAACCAAGCGAAATAACCCAACAAGCTAAATAACACATCTGACAGCCAAGCACCCACCAAACCACCGGCGTTTTCTATTTGCTCACCCGCTCCCACCGCGCGAGTAAAGCCCGGATCTTCAGTGCTAAAGCTCAGTAAAATCATCCATAAAAAAACACAGAGGGCGGCCAGCAATATCAGCAGGCCCTCTTTTAGCCGCAGCCTAAGCTGCTGCCTCCAAGGAGCTTTTTCAGTTAAAGAAGTAACAGGCTGCTTCAAAGACGAACCTCAAAAAACAAAAAAATAAATTTACAAGCCACGACAAGGCGGCACAGGCTGTTTACCACTGGAAACACATGCTGTAATAGCCATACAAGCACTTTATTATAGACTCGCTATACTTGCGTGGATTACGCATATCCCAAATAGCAGAGCATTGTACGTCCTTATATGGATTTTTTCATGCACGGCTAGACAGAATAATCAAAGCAGATTGCATAATCTGACCAGCACTCTAAACTCTTGTTTCATTTTACCGTACTGATACCCATGACTTTTTGGCTTAAGCACAACACAACTGACTTCCCATCTCTGCAAAAAGCATTGCGCCAACCCAATGGCTTGCTCGCTATGGGTGGTGATTTATCCAGTCAGCGGCTAATTGCTGCTTATCGCCATGGCTGTTTTCCTTGGTATGCAGAAGGTCAGCCGCTGATGTGGTGGTCACCCGACCCGCGCACTGTGGTATTTCCTAACCAACTACATATACCGCGCAGCCTGAAAAAAAGCATTAAACGTGGCACGTTTCAAGTTACTTATGACCAGGCTTTTGCGCGCGTCCTCAGCGCCTGCGCCGAACCACGCAGCACAGATTCCGGCACTTGGATAACTCCTGCTATGCAAGCAGCCTATTGTGAACTGCATAAACTTGGCTATGCACACTCCGTTGAGGTGTGGCACCAGCAGCAACTCGTTGGCGGCTTGTATGGTATCGCTATCGGTCAGTTATTTTTTGGTGAGTCAATGTTTGCCCGCATGAATGATGCTTCCAAAGTGGGTTTTGTCACCCTAGTGCAAGACCTTAAAGCCGCAGGCTTTGTATTAATTGATTGCCAAATGCACACCGAGCACCTGGCTCGTTTTGGTGCGCAAGAAATAAACCGCAGTGAGTTTGCTGACTATCTAGCCCAACACTTAGATAAGCCAAACACTATGCAGTGGAATACGCATGAATAACTCTCAGAAACTGCCGCTTTTTTTAACCCAAGTGCAGACTTGTAGCTACCTTGAAGAAGAAAGCCAGTCACTTTGCCTCGATCCACAAGCACCTATCAACGCTTCAATTTTTAGCGTGCTCTCAGAGCAAGGTTTTCGCCGCAGCGGCCAGTTTATTTATCGACCACACTGCCCCGCCTGCAACGCTTGCGTACCGGTGCGCGTGCCTGTAGCCAGCTTCACGCCTAACAAACAACAGCAACGCGTGCTAAAGCGCGGCGCACAGCTGACCGTAACCGAACACCAACCACGCTTCACTTACGAGTACTTCAAGCTGTATCAACGCTATATCGAACAGCGTCATGCAGATGGCGAGATGTACCCAGCCAACATAGAACAGTTTCAAAGCTTCTTATCTTACCCACTGCCATTTGCACGCTTTTTTGAGTTCCGTCTTAAGCAGCGTCTACTCGCAGTAGCAGTGACCGATGTACTGGACGATGGATTATCAGCGGTGTATAGCTTTTTTGAGCCTGAAGAAAAATACTTCAGCCTAGGCCGTTATGCGATTCTGTGGCAAATTGCCCATGCACAGCAATTAGGTCTAACCCATCTTTATCTAGGCTACTGGATTAAAGACTGTGCAAAAATGAACTACAAAACCCAGTACCAACCCATCGAGGGTTTTATTGATGAGCAATGGCAAAGACTCTGAGCCTTATGCAGGAGCAAATCAAAGGCATTAGCTAAATTTGGTTTTTTTGATAAAATGCGGCATAATAAGCGCCGTTTTTGCTGCCCTTAGTTCTCAGGGCTTTTTTATTTTGTATTTGAGGGTTTAACTGCATGTCTAAAGAAGACAGCTTCGAAATGGAAGGTACTGTCGTCGACACCCTACCTAACACCATGTTCCGTGTGGAGTTAGAAAACGGGCACGTCGTTACTGCGCATATTTCTGGCAAAATGCGCAAAAACTATATCCGTATTCTGACAGGTGACAAGGTTCGTGTTGAACTAACGCCTTACGACCTCAGCAAGGGTCGCATTACCTACCGCGCACGTTAATTATTCAACGTGCATAAAAAACACGACCACAGCCAAGACTGGGTCGTGTTTTTTTTGTTGCTCATTACTCAAAACTAGGCAATAAACGCTGTTGCGCCTCCACCTTACAATGCAGCGCAAGCGCGTCCCCTTCTAAGTCAAAGAAAGCCACACCCCCCTGCTCCGCCAAGTCGCCGAATAAAATAGCATCGGCCAATGGCTTTTTAATAGTTTCCTGAATCAATCGCGCCATAGGCCGTGCGCCCATCGCCGCGTCATAGCCATGCTCTGCTAACCATGCACGCGCAGACTGACTGACCTCCAGCTGTACGGCTTTATCTTCTAATTGCGCCTGCAACTCAACCAAGAACTTATCCACTATCGAGGCTAAAACATCCGCACTTAAACGACCAAACTGAATAATGCTATCCAGCCGATTACGAAACTCTGGACTGAAGCTCTTTTTGATCACTTCCATGGCATCGGTGCTGTGATCTTGCTCAGTAAAGCCAATCGATGCACGCGCTGCTGTTTCAGCACCAGCGTTGGTGGTCATCACGATGATGACATGACGAAAATCCGCCTTGCGCCCGTTATTATCGGTCAGTGAGCCGTTATCCATCACCTGTAACAACAGGTTGAAGACGTCTGGGTGAGCTTTTTCAATTTCATCGAGTAGCAACACGCAATGCGGTTGTTTCGTTACCGCCTCGGTAAGCAAGCCTCCTTGATCAAAGCCTACATAACCCGGCGGCGCACCAATTAAACGCGAAACGGTATGACGCTCCATATATTCCGACATATCAAAGCGTAGTAATTCAATACCTAGGGACTGTGCCAGTTGTTTAGCCACCTCGGTTTTACCCACACCCGTGGGTCCAGCAAACAAAAACGAGCCCACGGGTTTATTGGCTTCACGCAATCCTGCTCGGGACAGCTTAATCGCCGTTGCTAGCGCTTCAATGGCTGCATCCTGACCAAATACGGTCAGACGCAAGTCGCGCTCAAGGTTACGTAACTGGGTCTTATCGGAGCGACTCACCTGACGACTAGGGATACGAGCAATTTTGGCAACCACCTGTTCTACCTGCTCCACTTCAATACTTTCAAGTCGCTTATCCGCAGGCTGCAAGCGCTGATAGGCGCCGGCCTCATCAACCACATCCACCGCCTTATCCGGCAACAAGCGATCAGTAATGTAACGCGCCGACAGCTCTGCCGCCGCACGCAAAGCCTCGTCGCTATACAGCACCTTATGGTGCTCCTCAAAGCGCGATTTTAGGCCACGCAAAATCTGATAGGTATCTTCAATGCTGGGCTCAACCACATCCACTTTTTGAAAGCGTCGCGCCAGTGCACGGTCTTTTTCAAAAATTTCACGGTACTCTTGGAAGGTAGTCGAACCGATACAACGAATCTCGCCACTGGAAAGCAAAGGTTTCAGCAGGTTTGATGCATCCATCACCCCACCACCCACTGCTCCCGCGCCGATGATCATATGTATTTCATCAATAAATAAAATAACTTTGGGCCGCTTGCGAATCGCATTCAGCAAGTCTTTGAAGCGCTTTTCAAAGTCACCGCGGTATTTGGTGCCCGCCAGCAAAGCGCCCATATCTAGAGAATAGACATTACTATCCAGTAACAACTCTGGCACTTGCCCGTGCACGATTCGATAGGCCAAGCCTTCCGCAATCGCGGTTTTACCCACGCCTGCATCACCGACCAAAAGCGGGTTATTTTTCCGGCGACGAGCAAGAATTTGCGCCACGCGCTCCACTTCATGCTCGCGCCCGATTAATGGATCGATACGTCCTTGTTTAACCAAAGCATTTAAATCTTGTGCATAGGCTAGTAAAGGATCCTGTCCTTGTCCTTCTTCGGCAAATTCTTCAGCTGATTTTGTTTGGGTTAAGTCTTTATCCTGCGGACCACCATGAGACAGATAGCTCACCACATCCAAACGATTGATATTGTGTTTACGCAGTACATACACTGCATGGCTATCGGCCTCACTAAATACCGCAGCCAATACACTGCCACCACCCACTTCTTGTTTACCCGAGCTTTGGCCATGGAAAACTGCACGCTGCAATACGCGCTGAAAGCCCAACGTAGGCTGAGTTTCCATACCCTCAAGATGCTCCGCCAATAAAGGTGTAGTACTGTTAACGAACTCTGTCAGCTCATTACGAATACTTTCCAGCTCTGCGTCGCAACCACGCAGCACATCCGCCGCTTCTTTATTATCCAGCAACGCCAACAGTAGGTGCTCTACCGTCATATACTCATGACGCTTATTGCGCGCATCCCTAAAGGCAAGATTAAGGGTGACCTCAAGCTCCATACTCAACATGCTTCACCTCACTAAACTAAATCAAACGGCAATCTAGACGGCATATCCAATCTCTAGTTGCTCTCGGGCTTCACTTCACACTGTAAAGGATGCTCACATTCTCTGGCATATTGACCCACTTGCATGGCTTTGGTTTCAGCCACGTCACGGGTAAACACTCCGCAAACGGCTTGACCCTGCCGATGCACAGCCAGCATTGTTTGCATAGCCCGCTCACGACCCATAGCAAAAAAGTCTTCCAACACCTCCACCACAAAATCCATCGGAGTGTAATCATCATTAAGCATGATCACTTGATACATAGGTGGTGCTTGCAGCTCAGGTTCGGCCTGCCGAACTAAAATATGGCTATCTAAATCTTCTGAAAACCTTGTTGATTCTACATTCTTACTCATAATTTTTAGCGCGCTTGTCCTTAAAATATATGGCAACTCTAGCATTTTAGAGAACTTATAGTTGATCTAAGTCCTGCACTTGTCACTTTAGGCTTGACTCCCCCTTAAAGCTTTATATAACTATCATCTATTCAAAACGAAACAAAAGTTAAGTTGGGAGCAAAAGTAGTTTTTTCAACCTATTACAACATATAAAATCGCTTGGTACCCACACTTAACATCAAATACACCATGACAACGCAGAACAGACTTACATTTTTCTACCAGTTCGCATTAATTGCAGGCTGTAATTTTGAGTTATACACAGGAGTATTGACATGCATAATGGTACTGTTAAGTGGTTTAACAACAGCAAGGGTTACGGTTTCGTCATTGCCGAGAATGATACAGAAGAGCTTTTTGCCCACTACTCTGCGATCCAAATGGATGGGTACAAGTACTTAAAAGCTGGACAGCCTGTGCGCTTTGAGCTCAAGCAGGGCCCCAAAGGAATGAATGCAGTCAACATTCGCCCTATCCGTTAAGCCTTTATAAGTTAGCACTCACCAAACGACAGGGACGTTTTGTGCGGCACTCAGCTAGAAGGTAACCTGTGCCGCCTATCGCACGCTGTTTGATTTCTTCCTTTCCTCAGGCTTCCATTTCTGACCGACCTAAACCTCAGCGTTTCCTTCAGTAACGTTCATGCATGCCACTAAAGCCAAGGTGCGCCAGTTCACATAATCTGTTATAAATACGCGAAACTGGTGCAACAAAAATACGCACCCGCCTCTGTTAAGCATACAAGGAGCATTTAGCCAGTCTACGCAGCAACCCAGTGCAGCAAATACTCGAGCAAGCCAACCTCCCCGAAGCCGCACAGCAACAGCTACGTGAACAACAGTCGCTGTTTGATCAAGACGCTATTTTCGCTAACTCCCTAGCCGGCAATACGGTCTTGGGGTATTTCTTTCATAATGACGGCCAATCCAGCGGTCAACTGCCCTTTCCTTTCTATCAGCTCGACGCTGAACAGCTGCACAATCAACTGCTAAAAATGCATAACTACAGCAGTAACATCCCCCTGCTCGCCAATCATGCTTTGGAGCAAGGTTTTGTCGTTACGCAAGCCGATATCGATGGTGTTATTCGCCGCCTGCCTTTGGTTATCGAACATCAGGGGGATACCTATGCCAGTTTTTCCTTGGTCATGGCACAACTGGCGCTAGGCGAACCTTGGCTAAAGCTAAAACTGGTAGATAACGGTGCCCAGTTTGTCGCCACTGAGATTGACATAGGCACTGCCGTAACAGTGCCCGTCGCTGCTGATGCCAGCATGCTGGTGCCTTTTCGTGGTGGTGCGCGTTCATACCCGACGCTGTCGGCCACGCGCATTATGCGCAGCGACTTAAGCACTGCAGAACAAGCCGCGGTACAAGGCGCGATTATTCTTATTGGCACCTCAGCTATGGGTTTATCGGACTTGCGCACCATTGTGCTGCAAACCAATTACCCCGGTGTGGAAGCCCATGCCAACGTTATCGATGCGTTACTGCAAGCGGCCATGGGTGAGTCGGTCTTCTATTATGAACCTGACTGGGCTCCGGCAGCCTCGTTACTGCTCTTGCTGGTCACTGGCATGGTGCTGGCGGTTATTTTGCCGGGCCGCAGCCCGCTGTGGATGCTGCTGTATAGCGTGCTGGGCTTGAGCTGGGTGGTAGGGCTGAACTTTTATCTGTGGCAAGCTCACCACCTAGCCCTGCCTTTGGCATTGCAGTTATTACTGGTGCTGGGTTTGTCTTTATTTAACTTAGCCTTGGGCTTTTTTGCCAGCAACCGCCACCGCCGCGAAGTGCAAGAGCTGTTTGGCGCTTACGTGCCGCCGGCCTATGTCGAACGCTTACTAGAAGACCCCAAAGCAGCCAGCATGGAAGGCGAACAGCGTAAAATGACGGTGTTGTTTGCTGACATCATGGGTTTTACCACCCTGTCTGAGGCGTTAACCACGGCCGAGCTCAAACAGCTGCTTAACCGCTACCTGACTAAAGTCACCGAGGTGATTTTTGCCCATCAAGGTACTATTGATAAGTATGTGGGTGATATGGTCATGGCATTCTGGAATGCCCCACTCGATGATCCGCAGCATGCACAAAATGCGGTACTGGCAGCACTGGCCATGCAGCAACAAACGGCTTTATTAAGCCAAGAGTTTATCGAAAGTGGCTTGCCCGCGTTAGAAATCGGCATTGGTCTCAACACCGGCCCCATGAACGTGGGCGACATGGGCTCGCACTATCGTCGCGCTTACACCGTACTGGGTGATGCTGTGAACCTAGGCAGCCGCATTGAAAGCATTACGCGCTACTACAGCGCGCAGATTCTGGTGAGTGACGCCACCCAAGAGCAGTGTCCCGACATCATATTTCTTCCTGTGGACCGCATCCAAGTCAAAGGAAAAACCGAACCCGTCGAGGTGTTTGAGCCGCTCTGCTCACGGCAGGACGCAAACGAGCAGTTACTACACAAGGTGGCCACCTTTACTCAGGCTCTGCAGGCTTATCGCCAGCAGGACTTTAACGCCGCCAGCCAGCTCCTGCAGCAGTTACTCAATAACGCAGCGCAACAGCCCGATAACCACAGTGCTTTGTATCAACTTTATCTTGAGCGCTGCACTGACTTTATCCAAAACCCGCCGGCAGCTGATTGGCAAGCGGTGTTTATTCATACTAATAAGTGAGTATCAAAACATGGTTACCCCAGAAGTACGCCAGAAAAACCTGCTAGACAGAGTCAATCCGCAACAGGATATGACGCGCCTGTGCGCGCTAATTCTAGAAGAAGCACGCACTCTTACAGGTGCGGATGGCGGTACTCTTTACCTGTGCCAAGGCGAAGGGCGTGAGCAGCAACTGGATTTTGCCATTATCCGTAACTCAAGCCTAGGTATAAAAATGGGCGATGTAAGCGGTCGCCCCTTGGAGTACCCGGCCATTCCCCTGTATATCGACGATCAGCCTAACTATCAGCATATGGCCAGCTATGCCGCACTAACCGGTAAGCTGCTTAACATCGCGGATGTATACCAGCAAAAAGACTTTGATTTTTCCGGCACTCAGAAATTCGACCAGCGTTTGGGCTATCACACTCAATCCGTACTGACGTTACCCCTACTGACGCGCAGCGGTGAGCTGGTAGCAGTATTGCAACTATTAAACGCCACCAATGAGCATGGCGAAACCATCCCGTTTGCACCCTCTTTAGAGCCCTTGGTGCAAACCCTAGCGCAATTAGCAGCGATTGCTGTACAGCAGCAACACA
The DNA here is from genome assembly GCF_030362935.1 of Thiopseudomonas acetoxidans. NCBI lineage: Bacteria > Pseudomonadati > Pseudomonadota > Gammaproteobacteria > Pseudomonadales > Pseudomonadaceae > Thiopseudomonas > Thiopseudomonas acetoxidans. Next base: position 21,918 of record NZ_JAUCDY010000007.1, read on the forward strand.
TCATGCAAGACCAGCAAGCGCTGCTGATCACTCTATCCGGTGAGCCCAATACCACTCAGCTGTTGCTGCGTATTTTGCAAGAAGCACAAAACATCACCCACGCTGATGGCGGTACGCTGTATTTGTTGCGCGATCAAAACGGCTCAGCACGACTCGATTTCACGCTAATGCATAACCATAGTCTGGGCATAGCTTTGGGTGGCGACTCTGCGCCTATTCAAGCGCCGCCCATAGAACTGTACTTAGCTGATGGTACACCCAACCACCACCATGTTGCCTCCTATGCAGCGCTGACCAAAGAAGTAGTCAGCATCGACAATGCTTACACCAATACCGAGTTTGACTTCTCCGGCACCAAGGCTTTTGATCAGCTGAAAAACTACCGTACCATTTCGTTGCTCGCACTGCCGCTGCTTAATCACGCCCACGAAGTGATAGGTGTATTACAGCTGGTTAATGCTAAAGATCCGCACACGGGCGAGACCGTGCCTTTCTCCGCAGACACTGCACCTTTGATCCGTGCTTTAGCCCGTTATGCAGCCATTGCACTTAACAACCAACTATTGGTTGAAGAACACAAAAACCTGCTGGATGCCTTTATCAAAGCCATTGCTACTGCCATTGATGCCAAAAGCCCGCACACCTCAGGCCATTGCCAGCGTGTGCCGCTGCTCACTGAGCTAATTGCCCAAGCGGCTTGCGAGGATCAAAGCACCTTTGCTGATTTTGAGCTTGATGCCGATGGCTGGTATGAACTGCAAGTCGCCGCGTGGCTACATGATTGCGGCAAACTGGCCACACCCAATTCGGTGCTGGATAAGTCCACCAAACTGCACTGCCTCAATGATCGTATTCATCACGTAGAAAGCCGTTTTGCCGCTCTGCGCCAGCAAGTTGAAGCCGATTACTGGCAAGCCATGGCACAGGAACCTACCGCTGAAAAAGTGCATCAACAACAACGCCAAGCGCGTCTTAACCAATTAGCCGATGATCTGAGTTTTTTGCAGACCGCCAATCAGGGCGGTGAATTTATGCACCAAGACCACCAAGCGCGCGTACGCTCAATCGCCCAACAACAATGGTACGACCATCAAGGTAAACTGCAGCCGTTATTGAGCGCGGATGAAGTGGAGAACCTCTGTATTGAGCGCGGTACTCTAACGCAAGCCGAGCGCGATATTATCAACGACCATATGCGCGTCACCATTGAAATGCTGGAGTCCTTGCCGTTCCCGCGCAAGCTACGCCGTGTGCCTGAATACGCTGGGGGTCACCATGAAAAAATGGACGGCAGTGGCTTCCCGCGCGGTTTAACCCGCGAGCAAATGTCTATTCCGGCGCGCATGATGGCGATTGCGGATATTTTCGAGGCATTAACCGCGCAAGATAGACCCTATAAAGCACCCATGAAAATATCCCAAGCGTTGTCTATATTGCAGCGGATGCGCGACAACAACCATATTGATCCAGACTTATACACTTTATTTTTAGAGCAGCGCGTATGGGAAACCTACGCGCACAAGGCATTAGCGCCAGAGCAGTTGGATGTAGTCGATCCAGCCGCTTACCGATAGGCTTTAGCTGATATGCATCAGCGCACCATATACCAGCGCGCTGATTGAAACAGCCAAGGCTAAGGATGAAGTAAGGTGTTTTACCCAATAAACCGTCGTCGCCCCTAGCAGTGCGGCAACCAGCTGTGTCGGTTGCTGTGGATTCAGCATAGGCATAAAAGAAACCACCAACAATGCCGCAATTGCAGCCGGTCCAACACCCTGTAATATGCGTACTACAAACACCGAGACCGCTTTGCGCTGCCCCGTTTGCCAACTAAGGATATACAAAGGTAGATAACGCAATAAAAAAGTGCCTAACCCGCATAAAGCCAGCAACACAAACTCATGCACTGTCATTGCGCCCTCCTACACTCGCCAATACCGCACCGGCAAGCATGGCAATCACCAATACATAATGAACCGGCAAAATACTGACTAATAACACTGCTATCACCGTCGCACCACAGAGGCTAAGCCAGTGCTTTTTAGGCTGCATATCCAACAACAACGCTAAAAACAAAGCCGGCAAAACAAAATTAAGTGCTTCAGTGACAAATATGGGCGCATTCTGCAGCACATGATTAAACACAACGCCCAGCACTGTTCCGCCTACCCAAGCAAGGTAAGCGCCCAGCTGTAAGCCCACATACCAAGCTTCACGCGCTGCTGGGCTTTGTTGCCCTAACTTAGCCACCGCGCTGGCAAACACCTCATCGGTTAAGCCAAATGACCAAACGGCTAGCGGCAATCTGCGCGGCACAGCCGTTAGCTGTCCGTATAGCGCTGGACCATAAAAAAGATGTCTGGCGTTCATTAACAACACCGCTGGTACAGCAACCCACCAAGCCGCACCGGAAACCAGCAGCGCAATAAGAATAAACTGACTGGCCCCAGCAAATACCAAGACCGAGGTAAGAATAACCACCATCGGCGACAGGCCGGCCGCTATTGCTGCAACCCCAAAAGAAATGGCTACTGGCACATACCCTGCACCAATAGCCATGCTATCCACTAACCCGCGCGCAAAGTAACGCCCTTGCATACAGCCCCCATACTTATCAGGCGCGAATTATATAGCATTAATCCTAGCGCTGTATGCTGGTGTTATTTTCTTTAAAAGTCCTCAACCGGCTGCTGCATATTTTGCTTAACTTTTATAGAGGTGAGTCTAGGCTGGTTAAAACTAACGAACATATAACTACCTTCCTCGTTCTCTACCACACGGAAGTCAGCCTCACGCGTGCCTACAGGTAAAGTCTGCACAGCATCAACCACATTTTTCTTGCCTTCAAACTCCCGAGCTTGTCCTTCGATAAAAATATAGGTCAGCTCGCCACGCTCAAGACTTAAGCTTTCAAACGCGTTCACTTTCGCATCGTAATCCGCCCTATCTTGAACAGTACGCGCAAGCTCAAGCAGATCAAGACGCTCGGTATCACTGTCCATAGCAGTTAACGTAAAGGTTTTAGCAAGAGCGCCAGCTATTTGATAATAAAGCTGATCTTCATACTCATCAGCTAACATCACTGAAATAAGTTTGTCACCCATAAAATAAAAAACCGCCCCAAACTCATGTCCAATAAAATCAACTGAGTCCAGGCATAACGCTTCACGCCCAAAGTCTGTCGAGCAATCGTAAAAACCTTCCTTTGCTAAAAACTCACTTTTTGCTTGATTGTATTCATAGGATTTAAACAGTTTGGCTGTTTGTTGTTGTGCGCTAGCTGGTAAGGCCAAAGTGGCCGTGATGAAAAAAAGTGCTAAATATTTGTACATTATTTTTCTCTTAAAGCGTTTAAAGTTGTTGTGCTTGGCAAAACCCTAAGGAAGCGCTGAATAATGTTGGCGAGGCAGTCAGGGCAAGGCAAAAATCGGCGAAAAAGCGCAGTTTACTGGTAGTAAATGAGCATTTTGAGCCGATTTTTAACGCAGCTCTGACAACGCAGGTAATTATTCAGTGTTTCCCTAACGCCAAATACCCGTGTTTTCGCGATAGGTTTTCATTACTTCAACATAGTTGGCACGGTCATAAGCACTTGGGTCGATAGCTCGCTGGCGACTCACACTGCCTTTAAGCTGAGCAACGGACTCATACTCATTGTCAACCATCCACTGCTCAAGATCATGCAACAGTCGTGAAATAGCACTGGGGCCTTCTTTAAGCAAAACACTGCACACATGCGTGATATCAGCACCCGCCATTAAAGCTTTCAGCACATCATTCACCGTATGAATACCGCCCGTCACCGCCATCGACAGCTTAACCTTGTCGTACAGCGTCGCCACCCAAGTGATGCGCAGCAGGCTTTCATAGCTAGACGACAGGCTTAGCGCTGGCTCCACCTCGCGAGTAAAGAGGTTAATATTGGGCTGATAAAAACGGTTAAACAACGACACCCCATCCGCGCCAGCGGTCTCTAAACTGCGCACAAAGTGCCCCACCGAGCTAAATTGCGACGACAGCTTCATTGTCACCGGCAAGCTTACATGCTGTTTAAGCTGTTTGAGTAAATCGATATAGCGTTGCTCTACCTGTGCGCCCGACTCTTCCACATTGGTCGCCACGTAATAAACGTTCAGCTCCAGCGCATCACAGCCAGCTTCTTCTAACTGTTTGGAATGCTCAATCCAACCCTGCTGGGACACACCATTAAGGCTAGCAATAATGGGAATCTCCAAGCTCTTTTTTAACAGCTGGATGTGCTCTAGATACTCATCCAGCTCAGTGCGAAAGCAGCTGTCATCATGTACGGGCAAAAATGAATCTGCCTCACCAAAGCCGATATTTTGCTCATGCAAAAAGCGCATGGCGGCTTCTTCACTTGCAATGATGCTTTCTTCAAACAGCGAGTGCAGCACCAGTGCCGAAGCGCCTTGGTCTTCCAGCTGTTTGGCGCTATCAAAATCGCGTGATAAAGGTGACGACGATGGCACGAGCGGATTTTTTAACTGCAAACCCAAATACTGGGTACTTAAATCAATCATGGTCTTTCTCCTGCTCAGCCGCACGATCGGCCTCGCCTGGTAAGTCGGCTAAATCTTGGTAATGTGAGAAGCGTGCAATCACATCGCTTTGTGCCTGTTCTGCATAGGCTTTGGCCAGTTCTGGATGGCTGCGCTTGAGCATATTAAAGCGTGTCTCTGTGCCAGTGAACTCAGCGTAGTCAATCGACGGTGCTTTGGAGTCCAAGCGTAACGGATTTTTGCCCGCCGCCGCACGCGCTGGCTCATAACGGAACAACGGCCAGTGACCACTGTCCACGGCAAGGTTTTGCTGTCTGTGGTTAAAGGACAAATCCACACCATGGGCAATACAGGGCGAGTAAGCAATAATCAGTGACGGGCCATCATGGGCTTCGGCATCGAGCATGGCACGCAGGGTTTGCATGTCTTTCGCCCCATAGGCCACTTTTGCCACATAAACGTTATCGTAGCCCATCGCCAGCATGGCTAGGTCCTTTTTCTGCGTTGCTTTACCCGCCGCGGAGAACTTAGCTACTGCGCCCAACGGTGTGGCTTTGGAGGTTTGCCCGCCGGTATTGGAGTACACCTCAGTATCGAGCACCAGAATATTGACGTTACGCCCCGAAGCTAGCACATGGTCTAACCCGCCATAGCCAATGTCATAGGCCCAGCCATCACCGCCAATAATCCACACACTGCGCAGCACCAAGTATTCACAGACACTTAACAGCGCCTTGGCTTGTGGGTTATCCAGTTGTAGCAAGGCTTCACGCAACAGTGAAACCCGCTCACGCTGCTGGGCAATGCCCGATTCTTCGCTTTGGTCGGCGTTTTGTAAACCCTCGACCAGCTCGGCTTTTAATTGTGGAGCCAACTCACTGAGCAGCTCGTGCGCGTATTCGGTTTGCTTATCAATCGACACCCGCATCCCCAAGCCAAACTCTGCGTTGTCTTCAAACAATGAGTTATTCCAGGCGGGGCCACGGCCTTGCGCGTTCACGGACCAAGGCGTGGTCGGCAAGTTAGCACCATAAATGGATGAGCAACCGGTGGCATTCGCCACCACCATGCGATCACCAAAAAGCTGGGAGACCAGTTTTAAGTAAGGCGTTTCACCACAACCGACACAGGCACCAGAGAACTCAAACAGCGGCTGTAACACTTGCGAGCCTTTGATGGTGGTGCGCTTAATTTCCGTGCGGTCGTATTCAGGTAGTTGTTCAAAGAACGCCCAGTTTTCACGTTCTTGCTCACGTAACGGCTCAATATCAGCCATGTTCAACGCCTTACGTGAGGCATTGGATTTATCCCGAATCGGGCAAATATCCACACAGAGCGTACAGCCGGTACAGTCATCGGGTGAGACTTGATAAATCATTACATGATCTTGCGGGTAATCACGTCCTAACACCTTGCGGTATTTAAAGCTGTCTGGCGCATCGGCCATGGCGTCTGCCGGCACCAATTTACTGCGAATGGCCGAGTGTGGGCAGACCATTGGGCATTTACCGCATTGGGTACAGAGGTCTGCATCCCAAACCGGAATTTCCAAGGCCAGATTGCGTTTTTCATAGGCCGCTGTGCCCAGCGCAAAGGTGCCATCCACCGGCATCATACTTACTGGAATAGAATCGCCCTCACCGGCTATCAAGCGTGCGGTAAAGCGGTGGATAAAGTCCGGAGCTTCGTTAGCCACTACAGGCGCACGCTCAAAGGTGCTGCTGACTTGGGTCGGCAGCTTAACTTCATGCAGGTTGGCAAGGGTGGCATCAATGGCTTTAAAATTGAAATCAACAATACGCTGACCTTTACTGCCATAGGTGTTCTGCACCGCCTCTTTAATCGCCACAATGGCCTCATCACGCGGCAATACGCCGGAAATCGCAAAGAAACAGGTCTGCATCACGGTATTAATGCGCTTGCCCATGTTGGAGTCTTGCGCCACTTTGTAGGCATCAATACAGAAAAAACGAATATTTTTATCCAGCATCTGCTGCTGCATCTTGCGCGGCAACTCATCCCACACCTGCTCGGGGGCAAAAGGGGTATTGAGTAAAAACACCGCGTTGTCCGCGGCTTTATCCAGCATTTCAAAGCGATCAACAAACTGCGGCTGGTGACAGGCGACAAACTGCGCTTGATGATCGCCAATTAAATAGGTCGAACGAATAGGCTGCGGACCAAAACGTAAATGCGAGACCGTCATCGCCCCGGATTTTTTCGAGTCATAGACAAAATAACCCTGCGCATACAAGTCCGTGGTCTCGCCGATAATTTTGATCGAGTTTTTATTGGCACTGACCGTACCGTCCGAACCCAAACCATAGAACACCGCCTGTATCGACTCAGCGTGGGCATTGGTTTTCCAGCTAGCGTCCCAGTTTAGGCTGCTGTGCGTTACATCATCGTGGATACCAATGGTAAATCCCTGCTTGGGCTGCGCGGCATCCAGCTCGGCAAACACAGCGGCGACCATGGCTGGGGTAAATTCTTTCGAGGACAGGCCATAACGCCCGCCAATCACGCGCGGTAACTGGGCAAAGGGACTGCTGCCCTGCATCTGCGCTTGCGCCAAGGCGGTTAACACATCCTTATACAGCGGCTCACCGTCGGAACCCGGCTCTTTGGTGCGGTCCAGTACGGCAATCCTGCTCACGCTAGCAGGCAATGCAGCGAGCATCGGTGCCGGAGAAAATGGGCGATACAGACGCACACGCAACACACCGACTTTTTCGCCCTGCGCCGTTAGATGGTCGACGGTTTCATGCACGGTTTCCGCACCTGAGCCCATCAGAATAATCACTTTTTCTGCGTCTGCTGCGCCATGGTATTCAAACAACCGGTACGCACGGCCTGTGTGCTCGGCAAACACATCCATCGTTTGTTGCAGAATATCGGGAAAAGCCATGTAAAACGGGTTAACCGTTTCGCGGCCTTGGAAATACACATCTGGGTTTTGTGCCGTGCCACGCAATACTGGGCGGTCGGGACTCATGGCGCGCTGACGGTGTGCCTGCACATCTTCATCGGCAATCAGCGCACGCAACACCTCATCACCCACCGCACGGATTTTGGACACCTCGTGCGAGGTACGGAAACCATCGAAAAAATGCAGAATAGGGAGTCGTGTTTTTAGAGTCGCTGCATGGGCAATGGCGGCAAAGTCCATCGCCTCCTGCACTGAACCTGAGCACAGCATGGCAAAACCGGTTTGCCGCACCGCCATCACGTCACTGTGATCACCAAAAATTGACAACGCCTGACACGCCAATGAGCGCGCAGCCACGTGCAGCACCATGGGTGTGAGTTCACCGGCAATCTTGTACATATTAGGAATTTTTAGCAGCAAGCCCTGCGAGGCAGTAAAGGTGGTGGTTAGCGCACCGGTTTGCAGCGCACCATGCACCGCACCCGCCGCACCGCCCTCACTTTGCATCTCGACAATATGCGGTACGGTGCCCCACAGGTTTTTACGCCCCTGTGATGACCACTCATCCGCCCACTCGCCCATATTGGAGGCCGGCGTGATGGGATAAATCGCACACACCTCACTGAGTTTATGGGCGATTAGCGCCGCTGCTTCGTTGCCGTCAATGGTTAGCCATTGCTCACTCATGGGCTTGCTCCTTAATATTAAGTGCTGCGCTAAAACCTAGTTTTCAGCATAGCTGCTTAGCTTGATACTCGTTTGATTTAAGTCAGATGGGTTCAACTGTTTAAATGTGCGTGGTTATAGCACGCTTTATATGCAAATCAATATACTATGTTTGGCTCGCCTGTTAACCAAATAAATATTTTTGCAACCCTGCTTTACATGCCCTATAAACGCGTAGCTGTATATACAGGTGCGTTTTAGGCTATACTATCGCGCTTTATTGAACCGTTTTCTCCAGCACATACTTAAATTAATAGGATTACATCATGGCAACTTTTGCTACTAACGAATTCCGTCAAGGCCTTCGCGTAATGGTTGATGGCGAACCCTGTATCATGATTGACGTGGAGTTTGTCAAACCTGGCAAAGGCCAAGCTTTTACCCGGGTTAAAATGCGTAATATCCGCACCGACCGCGTGTGGGAGCGTACCTTTAAATCCGGTGAAAACTTAGAAAGCGCCGATATTCAAGACCGCGACATGGAGTTTCTCTACTCCGATGGCGAGTTCTGGCACTTTATGGCGACTGATGGTTCGTTCGAGCAATTAGCCGCTGGCGAGCAAGCTTTAGGGAATACTAAAAAGTGGCTTAAAGAGCAGGAAGTCTACAACATCACCCTGTTTAACGACGCTGTGGTCAGCGTAACTGCACCTAACTTTATTGAGCTTGAAGTCACTGAAACCGACCCGGGTTTAAAAGGCGATACAGCTCAAGGCGGCACCAAGCCAGCTACCCTAAGCACTGGCGCTGTAGTGCGTGTACCTTTGTTTATCACTACTGGTGAAAAGCTTAAAATCGACACCCGTTCTGGCGAGTATGTCAGCCGCGCGTAAAATAAGCTTTGTGTAATACCTAAAGGGAGCCTAAGGGTTCCCTTTTTCATTCGTTTGGATAGCCCTATGCCCATTCACTGGCAACCCAGCGCACCGCAGAAAAATCTTATTGCACGTCAGCAACTGTATCGCACAGTGCGCGAGTTTTTTTATCAGCGTAACGCCCTAGAAGTTGAAACCCCACTGCTGAACCAAGCACCGGTGGCTGATCCCAATATCACGCCCATTCAGGTAGGCCAAGACCGCTGGTTACACACCTCACCCGAATACGCGATGAAGCGCATGCTCTGTGCTGGCAGTGGTGATATCTATCAGATTTGTAAGGTGTTTCGTGATGGCGAAGCCGGACGGCGGCATAACCCGGAATTTACCATGCTGGAATGGTACCGCGTGGGTTGGAGTTTGCCTCAACTGATGCACGAAGTGGCACAGCTGCTTAAGCTGTTGTTAGCTGAGCGCTTTCCTGAGTTACCAGTGATGCACTACGGCTATACCGCAGCCCTACAGGAGTTTGCAAATCTGAACCCGCTTAGCTGCAGCTTTGATGACATCAAACAGCTCGGGCAGCAGTTGGCCAATGCTGATTTAGAACTCGACCGCGATGGCTGGCTGGATATCATTGTCAGTCATCTGGTGGAACCTTCTCTACCTAAAAACACGCTGGTGTTTATCGACAACTTCCCCGCCTCGCAAGCGGCGCTGGCTAAAATTGTCACCCAGGCTGACGGTCAGCAAACGGCGCAACGCTTTGAGGTGTTCTTTAACGGCATGGAATTGGCCAACGGCTATGATGAACTTTTGGACAGCCAGGCTCAGCGCGAGCGTTTTATGCATGAGCTCAAAGACACCGATCGCCCTTGTGACGAGCGTCTGCTGGCAGCCCTTGAGCAGGGCTTGCCCGACTGCAGCGGTGTAGCACTGGGGTTAGATAGAGTACTGATGCATGCTTTGGGTGCAACCCGTATCAGCGATGTGATTAGCTTTGACTGGCAACACGCCTAACTGGGTTTTTGCCATGGCCGGCACAATTGTTGCGCCTGTCGCCCCAAACGACGCATACGCTGGGCCATCACCGCGCCCTGCACAGCGCCCTTACCAACAGCGGACTCAACTACGCCATAACCCAATTGCTCTGCAGCCAGTTCTGTTGCTGTTTCTATACTGCCGGCAATGAGCGTATTAATCAGCGCCATTTTCAGCAGCTTCCACGATGACAACCCCGTAGGACGCAAGCCATAAACCTCACCTAAGCGGCGAATTAAGCGCTGTGAGCGCCACAACGCCAACATGGCATCAAACATTGGGTGCGGAATTAACACCACGCCACCAGCAACCGTCAGCGCCTCTTGATTAATAAGTCGCGTAGCTTGTTTATCCAGCTCAATCAGCCAAGTGTTTTCCGCCAGCTGTATACGTGAAGCTACTGTTTCGCGTTCGGCTAGTGCTGACTGATAAGACTGCACCTGCTCTGGATAATACTGCTGCAATTCTGCGAGCACAGGTTTTAAACCTTGATTAAACAGCAGCATATCTTCCTGTTTCAGCGCTTGAGCAATCTGTTGTTGACGTTCTGCCACAGCATCCAGTCGTTTACTGGCCTGCACCTCACCGTACACAGCCCGTAATAAATACAACAACGCGGCCACACTTAAACCGCCTAAACCCAGTGCCAACCACCAAAAATCCTGCCATAGCTGCCACAAACTTAAACCGGTCTTTACCAGTAACCATACAGCCACAGTAATAAGCAACAACCAACCAGCACGCGCCCATACAGAAGGGCTCGACTTGCTCTTAGGCAGTGGCACGTGCGTTGCTTCTTCCGCTATAGCAACCGTAACCGCATCAATTTTACCCGGCTCACGCTCAGTGGTTTCAGGTCCCGCCGATGCGTCTGTTGGTACATCTATTCGTCCGGGGATACGCTCTTGTGTACTCATGGATTTTTATCTCCAATTAAAAACTCCAATGCGCGTCCCAGATTAATGGCGGGAAAACCCTGCTGTAAGGCATCTGGGTAAGGCAGAGGGGCAAACCGATAAAATTTAAATCTGACTTTGTCCCATTGCGGCGGCATATCCAATGGCAAACCACCCGGATCCCAGTGGGCTGACTCGGTTTCTGTTTCAGGTTGACCGTAAAGCACCTCGCGTATGGGTTCCTGAGTCGTAGCTCGATCCTCAGTCGCACGCACTGAAGCCAGCGCCATCACGTCCCAGTCCTTAGCACTGCTACGCAAGCGATTATTGTCGTCCACAATGGCGAGCATATTGCGCAGTAAATCTTCAAGGTTACGCCTATCACCACGGGTTACATGGTCCGCTTTAGTGGCGGCAAACAAAACCTTAGTGGTGCTGGCACCGGTTAACCAAGACAGCAAGCCACCCTTGCCGTAATCAAAACTCGTCAACACCTTAGCTAAAGACTGCTGCATGTCGGTAAAGGCTTCTTCGCCCAATTCCAAAGTGCGCAGTACATCCACCAATACAAGCTGGCGATCCATGCGGCTAAACACATCACGGTAAAAAGGTTTAATCACTTCTTGTTGATAGGTGGCAAAACGTTCGCGACAGCGTTTATATAAAGGGCTTTGTGCCAAATGCTCAGGCAATGGCGCAAAACGCAATACGGGAGATTGAGCTAACTTGTCTGGACGCAAATGACGGCCTGGCTGGTTTTCAGTTAAACCATGCTCGGCTGCCTGCATCAAATACTGCGTCCAGCCCTGCTGTAACTGCTCTAACAAGGCTTCATCGGCGCCCTGCTGCGCAGAAAGGCCGGCCAGCTGACTATGATAATTTTTCGCTAACTGCGCACGCACACCCTGCCCAGCTGCTTGTAGTACCTGTGCAGACCACTGGCTATAGTCTTGCCCCAGCATCGGCAAATCCACCAACCATTCGCCGGGAAAATCAACAATTTCCAGCAGCAACTTACCAAAACCTAAATCGGTTAAACCGAGCTTGTCTTGCAATAACTTACCGGCCAAATGTTGGCTGTCCAAATTAAGCTCTAGCGTAATACTGGCAATACCTGTGGTGGGCTCGGGCCAATGATTACTATGGCTTAGCATAGCATCGCGGACAGTGCGAAAAGGAAATTGTGGTAGGGTCGGGTTAATATCATCACGAATGCGCGCCGAGCGTAAAAAACCACGCTCATACGCATCAAATTGCTGCAGCGGCCCCGCCAAATTGCGTCTTTTCGGGTCAGTAGCCAGTAAGGCTTGTGTCAAAGCGCCAATAAACACCGTTTTACCGCTACGCGAAAACCCGGTCACGCCCAGTCGGATTTTGCGTGCTGCCATTTCCTTGGCATTTTTATTTAGAAAGCCCTTTAACTGCTGCAAATGCTCTTTCAATCGCTCACACCCAATTTAACAATTTAACAATTTAATGGTTCGTGGTTAATGCCAGCATTGCCGACAACTGGCATAAAGGTCGGCCGCTGCTTTCTTGCAGTTGATTAAAGGCTGCTTGCGTAAGCTTTAAATCTGCTTGGCTGGTGGGTCGTTTATCAATCACCCCTTGGGCAATTAAAGCGGCCACCACATCATCGGTAAGTAAAAACGTATCCTTACCTGCCATGCGTAAAAAACCCGGTGCTGAACGCCCACCCAACTGATAACCACGCTTATGTAAAAAACGCCATAGGCCCACGCAATCAGTGCTAGGCCATTGCGCCAAAAACTGACCAAAGCTGCCATGTGTTTGGCGCACGTCTAAAATCATTTGCGCATTACGCGGAATACTTTTCAGCTTGCCTAAATGGCGAATCAAGCGCGCATCCTGCATGCAGTTTTCGATATGCTCAGCGCTTAGTAGAATCATTTTATCTGGGTCAAACCCCCAGAACACCTCTTCAAAAACCGGCCAGCGGGCATCCACCATGGCATGACGCAAACCAGCACGAAATACGCGCTGCGTCATCAATGATAAGTAGCGGTCATCAGTACATGCGATTAATTCGTGTTCTGTAGCGGGCTGCGGCAAGCTGTTTTCCAACTCGGTGATCGAGCCTTTGCGACGTAATACATATTCATACAGCCACTGATAATCGATTGCCATATTACTCGTGCCTCTGCCTGTTTAAACCCAGTCTTTGCGCTATTTCATCCATGTCTTTCTGTTCGATTTTATTGGCTAACTGCTGTGCTTGTTGCTGATAGCGCTGCACTAACTTACGCAAACCTTCCAACCGTGTATAGGCTGTTTGCCACAAATCTCGCGCTTTATCGACGTTTTGTTGATGCCATTTAATGCTGTTACGCTGCTGCTCTATCGCGGTCTCTAACTGTGATAAAAAACGCTGGTAATTCATCAGCCACTCGCCAGAAACACCCATCTGCCCTTGTTTTTGCCATTGATCTTGGTAGTCACCACGGTACTGCTCTAAGCCCTGCAACTGCGATTGCGCATGCATAAGCTGATGTTGGGTTTTTGCCAGTTTAGCGGCAGCATCACGTTCTGCCTCTTCAGCCATTTGCACCACTGGCAGCAAACGTTTAACGCGTTTGAGCATGGCTTAACTATCCTTGTGACGGCGCGACAATGTCGAGCAGGCGTTGCACACTCACATCAAGGCTTTCAGTTTCTTTTAAGCCTTGACGCAAATAGTCAGACATTACTGGAAAACGCTCAATGGCAAAGTCCGTATCTGGATCCCCGCCCGGCACATAAGCACCCACGCTAATCAAATCACGACTCTGCTGGTAACGCGTCCACAACTGTTTAAAACGCTGCGCTGCTTTTAAATGCTCAGGCGAAGTTACTTGCGGCATAACCCGACTGACTGAAGCGCTGATATCTATAGCGGGATAGTGCCCTTCTTCGGCCAAGGTGCGTGATAAAACAAAGTGTCCATCCAACACGCCGCGCGCCGCATCGGCCACGGGGTCTTGCTGATCATCCCCTTCAGAGAGCACGGTATAGAAAGCGGTAATAGAGCCACCGCCCTTTTCCGCATTACCGGTTCGCTCCACCAGTGCCGGCAGTTTGGCAAATACGGAAGGTGGATAACCTTTGGTCGCTGGCGGCTCACCAATAGCTAAAGCAATTTCGCGCTGAGCTTGCGCATAACGGGTTAGGGAGTCCATCAACAATAGAACATTGTATTTTTTATCGCGAAAATATTCGGCAATCCGCGTGCAATACATCGCCGCTCGCAAACGCATTAATGGTGCATCATCGGCGGGTGAAGCCACCACCACCGCACGCTTCAGGTCTTCTTCGCCGAGAATATCCTCGATAAATTCTTTAACTTCACGACCTCGCTCACCGATAAGACCAACAATCACAATGTCGGCTTTGGTAAAGCGCGTCATCATGCCCAAGAGCACACTCTTACCTACACCGGTACCTGCAAACAGGCCAATACGCTGTCCGCGACCTACCGTTAGAGTGCCGTTGATACTACGAATACCCACATCCAAAGGTTGCGTAATGGGTTCACGATTAAGAGGGTTAATACTAGGACCTGTCATTGGTACCCATTCATCTGCAGCAATGCGTCCTTTGCCATCGAGTGGGCGACCCGTGCCATCTAAAACACGCCCCAGCATGCTGTTACTCATGGGTACTAAATCGGTATCTGGCAAAGGCACAACCCGCGCACCGGGTGCAATTCCTGCCATGCTGCCGACGGGCATTAAGAAAATTTTGTCACCGGAAAAACCCATCACTTCAGCTTCAACTTGAGCTGGGTTATGACCACTGGTGTTAATTACCACACAGCGACTGCCCACAGCAGCTTGCAGGCCTTGAGCTTCAAGAGTTAAACCCACCATGCGTAGCAAGCGGCCTTCAACTATGGGCTGACGTGGTATTTTTACGGCTGACTGATAGGCAGCTAAACGCGTTGCTAATTTAGTGCGTGCTAACTTCATTTGCCCACCCTAAGAGATTGCTAGACTTGGTTTTCTTCTACGTCTTCTGTTTCTGCCATAGGTGCAACCGCTGTTTCAGTTTCACTCATGGACAATTCTGGCTCTAGCTCTGGCCCAACAGACTCTACCGCCGCAACTGGCTCAGGCTGCAAGTCAAACTCCTGAATATCATCGGCACTAACCGGTTCAGCTTGCAGGGTGCGCTTTTGTTCCAGCAACTGCTGCGTCAGCGTTTTAAGACGTGTTTCAATAGTAGCATCAATACGAGTTTGAGCGGCTTCTACGCGACAGCCACCGGGCGATAATTCCTCATCTTCAATAATACGCCAACGTTCCTCATGGCGTTCACGTATGGCCTTTATTTGTTCAAAGTCTTGCGGATGCAAATAAATCTTAACCTGCTCATTTTCATCAGCAAGCAGCTTAAGCGCCTCACGCAAAACCTGACCAATCTGGGTTGAGTCCAGCTGCAATTCACGCTGAATCACCTGCTGGCTGATCAGCTGTACCAGTTCCAGCATGCAATGCTCTAAGGCTTGATCCTGCTGTGCAATAGGCTCAAACAGCTGCTGCATTATTTTCTCTAGCGCCTGTAAACGTGGAGCCATTACAGCTTCTATTTCTTTTTGTGCTTTTAATTGACCTGAATGAAAGCCGTCTTTTTCGCCTGCAGAAAAGCCTTCGTTATAGGCATCCTGGCGAACGGCTTCAACCTCCTCGATAGTCAGCGGTTGAACTTCCTCTAATTCAACTTCCTCAACCTCAACCTCATCGTTCTCGGGCTCGCTGCTCTCATCTTCGGTATCAATAGCGCTCTGTTCTGTATCAAAGCTGGGCAAGTCCCAACGTTCAAAGGCTGAAGAAGTAGATACTGAGATAATTTCGCTCGACAGTTTTTTCTTATCCATGGATTACACCATTTCTTCGCCGCCTTTGCCGCCGAGTACAATCTCACCAGCATCCGCCATGCGTCGAGCAATAGTCAGAATTTCTTTTTGTGCCGCTTCAACTTCGCTTAAGCGTACCGGCCCTTTGGCTTCCAAGTCATCTTGCAGCAACTCAGACGCACGTTTAGACATGTTCTTAAATACTTTATCTTTGATCGCGTCATCCGCTCCTTTAAGCGCCAGTACCAGCACATCGGACGACACTTCGCGCAGCAACGACTGAATGCCGCGGTCATCTACATCCGCAAGGTTATCAAAGACAAACATCAGATCTTCAATCTGTGTTGACAAATCAGCATCCAAATCGCGAATGGAATCCAACAACGGCCCCTCAATGGAGCTTTCCAGAAAGTTCATAATATCAGCCGCGCGTTTAACACCACCCATAGCTGTACGACTGGTGCTGGAGCTGCCGGAAAACTGTTTTTCTAAAATATCGTTTAATTCTTTAAGTGCCGCAGGCTGTACGGTATTTAGTGCTGACAGACGCAAAACGATATCTAAACGTACTTTGTGATCAAAATGACTGAGGACTTCAGCGGCTTGATCCGGATCCAAGTAGGCCACGACTATCGCTTGAATTTGCGGGTGCTCATAACGGATGACATCTGCAACCGCTCGTGGCTCCATCCACTTCAAGCTGTCTAGGCCACTGGTATTACCGCCCAACAAAATGCGGTCAATCAGGTTGCCAGCTTTATCTTCACCTAAAGCCTGAGTCAGCATTTTACGAATATAATTATCAGAGCCCACCCCCAAGCCGGTTTGATCGCTAACGACATTAACGAACTCGCTCATCACCTGCTCAACCTGCTCACGATGCACGTTACGCATCTGCGCCATGGCGGTACCCACTTTCTGTACTTCTTTGGGGCCCATATGGCGCAATATCTGTGCAGCGTCGGCTTCGCCTAGTGACAGCAACAATATGGCGGCTTTATCAACCTTACTGAGTTTGCTGATTGCTTTATTTTCAGTCATCGCCCGATATCCATTCTTTAACAACTTGAGCTACGCGACCGGGGTCTTCAGCCACTAAGCTCTTGATTGCATTAAGTTGAGCATCATAACCTTCGCTTGGGCTTGGCAACATAATGCTTTGCTGTGCTGCGCCCAGGCTCACTTTATCATCGGCCAAATCATCATCTAAGCCGCTGAGGTCTGCCTCTGCTCTAGCTGCTTCTGCTAACGCTAGCTCTTTTGACTTACTACCGCCACCTGCCACACTGGTTAACAGCGGTTTGAGTACGCCAAAGACCAGAATAATAATAAAGAGTACGCCCAGCACTTGCTTCATCACATCCCAGAACCAAGGCTGTGAATAGAAAGGTGGCTCAACAAACTCTTCTACCGGCACATCAGCGAAAGGCGCGTTAATGACGCTAACACTATCACCACGGCTGGCATTAAAGCCTACGGCATCTTGCACCAAGCGGGTAAAGCGCGCTAAATCCTGTTCAGTCCATGGACGACGGACTATTTGCCCTTCCGGACCTACATGCACTAAGTCATCCACCACCACCGCTACAGACAAGCGCTGCAGACGGCCCTGTTCTTGCTTTACATAACTAATGGAGCGATCCACCTCAAAGTTTCGGGTTGATTGCTCGCGTCTATCCGCCGGATAAGGAGCCAGCATAGGTTGTCCGGTCGCAGGGTCAATAATTTGCTGGCCATTAGCATCTAATAAGGGGTGACCCGAAGCAATAGGACCATCAGCACCCGCACCACCCAAAGCACGCTCGGGCGAACTGGCTGCGCCGGGTGGTTGATTACTAAGCGCACCCGGAATACCCTGTGGACCCTGACTGGAAGTACGCTCTTCAATTAAAGACTGCTCACTACGCAGCGCTTGCTGATCCGGATTGAAGCTTTCAGAGGTGGACTCAATCGCACTAAAATCGACATCCGCAGACACCTCTGCTTTATAGCGACCATCACCCAAAATAGGTAAGAGAATATTGTGCACGCGCTGGGTAAACATGCCCTCCATGCGGCGCACAAAGTCGTACTGTTTGCCGGCACGGGTCATTTCCGAGAGTTCGTTTTGATCAGAAAGCAGATTGCCTTTTTGATCAACTACGGTGATTTGATCTTTATTCAATTCAGGAACACTGGTGGCGACCAAGTTAATAATTGCCATCACCTGACTGGGCTCAAGTGTGCGTCCTGCATACATATCTACCAGTACTGAGGCACTAGGCTTGCGTTCGTCACGCACAAATACCGAGCTTTTGGGAATAGCCAAGTGTACGCGTGCGTTTTTAACGTTCTGCAAGCTTGCAATGGTACGTGCCAACTCACCTTCTAAGCCGCGACGGTAACGCGTGGTTTCCATAAACTGACTGGTGCCAAGACCTTGGTCTTTATCCATAATCTCATAACCAACAGTGTTATCCGTTGGTGCCACACCGGCGGTGGCTAATTTAAGACGCGCCGCTGCTAAATCATTAGCCTTAACCAATAAAGCACCGGAGTTGGGCTCCAATTTAAATTTGATACCCGACTGGTTCAGGGTTTCAATAACCTGAGAAGCATCTAGGTTATTTAAATTGGCATAAAGCGGACGGTAATCGGGTTCTTGCGACCAGAGCACAACAGCAAAACCTATCGCCACACTGGCGGCAAGACCTATCAGCAAAGCCACCTGACGCAACGCTGGCATTTGCGCCATAGTATCCAAGAAAGCCAAACTGGGTAGGCCTTTTCTGGACTCCGCATCTACTGTTGCCGGGACTGTTCTGTCTGTTGCGTCAACCATGATTCACCTGCCTTACATTGGCATCTGCATAATATCTTGATAAGCCTGTACAAGTTTGTTGCGTACCTGCGTCATGGCTTGGAATGACACACTGGCCTTTTGCGAGGCAATCATAACGTCGGTTACGTCAACACCACTGTGCCCCATCTCAAAGGCTGTAGCCAACTGGTTTGCGTTCTGCTGCACATCGTTAACCTTATTAACTGCCTGACCGAGCATATCAGCAAAGCTAGGTCCATTAACCTGAGGCGGCTGTGTCACGAGCGCACTGTTACGCGCCATGGCTTCCATTTGCATGGAGCGCATCTCTAACATCAACCGATTAAACTCTACACCTTGACTCATATCTAATTCCTCATCGTAATTTTGACACTTGACGATGTCTGATTAGATATGAGCAATTAGCGTGCCATCCTTAGCGCCTAATTCGTAAGGGTGGCGAATTATACCCGCACCCTTGAAGGTTTGCACCGACTTCTTCTATAGCTTTTTAGCGCAAATCAAGCGCACCCAGCACTGAGAGTCCGAAGCGCTGCTGAAATGAAACGATTTAATGACGCATACCGCGACCGCTGTTGAGTAAGCGTATGCAAAACAGATACAACACCACTGTAGTCAACAGCATTAATGCCACTGCTGTAGTGGGTGTAATGTCCGACACACCCAAAATCCCATAGCGAAACGCATTCACCATATGCAAAATAGGGTTAACCAGCGACAGCTTCTGCCAAAACTCACCCAGCATAGTGATGGAGTAAAACACGCCACCCAAGTAGGTTAAGGGTGTTAATACGAACGATGGGATAATCGCAATATCATCAAAGCTGCGCGCAAATACGGCATTAATAAAGCCGCCCAAGGAAAATACCGCAGCTGTAAGGAAGATAACTAGCACAGTTAAACCCAGATGCTCGACCTGCAAATCCGTGAAAAATAGCGACAAAATAGACACAATCGCTGCCACCAACAACCCACGTAGCACGCCACCCAAAACAAAGCCGATTAGAATCGTATGCGAAGATACCGGCGAAACCAAAAGCTCCTCGATAGAGTGCTGAAATTTAGCACTAAAGAAACTCGACACCACATTGCTGTAAGCATTGGTAATCACCGACATCATAATCAGACCCGGCACTATGTATTGCATATAGCTAAAGCCCTGCACACTGCCGATTTGCTTACCAATCAAATTACCAAAAATCACAAAGTACAGCGTCATGGTAATCGCTGGCGGCAACAGGGTTTGCGGCCAAATTCTTAAAAATCGACGCGCCTCACGGTGAGCGATGGTGTATAGAGCGATTAGGTTAGACTTAAATTCGCTACTCACGCCTTGCCTCCGGGTAAGTTTTTTTCAACTAAGGAAACAAATAACTCTTCCAAACGGTTCGCTTTGTTACGCAGGCTTAACACCTCAATATCCTGCCGCGCTAACTGGGTAAACAGATCGGTCATACCCATATTTTTAACCACCTGCACTTCTAACGTCCGTTCATCTGCCAATTGAAACTCGTAGCCCTTCAACACAGGTTTATATTCAAGCGGCTTTTTTAAATCCAAAATAAAGGTCTCCACCTGCAGCTTAGTCAACAATGTGCGCATACTGGTGTTTTCGATAATCTGCCCATGGTCAATAATGGCAATGTTGCGGCACAGCTGCTCTGCTTCTTCTAGATAGTGAGTTGTGAGAATAATAGTAGTGCCTTCTCGATTCAGCTTAATCAGGTAATCCCACATCGAGCGACGCAGTTCAATATCCACACCGGCGGTTGGCTCATCTAAAATCAATAGTTTAGGCCCGTGAACTAAAGCTCTTGCTATCATCAAACGGCGCTTCATGCCGCCAGATAATAACCGCGCCTGAGTATCGCGCTTATCCCACAGCTCAAGCTGCTTTAGCAGCTGCTCCGCACGAACCTTAGCTTCGGCGCGCTTAATGCCGTAATAACCCGCTTGGGTAACTAAAATATTAAAAGCAAGTTCAAATTGATTAAAGTTAAACTCCTGCGGCACCACCCCTATGCAGCGCTTGAGCTGTAGCGGGTGCGTATCAAGATCATTGCCAAATACACTAACCTTGCCACTGGACTTGTTTACCAGCGTCGAGATGATACCGATAGTGGTGGATTTTCCGGCACCGTTAGGGCCAAGCAAAGCAAAAAAATCACCTTGTTTGACCTCTAAATCTATTCCCTTGAGTGCGACAAAACCATTGGCATAGGTTTTGGTAAGTCCTTGGATGGATAAAGCATGAGTCATGGATGTACTGCTTAGAATCTATAAAAGCTTTATGAATTAAGAGGCGCTGCTGTTTTTTGCGAAAAAAAAACACAAAACGCCTTCGATTTGAAGGCGTCTATGGTATTACAGTTAGGGGTGGTTAGCAAAAGCAGTCAAAGGCAACCCGTGGTTTTTACCACATCAGCAAACAACTAATACTCACGCAACCCCAGCAAGCGCTGCGCATAAGCCTGCATGGGTTTACGCAATAAATCCTCTGGTTTTTTGTTTACTGAAGTCAGCAAGCCGCCACGTATATGAATAGAGCCATTATCAATTAGCTTGCCGCTGCCCAGTTCATACAACATAAATTGGATGACGCTTTGCCCCAGAACTGGGCGCTCATTAGCCTGAGCAAACCTTGTGTACAGCAGAAAATCAGCCTGTTCATGTCTGGCACCCATTAACGCCTGCTCTAAGCCTAAGGGGCTAGAAGAGCGGCGCATGTGCGGAAAATACTGCACAAAAGCATTAAAGGTTTCTTGTGCCAAAACATTATCAGCCACTACGCGATGCTCGACCGGCGGAAAGTGGCTTTGCACAATATAGATAAGCGAGTCACGCTGGATGCGCCGACTTGCCGCACGCTCTATACGTTGATGGTTAATCACGCCTATATCCGAGAGGTGATAGCCTGCCTCATTAACCATCTCGCTGGCCTTCATGCAACCTGTCAGCATTACAAAAACCAGCAGAATTAAACCCAATCGCATAATGTCTCCGAGGGCAGAGTGTCAAAAGCTGCCTTAAATGTGTACTGGCATAATTACAAGCAGTTTTTGTACCAACTCGAGCCAGACACAGGGTTAACTGGTTTCTTGACTGCCACTTACTTTAGTAGTCTGAGCGGAATCATCGCGGCGGCGGCGGTTACCCATGCGTACACCTATGTCCATAATAAACTGGAAAAAGCCTTCCTGATCCTCTAAGACATTGTTCCAGAATGGCGAGTGGTATAAGGCCACGGCACCATGCACCAATGCCCAAGCCGCACAGTAATGAAAGTATGGCGGAACATTCTCCAGTTTGCCCTCGCGGATGCGATCTTCAATCAGTTGCGTTAAACGCTCAAAATTGGATGCACGAATAGCATGCAGCTGCTCGACCATTTCTGGCGCTTGGCGCCCTTTAACAATCCGCTCTTCCAGCCGGTCAAACAGGCGGTAACGTTCGGGATCGCCCATACGAAATTCAAAATAGGCGCGCGATAAGGCTTCTTTATCTTTGGCTACGGTATCTGAATAAAACAGCTCGTTAAGCTCGCGTTCATAGTCGAGCATCAGGCGTAAAAAAATTTCGGTTTTGGATTTGAAGTGCTTATAAATCGTGCCTTTGCCAATACCAACTGCATCAGCAATCATTTCGACGGTGACACTGTCTTCACCTTCCGCTAAAAATAACTTTAGCGACGTATCTAGGATTTCTTGTTCGCGACGGCGAAATTCACGCACCTTACGTGGTTCAGCTTGCATAGATAGACCCATCAGTCAAAAAACGACACCCATTAAATCATATTCACAATGAACACGAGATAACTAAAAAGTCTATTTATAACAAAAAAAGATAAAAAGTCATAAGCAGTAAGAGGGTGCAATTATGCAACGAAAGACTGTCGTTAATCGTAAAGCTGCTTCTTCTTCCACTCATCGCTTTGTTCCGAATCTACGGCGCCGGAAAGCTCACTTCCACTCGATGTCGTGGCCTGCGTCTGTTCCAGCACAAGTTTGGCGGCTTGAGCCAACAACTGCTCGAACTGGCCAAGCTGTTGCGTAAATTGAGGGGCTGTCTGTCGCTTTAACAGTTTAACCGCACGCTCATAAGCCAGTCGCGCTTGACGCGACTGTCCTTGCTGCATAAAACGTTGACCCGAAACACGAAAATAATCCAAATAAAGATTAATCAGTTGCATCTGGATATGAGCTACCGCTGGTTTTAATTGCTCCACAGGCACTAGCTTTTCTTCGGTAGCACGCACGAGCTGTGTTTGCAGGCTTTCTAACTGAAAGCGTATTTCCTTGACCTGCTCTTCAGTTTGCACACTAACTTCAGGATTACCTATTGCATATTGCTCGCCTTGCTCTAAGCGCTCTTTAAGCAGCAATTTGCGACCTTGCATCCTTTTGTTCTGCGCATCATTAGCCAAAACCCCTTCAACAAAATGGAGCTCCAACTTATGCAGTAGCTGCTTGAGCGCTACCGTCAAGAACTGTTTTGGTAAGGATTCTGATAGAGCTTCAATTCGTTGTTGACGCTCAGACTGTTCAGCTTTTTTACGCGCTTTTTCAAGCTTGTTTTTTTCAACGGAGTTATTTAGATAACCTACTAGCAGCAAAGCAACAATCCCGCCAAGGATAAGTACGATAATTGTCACGGAAGACATACAAAGCCCCTTACCTGTTGACTGCTAAAAAACTAGCTGGAAATTACTGTGGTTTTAATTATTTTTATACTGTGTTTGCACTGTTGTTGCGAGTAACTCTCTGATTCAGTTAGATAGCAACTTTGATACTTCTTCCAGCTCTGTGATCATCTGCCGAATAACTTGCTTATAGCGGGTGTTCTCTTCGCCAGACTGCTCACCATTGAGTTTCTGGCGTGCGCCACCAATGGTAAAACCTTCTTCATAGAGCAAGCTGCGAATTTGGCGAATCATCAGCACATCATGATGCTGATAATAACGTCTATTACCACGCCGTTTGATAGGTGCAAGCTGTTCAAACTCCTGCTCCCAATAACGCAACACGTGCGGCTTTACGGCGCACAGCTCACTTACTTCACCAATAGTGAAGTATCTTTTTGCCGGAATAGGTGGCAACTCATTATTATGACTGGCTTCCAGCATAGTCCTCTACTCGCTCTCTTAGCTTTTGTCCTGGACGGAAGGTAACAACGCGGCGGGCACTGATGGGCACTTCTTCCCCCGTTTTTGGATTACGACCGGGGCGCTGACGTTTGTCACGCAATTCAAAATTGCCAAATCCTGAAATTTTAACAGGTTCGCTACTTTCTAAAGAGGTTCTGATTTCTTCAAAAAACAAATCAACAAGCTCTTTAGCTTCACGCTTATTAAGACCCAGCTCCATAAATAGATGCTCTGCCATATCTGCTTTAGTCAATGTGCTCACTGGCTTACGCTCTCAAAGTTGCCGAAAACTGTTGTGCGAGTGCGGTTAGCACCTGCTGTGTTGCGTCGCTTACTTCTTCGTCAGTTAGAGTGCGTGAAGGATGCTGCCACGTCAAGCCCACGGCTAAGCTTTTACGACCTTGCTCTACTCCAGCGCCTTGATAAACATCAAAAATGTGAATCTTGGCCAGCCATTTGCCAGCTGCCGCGCGCATACAATCAAGCAATTGTGCCGCCGGTACGTCAGCATCAACTACCAGCGCCAAATCACGACGCACCTCAGGAAAGCGTGATAATTCTTTAAATGTGGGCAATTTACCAGCCTCAAGCAAAGCATGTTCAAGTTCAAACATAAACACTGGCTGATCAATATCAAACTCTGTGGCTATTTGCGGGTGTAAAGCCCCTAAATAACCAACCAACTGACCATCGCGCTCAATGCGAGCGCACTGACCCGGATGAAATCCAGTGTGCTGAGCAGGCACAAAGCTAAACTCTTCCCCCGCTCCAGCAGCAGCCAAAACAGCTTCTACGTCTGCTTTAATGTCATAAAAATCAACCTTTTCTTTTCCATGCGCCCAAGCCTCAGGCAAACGCAAACCTGTGATTACGCCAGCCAACATAGATTCTTGTTTCAGCGCATCGAGCTGCCCGACAAAACGCAGCCCTGCCTCAAACAAACGAACCCGGCTTTGCTGGCGATTTAGGTTATGCGCCAAAGCCTTTAATAAACCTGGTAATAAAGAAGCGCGCATGCAGGACAGTTCTGCTGAAATCGGATTATCTAATACCAGCGCTGGCTGCTCAGGGTGAAATAAAGCATAGCTATCAGGATCAATAAAACTGTAAGTGATGGCTTCTTGATAGCCGCGACTCGCCAATAAACGACTCAGCACAGGCACACTGGCTTGCGCCTCTGGCTGTGGTTGCGGCGCTAAACGCGCTGCAGGATAACGCACAGGCAAGCGCTCGTAACCATATAAGCGCCCCACTTCTTCAATCAAATCCACTTCAATGCTGATATCAAAGCGGTGACTGGGCACAGCGACTTGCCATTGCCCTGCTGCTTGCTTATCTAACTGCAAGCCAAGCGGAGCCAGTAACTGCTCGATTTCGTTATCGGATAACTGCAAACCAAACATGCTGTTAACACGCTCTGCACGCAAGGAAACTACGGCAGGCTGCGGCAAGTGCTCAGCACTCTGCGCGATAATAACAGGCCCTGCCTCACCACCCACCATTTGCAACAACAGCTCTGTAGCACGCTGTATGGCACGCTCTGCCAACTGCCAATCCACACCACGCTCAAAACGATGTGAGGCATCTGTATGCAAGCCATAAGAACGCGCTATGCCTGCAACCGCCAAGGGTGCAAAAAATGCGCTCTCTAAAAACAAGTCTTTGGTTTTCTCTGCATTAACACCGCTATTCTCACCGCCCATCACCCCAGCAATAGCCAAGGCTTGTTGATGATCGGCGATCACGAGCGTATCTGTATTCAGTTTGATTTCTTGTCCGTCAAGCAAAGTGATTTTTTCTGCTTGCTCGGCCATACGCACGCGAATACCGCCATTAATCTGCGCCAAATCAAAAGCATGCATGGGCTGCCCCAGCTCTAACATGACATAGTTGGTCACATCCACAGCTGGATCAATGCTGCGCACGCCGCTACGCTCTAAACGCGTTTTCATCCATGCTGGAGTAGGCTGCGTTAAATCGACCCCGCGAATCACTCGACCCACATACCGTGGGCAGGCGTGCGGCGCTAACAACTCAATACTGATTTGCTTATCATGGCTGGCAGGTACTGCATTAATTTCAGGAAACTGCACAGGCTGGTTATAGAGCGCACCAACTTCACGCGCTAAACCCGTTAATGACAAGCAATCACCACGGTTCGGGGTCAGATCCACTTCGATGCACTGATCGTTGAGGTTCAAGTACTCACGAATACACTGCCCAACCGGCGCATCAGCTGCCAATTCCAACAATCCTTCGCTATCATCACTGATTTTAAGCTCATCAGCTGAACACAGCATGCCCAGCGACTCAACCCCGCGCAGTTTGGCTTTTTTAATTTTAAAATCACCCGGCAGTACGGCACCCACTTGGGCAAAAGGTACTTTTAATCCTGCACGCACATTAGGTGCACCACAGACCACCTGCACGGTATCTTTACCATCACTGACTTGGCACACACTGAGTTTATCCGCGTCTGGATGCTGACTGACTTCAAGCACCTCGCCAACCACCACGCCAGTAAATTCGCCTGCGACTGGCTCAACAGCGTCAACTTCTAAGCCAGCCATAGAAAGGCGGGCGACTAATTCATCACGCTCGACTTTGGGCTCAACCAAACTGCGTAACCACTGCTCACTAAATTTCATACTGTTCTCCTTAAACGATGCTCAATTAACGAAACTGCGCTAAAAACCGCAGATCATTGTCGAAGAACAGGCGCAAATCATTAACGCCATAACGCAACATGGCCAAACGCTCGACACCCATACCAAAAGCAAATCCGCTAAACTCTTCTGGCTCAATACCTGACATGCGCAACACGTTCGGATGCACCATGCCGCAACCCATCACTTCCAGCCAGCCGGTGTGCTTACACACGCGACAGCCTTCGCCATCACACATTACGCACTGCATATCCACTTCAGCTGAAGGCTCAGTAAAGGGGAAGAATGAAGGACGGAAACGCACGCCTAGATCTTTTTCAAAGAACACGCGCAAGAACTCTTCAATAGTGCCTTTAAGGTCGGCAAAACTGATGTCTTTATCAATCACCAAACCTTCGACCTGATGGAACATCGGCGAATGGGTGATATCTGAGTCGCAACGATAGACACGCCCCGGACAAATAATACGAATGGGCGGCGATTGGTTTTCCATGGTGCGCACCTGTACCGGAGAGGTATGCGTGCGTAAAACCATGCTGCCATTAAAGTAAAAGGTATCGTGCATAGCACGAGCTGGATGATGCTCAGGAATATTCAGTGCTTCAAAGTTGTGATAGTCATCCTCAACCTCAGGTCCAACTTCAACACCATAGCCAATGTGACTGAAAAAATGCTCAATGCGCTCCAACGTACGTGTCACGGGATGCAAGCCACCGGATTGCTGACCACGACCGGGCAGTGTCACATCAATGGTTTCAGCTGCTAATTTTTGGGCCAAAGCTGCACTTTCAAGGCCTGCTTTGCGCTGGGCAATAGCATCCTGCACTTGTTCTTTTGCTTGGTTAATCAAAGCCCCTGCTTTCGGACGCTCTTCGGCCGATAAGCCGCCCAGCTGTTTCATTAGCTGAGTTAACTCACCTTTTTTACCCAAATACTGCACCCGCAACTGTTCTAAAGCGGGAATATCATTGCTTGCATTAATAGCGGCCAGCGCTTGACTGACCAACTGCTGAATATTTTCCATCGATAAACTCCAGAGAATCTTGCAAAACGCTCTGTATCTTTGCAGGATGCTCTAAAAACATTAAATAGACTGTTTTAACGAAATAAGGGAAGAGCCGAGGCCCTTCCCTTATCAAAAGCAATAACGCTGTATTACTAAAAAAGCATCAAGCTAGGCTAGCTTTGGCTTTCTCAACAATAACTGCAAATGCTGCTTTTTCGTTTACCGCTAAGTCGGCCAATACCTTACGATCAATTTCAATGGAAGCTTTTTTCAAGCCAGCAATGAAACGGCTGTAAGACAAACCGTTGATACGTGCACCAGCATTAATACGAGCAATCCACAGAGCGCGGAATTGACGCTTACGCTGACGACGGTCACGGTATGCATACTGACCAGCTTTGATAACCGCTTGCTTGGCAATACGGAACGTACGTGAACGCGCGCCGTAGTAACCTTTAGCAAGTTTTAAAATTTTCTTGTGACGGCGACGAGCCTGAACACCACTTTTTACACGAGCCATAACTTACTCTCTCCTACCAATTAACGAACACGTAACATACGTTCAACGCTTGCAACATCTGATGGGTGTACCTGATTGGTACCTCTCAGCTGGCGCTTACGCTTGGTAGTCATCTTGGTTAAGATATGGCTTTTGAAAGCATGTTTGTGCTTAAAACCGTTTGCTGTCGCTTTGAAGCGCTTTTTAGCGCCGCTTTTTGTCTTCATCTTTGGCATGTTTGAACTCCGCATTCAAAATTAATAATACAGTAACCTTGGGGCCTGCCTATGCCCAAGCATAGCTGCTAAGCAGCTAAACCATTTGGGGTTACTTCTTCTTTTTGGGAGCGATGACCATTGTTAGTTGGCGTCCTTCCATCTTAGGATGCTGTTCTACGGTGCCGTACTCAATCAGGTCATTTTCAACCTGTTTTAACAGATCCATACCCAGCTCCTGGTGAGCCATCTCACGACCGCGGAAACGCAAAGTGACCTTGGTCTTGTCCCCTTCTTCTAGGAAACGTATCAGGTTGCGTAGTTTTACCTGATAATCCCCTACGTCCGTCCCAGGACGAAACTTCACTTCTTTTACTTGAATTTGCTTTTGGTTCTTACGCGCTTGCGCTTGTTGTTTTTTCTTTTCAAACAAATGCTTGCCGTAATCCATGATGCGGCACACAGGTGGTGCTGCATCAGGAGAAATTTCCACTAAGTCTAAGCGCGCCTCTTCAGCGGCTGCTAGTGCTTCAGCAATCGAGACGACCCCGATCTGCTCGCCCTCTGCTCCAATCAATCGGACTTCACGAGCAGTAATATTTTCATTAATCGGTGCCTTATTGGCAGAACGTCTGTCTTGTCTCATATCTCGCTTGATAATTCTCACTCCAAATTTTGGCGATTTCGCCGAAAAACATAGCAGACCTTGCTTACATTTGACTTGTTTGCAAGCCAACAGCCACTGCCATATTACTTGTGTTGCTATCCCTTGCGCACATCAATCTGCACGAGGAACCTAATCTAAATAGAGCGCGGATTTTATATCCTATCGACTCTTTTCGCAAGTCGCTCTTTAAAAACAATCACTCACTGGCGATTCTATAGCATTAACTGGACTGATCCTACACGCATGAATCTTAGCACGCCCTACCATACTGAGGCTGCAGGATGCTATTGATATCAGCAAACAACCGTGCTCGAATTACGAAAAACACATAAAGTAGTCTTACTACAGGTAGTTCACTATGAGGCCCTGCTATGCAACAACAGGAATCCGGTCTAGTATTTGGCTTTTTACTGGACGGCAACGGCGGTGCACGACCGTTACAACGCAGCGAGTTAGCAGGCTTACAGCTCCAAGCGCAACAAAAATTGTGGCTACACTGGGATAAGGACAATCTGGATACCCAAGACTGGCTGCAGCACACTAGTCAGGTGAGCGAGCTTGAGCGACAACTGTTACTGGCTAAAGGCACCCGCCCACGCCTGCTTGAGCATCATGACCAAACGCTGCTACTGTTTTCACGGGTGCTAGCCCGTAATTACTCGCTAGAGAACAGCGCGCTCTTATCGCTGCGTGTTTTGGTCAAAGATCAATTACTGCTTAGTTTTGCGCACGCCGATGCCTACCCTGATGCTGAACTGGAGCAAAGTTTCAAGCAAAATACAGGCCCCAGAACCACGACCGAATTGCTCACAGCAATCCTTAAAACCAGCGCTCAAGACATTGATGTTCTGGTTGAGCAGTTAGCCGATTTCATTGATACCCAGGAAGAGTCCATGGTGCAGGACATTCGCTTTCGCACCAATCAAAAGCAGATGCTACAGCTACGGCGCGATAGTGCTAACTTGCGCCGCTACCTAATTCCGATGCGAGACTTATTTAGCGTGTTACAGCGCGTACAAACAGAGGGATTTAACCACAACGTCAAGGCACAACTGGGCGAAATCCACAACAGCACTATCCGCAGTCTTGAAGAGCTGGATTTAAGTAGAGAACGTGTTGGGTTTATTTTAGAGGCCGAAAAGCGTCAGCGTGAAGAACGTAGCGGACGTACTATTTATTTACTCACCCTGATCACCGCTTTTTTCTTACCATTAAGTTTTATCACAGGCTTGCTGGGGGTTAATTTAGGCGGCATTCCGGGCGGCGAGTCTGAACTAGGCTTTATTGTGGCCTGTATTGGGCTGGGTATTTTGGCAATAGTGCAACTAGCACTCTTGCGTCTACTGCACTGGCTTTAACCCAACCTGGCAGGCTTCTATAGGAATGCAATGACCGGTAGATACTCTTGCGCGATTGGTATTTTCCCGGTGTTAACGGCCATGTAAAAACGCCCCACTACTGTATAGCAGTGGGGCGTTTTATTAACTACGAGTTAAAACAACTTACTCCACACGACCACGCAGTGCAATGCTGGCTTCGAGTGTGGCAATGAATTCATCTAGGCTCAATGAGTCTAGGTTCTTGCCACAACGGGTACGCACAGCCACCTGTCGACTCTCAACTTCTTTATCACCTACCACCAACAAGAAAGGTACTTTTTGTAAAGTGTGCTCACGAATTTTAAAGCCGATTTTCTCGTTACGCAGGTCAGTTTTTACGCGGAAGCCTTTCTCGCGCAATGTTTTTTCAACTTCAAGCGCAAACTCACTCTGCCTCTCACTGATATTCATAATCACCGCCTGAGTTGGCGCTAGCCACGCAGGGAACGCACCTTCGTAATGCTCGATTAAAATACCAATAAAGCGTTCAAACGAACCCAGAATAGCGCGATGCAACATCACTGGATGCTCACGACTGTTTTCCTCATTAACAAACTCGGCGCCTAGGCGCACAGGCAAGTTAAAATCCAGCTGTAGTGTTCCGCACTGCCATACCCGACCTAAACAGTCGCGCAGAGAGAACTCAATTTTCGGTCCGTAGAACGCACCTTCGCCCAGCTGTAGTTCATACTCTAAGCCAGCGCTCTCTAGAGCCGCCTTTAATGCTGCTTCGGCTTTATCCCATTGCTCTTCCGAGCCGATACGCTGCTCTGGACGTGTCGACAACTTAAGCTCGATATCGGTAAAGCCAAAATCGGCATATACCTGCTGCGTTAAACGAATAAAGTCAGCGGACTCTTTCTGCATCTGATCTTCGGTACAGAAAATGTGTGCATCATCCTGTGTAAAGCCGCGTACCCGCATAATGCCATGCAGTGCACCTGAAGGCTCGTTACGATGGCAGGCACCAAACTCGGCTAGCCGTAGTGGCAATTCACGGTAACTTTTCAGCCCTTGGTTATACACCTGCACGTGACAGGGACAGTTCATCGGCTTAATAGCGTAGTCGCGCGCTTCTGACTCAGTAATAAACATATTGTCAGCATAGTTAGCCCAGTGGCCGGATTTTTCCCACAGGATGCGGTCCACAATTTGCGGGGTGCGAATTTCTTGATAACCATTATCGTTCTGCACTTTACGCATGTATTGCTCAAGCACCTGATATAGCGTCCAGCCTTTGGGGTGCCAAAACACCATGCCTGCGGCTTCTTCTTGCATATGGAACAGATCAAGACGCTTACCGAGTTTGCGGTGATCGCGTTTTTCTGCCTCTTCAATACGCTTGAGGTACTCTGCTAACTGCTTTTTATCTGCCCAAGCTGTGCCATAAATACGTTGCAACTGCTCGTTTTGCGAGTCACCACGCCAGTAGGCACCAGAAAAACGGGTTAATTTAAAGTGCTTTAAAAAACGCGTATTGGGCACGTGCGGACCACGGCACATATCCACATATTCTTGGTGATGATATAGCCCCATCTCGGTCTCTTCGGGCATATCTTCGATTAGACGTAGCTTATAATCCTCGCCACGCTGCTCGAACACCTGGATAACTTCTGCGCGCGGAGTTAATTTTTTGATGACGTCATAATCTTGCGCGATCAGCTCGCGCATGCGCTTGTCAATGGCTTCCAAATCTTCAGGGTTAAAAGGACGCTCGATAGCAATATCGTAATAAAAGCCATCTTCAATGACCGGTCCGATCACCATTTTTGCTTCTGGAAAGAGCTGTTTAACCGCATGCCCGATTAAATGCGCGCAAGAGTGGCGAATAATCTCGAGACCTTCTTGATCCTTGGGCGTGATTATCTGCAACGTTGAGTCTTCGCTGATAATGTCACAGGCATCCAGCAAGCGACCATTCACACGACCTGCTACAGTCGCTTTGGCCAAACCTGCGCCAATGGACTGCGCTACGTCTAAAATGGATACGGGATGTTCGTACGAACGCTGACTTCCGTCAGGAAGGGTAATAACGGGCATGGCGCCTCCTCTCCTAGTGGTGACCGCTACCAAAGGTCACTTGGGTTGGGATGAGCCAGTAAGAGCGATCTGTCAGCACAGCTGCCATACAGTGAAAGCTGGGATATATCCAAGCCAACAAACCGGAGTCACTGGAAATCTAGCTTAATAAGAAAAAAGGCCGCATGCGCGGCCTTTCTCCATCAATTTGGTAGGCACAATTGGATTCGAACCAACGACCCCCACCATGTCAAGGTGGTGCTCTAACCAGCTGAGCTATGTGCCTATATGGGGCGCACATTATAGATGCCGCTTTATTTATGTCAACATAATTATCGCTGACAGCCTAGCAAAACAAGCATTTATCAAATAAGTTCACCTATGACTTCAGGAATCCCCGTTTCCTCGGCAACCACTTCACGCAACCTGTCCCAATCAATATTAGCTCTATCCTGCAGCCCTTCATTGGCGAGCAATAACTGCATTACCATGGCGTGCTTATCTACCACCGAAGGCTGGCCATGATCATCCAGCGGCGTGTGCGCTTCCAAATAAAGCTGCTTGCCCTTAAAGCCCAACTTGTAAGGTTCATTAATAATGCGTACCGATTCCCCTACTTGCACCAAGCCCGCCAACTCTAACACGTTGTGATTTAACATGCGGAAACAGCCATGACTGACGCGCATACCGATACCGAATTTTTTGTTAGAGCCATGAATCAAGTAACCCGGCAAAGCCAAAGTCATTTTGTACGGCCCTAGCGGGTTATCTGGCCCAGGCGGCACATAGGCTGGTAGAGGGTCACCGGCTTCTTCGTGTTCGCGCAAAATGGATTTAGGCGGTGTCCAGCCTGGGTTTGGGGTTTTCATCACAATGCGCGTTTCGCTGATGGGCGAACTCCAGCCTTCGCGACCAATACCCAAGGGGAAGGTATATACAACAGGCTTGTCTTTCGGGTAGTAATACAATCGATACTCGGCCAAATTCATTACGATGCCACTGCGCGCACCTGCGGGCAAAATATATTTTGACGGCAAGGTAATTTCGACTCCTTCACCCGGCAACCAAGCGTCTACGTATGGATTGGCGGCAACCATCTCTAAATAGCCAAAATCCAGCGCTTTGCCAATATCAGCGAAGGTATCTTCGTGCAGCGCAATACGTGTTTGCACCTCGCCAATAATGTCACCATCTGTCGGCAGTGGAAACTGCGCTGCGGAAACACTTTGCAGCATGCACATACCAAGCGTTACTTGAGTTACTACTTGTAAAATTCTCACCACAGACTAGCCCTTAAAAATAAAAAACAACTGTTCTCAAACAATAATTTTAGCTGCGCTACATTACCTTAAAGTTAAACAACAAAACAGCCGCCAAAGTACAACTTGTATTGCAAGCTAAACACCCTCTACTCACCCTAGTTAGCGCCTCTAAACGAAAATAGCCTCTAGCGCACCAAATCGATCGCCTTCTCTAGGATTGGCCAAGCATTGTCCAGCAAAATAGCTTGCGCTTGTTCAGTCGGGTGAATGCCATCGGCTTGAACCATGCCCGGCACGCCCCCCACACCCTCGAGGAAAAAATCCACCACAAGTACCGACTCTAGCTCAGCAACATGCTGGAAGACCTGATAAAACTCCTCGGTGTAACGGGTTCCGTAGTTAGGCGGGATGCGCATACCTAACAGCATAACCTGTGCCTCCTGTTGTTTAGCAAGCTGCACCATGGCACGAAGATTATCCTGCAGATTAGACAGCGGCAAACCGCGCAATCCATCATTACCACCCAGCTCAATCAGCACTAGGCTAGGCTGGTGCTGCTCCAGCAACGCTGGTAACCGATTACGTCCACCTGCGCTGGTATCACCACTTATAGAAGCGTTAACAACCTGATAAGATAACCCACGCTCTGTTAAGCGCTGCTGTAATAACGCTACCCAGCCTCGCTCTATTTCAAGCCCGTAGGCTGCACTAATACTGTCGCCAACCACTAAAATCGTTTGTCCATAAACACTCGGCACAACCCAAAAAAGTAACCAAGTAAAAATCAGTAAGTGTAACTTACGCATCAGGAACCTCATGTCAGAATCTATTTTGCACGCCGAAAACCTTAGTAAAACCGTAACAGTCAGTGGACAACCTCTAACTATCTTGCAAGAGATGTCACTGACCCTTCAGCAAGGCGATAGTTTAGCCATTGTTGGCCGCTCTGGCTCAGGAAAATCTACTTTACTGGGTTTATTAGCGGGACTGGATCTGCCTAGCAGTGGAAAAATCAACCTCGCAGGAAAATCACTTACCGAGCTCGATGAAGATCAACGCGCACTGGTGCGAGCCGAGCACGTGGGCTTTGTTTTTCAATCCTTTCAGCTTTTGGACAGCCTTAATGCGCTAGAAAACGTGATGTTGCCGCTAGAGCTTAAAAGCCACAAGCACGCACGACAACAAGCAACGCTTCTATTGCAGCAGGTCGGTTTAGAGGCGCGACTGGACCATTATCCTCGTCAACTCTCAGGCGGTGAACAACAGCGCGTTGCCATTGCCCGCGCCTTTGCTGCTGAGCCTAAAATTTTGTTTGCTGATGAGCCAACTGGCAATTTAGACAGCCAAACAGGCGAAGTGATTACTGAGTTGTTGTTTGAGCTCAACCAAGCTCAGGGCACCACACTGGTACTGGTTACCCACGATGAGCGCTTGGCGCAGCGTTGTGCACGGCAAATTCAGCTTGAAGGCGGTCGTTTGGTAGACAACGCATGAAAATACGCTTTCTGACTATCTTCAGTCTCGCCATCAAACAAAGTTTGCGCGAACTGCGCTCCCCCGAGTTGTACACCTTATTTTTTGCCTTAATTGTCGCAGTTGCCAGCAGCAGCACCATCGCCCATTTTGCTGATCGCCTACATCAAGCCATGCAGCTCAGAGCCAGTGAGTTTTTAGCCGCGGACTTGGTGGTCAGTGGCAGTATCGCCGCGAATGAGCGTCTTATCGAACAGGGTTTAGCGCTTGGCTTGGAACCCGCGCGCACAGTGAGCTTTGCTACCATGCTCAGCAGTGAGCAAGGGATGCATCTGGCCAGCATCAAAGCGGTAGACGACCACTACCCACTGCGCGGCGCGTTAAAATCCAGCCTGCAATTAGGCGATACAGAACAAATCGGCGGACGCCCTGCCCCAGGCGAGGCATGGCTGGACACCCAACTGTTTAACGTGCTCGACATTCAACCCGGTGACAGCATAGAAATCGGCGCAACCGAGTTGATTGCGCGCCGGATTTTAACTTTTGAGCCTGATAGTGCCGGCGGCTTTTCTGCATTTACGCCCAGAGTCATCATGCATCAAGCTGATTTAGCTGCCACTCAGGCGATTCAACCCGGCAGCCGTATTCATTACCGCTTGCTGTGGCGTGGAGACAGCCAAGCATTAGCGCGCTATAGCGAAACAATCGAACCCCTGTTAGCTCCCCAGCAAAAAATAGAACAGCTTAGCGATGGTAATCCACAGCTTAACAACGCCCTAGAGCGAGCTCAGCAATATCTAAACCTTGCGAGTCTTGCCGCTATTTTATTGGCCTGCGTCAGTATCGCCTTATCAGCCAGTAATTTTGCCAACAAGCGTTATGACCATGCCGCCTTACTGCGTTGCTTTGGCTTATCACGCTGCCAAACCCTATTGCTATTTAGCCTGCAACTTTTACTGCTTGGCGTGCTCGCCAGCCTCATTGCTATTGTTTTAGGTTGGTTTGGTCAGCAGGTTTTATTTGCGTTACTGGCCGACTTGCTGCCTGAAGACATTCCCCCAGCTGGGCTAGGCGCTAGCTTAACCGCTCTTTTTACCGGTTTAATCAGCCTACTGGGTTTTGGTTTGCCACCGCTGATAGCGCTAGGACAGGTATCGCCTTTACGGGTATTACGTCGTGATTTGCAGCCCATGCCCACTGCTGGCTGGCTGGTTTACTCACTAGCCATCACTGCTCTAGCATTGATTATGTGGCGCTTAAGTTTAGACCTGGGCCTAACGCTGGTTCTTTTATTTGGCGGCTTAGCCTTTTCCTTAGTTTTGGGGGCAGGTATTTTATTATTGCTTAAGCGTCTCACCGCCCTGTTAGCTCGTCGCAACCTCGCTTGGCGTTTAGGCTTAGGCCACCTGTTACGCAACCCGTTCTTGGCCGTAGGGCAAATCCTAGCTTTTGCTTTGATTATTTTCGCCATGGCTCTGGTGGTGCTGCTGCGTTCCGAGCTGCTAGAGAACTGGCAACAGCAACTTCCTGAGCAAGCCGCCAATCACTTTGCCTTCAATATCATGCCCCATGAGCAGGCTGACTTTGCCCAGCAACTGCACAGCATCAGCCCACAGATTGCTGAATTTTATCCCATGACCCCGGGCCGACTGACGCATATTAATGATCAGCCTGTGTTAGATCGCCTTGACCCAGACTCACGCGCGCTAAGTACCGTACAGCGGGATCTGAACCTAACCTGGAGCACCCAGGTGCCCAAAGACAACCAGATTACCGCCGGACAGTGGTGGTCAAATTCTGGCAATCCTCCAAGCGAGATTATCGAAATATCCGTGGAACAAGAGCTCGCCGAACGTCTTGACTTGCAGCTTGGCGATAGGGTCACTTTTAATTTAGGCGGGCAAATCATTGAAAGTCAGGTGAGCAATTTTCGCTCCGTGGACTGGGGCAGTCTGCAGCCGAATTTCTTTGTGATTTTTGCACCTGAACAGCTTGGTAATGTGCCCTACACATGGATTACCAGCTTTTATTTAGCACCCGAACAAGACACACAGCTGCGCCAATTAAACCAGAACTTCCCAGCGGTAAGTTTATTGCGGATTGAAGCGTTGCTTAGCCAACTACGAGCTATTTTGGCTCAGGTCACTTTGGCAGTAGAGTTTATATTGCTCTTTGTACTGGCTGCCGGCATCACTGTATTGCTTGCCGGCGTGCAGAGCACACTCGCCAGCCGCATTCATCAAGGTGCATTATTGCGCGCACTGGGAACACCCAAAAAGCTACTACTGAAAGTGAATATGTACGAATTTTCCACTTTGGGATTGGTCAGCGGCGTGCTGGCATGGTTGGGTTGCGAGCTAACCAGCTGGCTGCTGTATCAGTTCGTTTTCAAGCTCAGCTGGCAACCCCACCCTTGGTTAATACTGCTGCCACTACTTGGCGCACTGCTGATTAATATGGCGGGTTTTTTGGGGACACGTAAAGCTCTGAACAGCAGTCCTTTACGCATACTCAAAGACTAAGCACTGGCCAATGCTTGACTGAGCTGCATTCGCTGCTCAGCTTGGCTGACATTTAACGCATCCGTGCTCTTGCTTGTGCATTTGATTATTGCCGGAATGCTCATTTCAGCGTACTTGGCATAACGCCCTTTTTGCGTCCCGTAGTGCAAGATATTGGCGGCAATAACTACGTCTACATAATCAGGCTCTGCCTTGCCTGTTTCACGCAACACCGCCTCATGCCAGCGCGCCATCTGCACGAGCTCACCCGTCATGCCCCAATGTTTTAACAACATTGCACCCACATAAGGATGCAAAACCAACTCAAACTGCAAACGTTCTAGCTTCGAAAGTTCCACTCGCTGCAACAAGAAATCACGCAAAGGCAGCTTGCCAATATCGTGTAACAATCCACCCAAAGAAGCCAACTCTGCATCAAGACCTACATGCTGTGCTGCCAAGTTGTGGCACAGCGCACTGATATGTAAGCCGCTGGCAACGAACCCCTGCAAACGTGCAGTATCTTTACTGCCACGCATGGTTTGTAAAATAGCCAGCTGGGTCACCAGCGAGCGTACCTGATTGAACCCCAGACTCATTATTGCTTGTTTTAGCGCCGTGACAGGGATGCCGCGCCGCAAAGCAGAGCTATTAGCCACCTTGATGAGACGCGCTGCTATCGCTGCATCCTTAGCTACCTCACGCTCCAATACAGAGACTGAGCAGTCTGAATCGGCGGCCAACTCTCGCACCCGTATCGCCACTTCTGGCAAAGAGGGTAAAATCAAACGGTTGCTTAAAATATCTGTCTGAATCGTTTTTAACAGGTTTTGTGCACGCTCTTTCACCAGCCACCTTCCTTAACCGCTTATTCCTTAACCGCTTAGCTAATCGTATTGCACTGTTTAAAAACTCGACACATATGTTTTCAAGCCCCATACTTAATTCCATATTTTAAGTGCGCGCCAATGATATACTTTTATTGATTTTATAGCCATGAATCGACTATTGACAAACAACAGCTGTTTGCCGAAAGTCATTAGTGCAGACCTAGCAGCCATCAGCAATATCAGGAGTAGATATGCAGCTAAAACAATTATTAGTGGTTATTGATCCTACCGCTAAAAACTCACAACCTTCGCTCGAGCGTGCCGCTTGGCTGGCTTCTCAGACAAAAGCCGCTGTTGAGCTACTCATTTGCGATCATAACCAAGCCTTAGAAGATGGCTTTTTTAGCGATAAAGATACCCAGAAAAGAGCGCGTACAGCTTTACTGACCGAACGTCTTGATTGGCTGGAATCGCTCGCCGCCCCACTACGCGAGCAAGGCATTGAAGTAACCACCAAAGCTCGTTGGGGCAAGCCGTTGTACGCAGAAATCCTTAAGCATGTAGAAGAACTTAAGCCGGATCTGTTACTGCGCAATGCAACTACGCACGGTACGCTGCATCGCCTATTATTTAACAACACCAGCTGGCAATTAATCCGTTTCTGCCCTGTCCCACTATGGCTCGTTCGCAGCGGCGAGTGGAACCCTAAGAATATTGCTACAGCACTTGATCCCGTTCATTCAGCAGACAAACCTGCATCACTGGATCACAACTTAATTAAAGTAGCCAAACTACTGGGCGAGGAGCTCAGCATGCAGACGTATTTTGTCCACAGCTACAACCCCCTGCCAAGATCCTTGGTTTTTGAAGCTGAGCTAGTGGTTTCTTACGACTCTTATTTGGAAAATACCGAACAACGCCATAAGCAAGCTTTTAACGATTTACTTGGTCAGTATGACATTAGTAATGAGCAGCAGTTTTTACTCAGAGGGGTTACTGAAGAAGCAGTACCTCAGTTTATTAAAAACAAAAATGTCAATTTGCTGGTTATGGGTGCTATCTCACGCGGTAATATTGAGAACGCACTAATCGGTAATACGGCAGAGCGCGTTTTAGAAAACTCAGATTGTGACTTGCTCATCATTAAGCCCGAAGGCAAATAACGTATTACGCGTAAAAAAAAGCCGCACCCAGTGCGGCTTTTTTAATACAAACCTCAGAACAACCAAATCTTTGGATTTGCAATTGGCTGATTCTGCTCTAAAGCTTTCATGCCTTTGACGCAGCGAACAATGAGCCA
Organism: Thiopseudomonas acetoxidans; assembly: GCF_030362935.1. Taxonomy (NCBI): domain Bacteria; kingdom Pseudomonadati; phylum Pseudomonadota; class Gammaproteobacteria; order Pseudomonadales; family Pseudomonadaceae; genus Thiopseudomonas; species Thiopseudomonas acetoxidans. The sequence continues at coordinate 61,478 of NZ_JAUCDY010000007.1, forward strand.
AACGTAATACCCTAACAGCAATAAAAAACCTATAACTACAACCATCAGTAAAGCAGAAATAAACACATACAGTAAACCAATCCAGAATGTTCTAATTTGATACTGATAGTGGCTCTGCATCCACTCAGGCGCATCGTTTTTATTAATGTAGGCCATAATTACGCCAACCAGCGAAGTAATGCCAACGACAACTCCCACAAGATAGAGAATGTAGATTAGTTTGACATTTTTAGAGTCGTTACTGGCAGGCTGTTGTACAGGTACATCTGTCATAGTGCTTTCCATTCCTTTAATAGTGCTGTTTTAACGTGCACCACACAATAGCTGCCCCAAAGCCAGTACAGCTCGGCCTGCTGCGTATCCATGCGTGGTTCCATTATTAAGTGTGCGCCTACGCCTTTACTCTAAGCTGAAACGCATGCTTAAAGGCTGTTTGACATCACAAATAGATTCTAGCGTACTTTTAACAAAAGAACCCGTTAAACGCTGTTTACGACAACAGATACACTTCGCCAATATTTATTTTTTACGTAATTCTGTTACTTGCTCACCTTGAATGCCCCAGTTATCCGTATTGACCTCATCGATCACTACCACTGTAGTCGCTGGATTTTTATTAAGTACTTTTTGTAGTAACTCGGTTGCACCTTTAATGAGTGCTGCTTTTTGTTCTTTGGTGACACCTTCGTCGGTGATTTTAATATTTACATACGGCATGGTTTTTTATCCCCTAAAGCTATGCGCTACAAAATCTGTTGCGCCCTGACTGCTTGGCAGCATACAGCGCCTTGTCTGCTGCTTGCAACAAGGCTTGTTTATCCATAGTTAGGGTTGGTATCAGCGTAGCAATGCCAATGCTGACAGTAACCCTGCTAGAAACAGTTGATTTCTCATGTGCAATACCGATGGGCAACTGCATCACTTAGTCTCTGCGCAATATACAGCCCAGTATTCAGATATGCATTGCTGTAATGATGACCGTAGAGCACCTGCACATCCCTACTGACGCCAACCAACAGCCCGCATCCATATGCAACTCTGCTGGGTTAACGGTATGCAGCGCAAGCATGCGGTGTTCGTTCTGTGGCACACCTCTTACCTGCTGCAAAGTCAGTAGTTCACTAGCTTTTAAATGCTGAGCATAAGCTGGTTGCAGCAAGCCGGACTCAACAACAAGACCTTCTTTATACTCGAATGCTTTCGGCAAAGCCTTGCAACCGTTTACGCACAAATATGCCGCGCTCATCTTGGTGAATACATTGATGGACAAGCAAACAATTAAGTAAATTAAATTTTAGTAGCATGTTTCAGCAATGTGCTCAATATTCATTAATTGTCGTGCTGAAGAGAAGAAGCGTAACTGGCCTGTTAACGGATCAATAAAACGCAGGCTGCGGGCCAAAAGCTGTAAAGGTCGTTGGTAATTGTCCTGCTGAGAGGTTGTTAGCTGCGGATAAAAATCATCGCCCACAATAGGCGCACCCAAACTGGCCAGGTGCACACGCAATTGATGCTTGCGTCCAGTAACAGGATAAAGTACGTAGTGCCAGTAGGTCGGCCCTTGCTTAAGCACTTCAATACGCGTTTGACTGTTAGGCACTCCATCCTCCTCACGCATTAAAAAGAAACATTCAGGGTCTGCCTGTAACTGACTTAAGTGAGTGTAGGGAAAGGTTAGCTGAGGCAAAGCGGGTGCAATAGCTTCGTAGGTTTTCTCTACCGCATGCTCGCGAAACAGCCGCTGGTAAGCATCACGGTCTTGTGCGCGCTTAACCAGCAATAAAACGCCTGCAGTCAGCCGATCCAGCCGGTGCGCAGCGACCAGCTCCGGAATGTGCAAACGCCGTTGCAAACGCCGTAACACAGTTTGCTCAACATAATTGCCGACCGGTGCTGTAGCTAAAAAATGCGGTTTATCTACTACCAGTAGATGTTCATCTTCAAACAAGACCTGCTCTTGGAAAGGTACTTCAGGCTCGGCTGATAGCTCACGAAAATAGTACACCGTAGCACCAGGAACAAAAGGTGCGTCCAGTGCTATAGGCTGATATAGCTCGTTAAGGATCTTTTGTTGCAGGAAACGCGTGCGCCACACTTCAGGTGCGATGTTGGAAAAGTGTTGGCATAGATAAGCCAACACCGTTGACCAGCCACCCGCAGGTAACCTTACACGACTTACCCCTAGTGGTTTGCTGGCCATTACTTAGTGCAGCGTATGATTCGTGGCGCCGGTCGATTCTTCATCACCTTCTTCAAAATCTTCGGCTACCAGCTGCCCTGCTGTTTGCAAGCCTGCATGAAACATAGACTTGGCCACGTCAATGTACTTACCTTTCAGCAACTCACGCGCTTCCTTGGAAAACATCAGAGTAACCATAGGCGGCTCATCTTCTGAACGGCGCAAAATAATACGCCCATCGGGTAATTCAACAATTTCTAAAAATTCTTTTGACATAAACTTCCAATCTAAGACATTCACTCGACTGCCATTGCGGCCTAACGCTCGTAAAAGGAGTGGTATTGTACGCTAATGGTAATTAATTTCGACTGTTGATCCGCAATACCTGAAATAGATACCAGCGCCATGCTTTCACCGTTTGTATTCTGCGCTGGAAGGTAGAGTCTGTGCTCAGGCCATTGTTAAGCCTTGACTCAGCGCAGATAAATGGATTTTCCGCATGCAAGTGCGCGTTGAAAATATCATTGGAGAAAGCAGTTTGTGCAATATAAAAAACGCGCTCTTGCTCGGATAACTCGAGCAACTGATGACCTATTAGCGTTAACCTGAAATAGCCCTCAGCGCACTTAAACACTAACCCAAGCCAAATTAGCGCATTTAAATAATAATCCCATTGCCGCGGTACTAGCGCGTAATCAGCAAACAGTTCTTCTTTGCTGTACAGCTCATCGGCTGCCATGCTTAATAGCAGATTTAACAGGGTGTCCATGCTGTCCGCCTGTGGGAAAGGTGCACCGAAACCGGTCAACATTGGATTAATAGGTGTATTAAATAACTGCTGCGGATTCAGCAGCATCGGCTGCTCTAGCTTAAACAGTCGATAACCCACGTAATTAATCTGAGGAATACCGTTGTAATAGGTAAAGGGCAAAAAATGAAACAAACCGCCCGTCTCATAAAACATCAAATAAGTAACCACAGGTTTGCGCAATAATGCACTGTAATTCAGCTGTGGATAAAGGAGCTGCCTGAGGTTCATGTTGTTGGCAAAACCCATTTTCGCTTCAACCAGCAAGAGCCGATTTTGGCTTTCATAGCCGCCATCAACCTCTAGCTGCACCCCTGCGACCGGATAATGAACTTTGTAGTCATGGATGTCAGTTAAAGCAAACTCAAAGTTGGTCGAGTAACTGCGACCGCGCACCGTTAAATGTAAATACTGCACCTGCTCCAGCTCATGCAGCATCCCTGAGGCATAAGCTGCATCGAGGGCTTTAGACTCACTGGTAATATGTGCTGCTGCTAGGCTATGCAGGTAGTTGGGCAGCGCAAAGGTTTTATCAATGACTTTATCCTGCAGCCAATTGGTATTTATATCGATAAAGGGATGGGTGCGCGCCAACCTATACTGCTTATTCACAATAGCTAACACTGAAATGCTTAGCTGTTTTAAAATCTTGGGCTGCTGCTCAAGAAAATCAATTTTGCACATCAGGCGTGGCTCACGATAGTTCTTAAGCACACTCGACTGAACATCACAAAACCCATAGCTGTCGATGCACTGCAGCACCGCCGGGTTTTCCTGTAAAAAATCGTACCAAGCAACGTCATTAAGGGTATAGGTCATGTTTGATAATTACGCACTATAAGTTCAGTTACCTTGCCCCGCCCAGAAGCTTTGCTGTTCACCGCACGGCTGGCTTGCACCTCAATAACTTCATAGTCCTGATACAACTTATAAATCAGAGGAGCCGCGGAGTTAGACAGCATAAATTTCGCGCCAATAGCATCTATGTAATCACAGAGCTCTTTTAATCGCTGTTGCATGCTGTGGTCAAAACCCTGATCCGTATAGGAGGTAAAATTAGCGGTTGCAGAAACGGGCGCGTAGGGCGGATCTAAATACACAAAAGCATCTGCGCTTAATAATGGCCTGATAGCGTCAAAATCACCCTGCATAAGCTGCACATGCTGCAAAAACGCTGAGCACGCATAGATGGTTTCAGAATCAACAATAGTCGGATTCGCGTAGCGACCAAAAGGCACATTATGCTGACCTTTGGAGTTAACTCGATACAGACCGTTGTAACCGGTTTTATTAAGGTAAATAAAGCGGCTGGCGCGCGTTACTGCTGTGCGACGATTAAAATTATCTTGACGGTCCAGCGCACGCTGCTCGTAATAATAGGTTTCTGTATTGCGATGCTTGGCCAGACTGTCCAGCAACTGCCGCGGCTTGTCCCTCACCACCTGGTAAGCATTAACCAGCTCAGCGTTGTAGTCATTAATAGTGATGCTGCGTAGCTGCTGCGGATCAAGTGTCCACAGCAAAGCCCCCCCACCAATAAAGGGCTCAAAATAATCCGTTATTTTCTCTGGCAAATACCTTTGCAACTCAGGTAATAACTGCCGCTTGCCTCCCACCCACTTGATAAAGGGTTTGGGGCGGACAGTATCAAGTGGTGATACGTTCAAGGTCATAAATAAGGCAACAAACTAGCTTCTTTTAAACAATAAAAACAAACCACCGCCGGAAATCCAGCGGTGGTGTATCACGAGTGATTGAGTGTGTGCGGCAAGTAACTCACCGTTCTAAACTCTACTTTTTCGGCTTGCGCTTGTCTTCTACCACCCACTTATTGCCGTCATACAGTGCGCGCCAGCCAGAGGGTTTGCCATCTATTTCAGACTGTACGTATTGCTCTTTAGCTTTGCGGCTGTAACGCACCACGCTAGGTAAGCCATCGGGATCATGGGTTGGCGCGCTAAACAAGTAGCTGTATTTAACGTCAATCTCGTCTTTGTGCGGCAACAACTCGATCAGCAGGGGCGCACGGGTTTCGCGTTTTTTTGGAAACTGACTGGCAGCCAAAAACAAACCTGCGGCACCATCACGCAACACATAAGTATCATCCACTTTCTGGCACTGCAGCTCCGGCATAGGCACAACATCCATTTTAGGTGGAGCGGCCTCACCACTGGCTAAAAGCTTACGGGTGTTTTTACATTCAGCATTAGTACAGCCAAAAAACTTACCAAAACGACCGGTTTTTAGCTGCATTTCATTACCGCACTTATCGCACTCTAAGCTTGGACCTTCATAGCCCTTAATGCGGAACTGTCCCGTCTCAACTTCAAAGCCGGAGCAGTCTGGGTTGTTACCACAGATATGCAATTTGCGTGTTTCATCCAGCAAGTACGCATCCATTGCCGTACCACACTTGCCACAACGGCGTTTGTTACGTAACAGTAAAGACTCTGACTCACCTTCGTCATCTTCGGCAATTTCATTACCGGGCACAAGATTCATCGTTGATTTGCAGCGCTCTTTGGGCGGCAAGCTATAACCTGAGCAACCCAAAAACACGCCGGTGGTTGCTGTGCGAATCATCATCGGACGACCACATTCTTTACAAGGAATATCGGTGAGCGTCGGAGCATTTTCACGCATGCCGGCTTCGGCACTGTCAGCCAACTCTAACTTACCCTTAAAGTCACCGTAGAACTCATCCAGCAGCTGTTTCCACTCCAATTTACCGTGCGCCACATCGTCAAGACGCTCTTCCATTTTTGCGGTAAAGCTATAATCCATCAAATTGGCAAAGCTTTCGCCTAGGCGCTCGGTAACGATATCGCCAATTTTTTCCGCATGAAAACGACGGTTTTTCAAAGTCACGTAACCGCGTTCTTGAATCGTAGAAATAATCGCTGCATAGGTGGATGGGCGACCAATGCCCTGTTTTTCCAGCTCTTTAACCAAACTTGCTTCACTAAAACGTGCAGGCGGTTTGGTAAAGTGTTGCGTCGGATCCAGTTTAACCAGTTTTAATGCTTCGCCCTTTTGCAAGTCCGGTAACACAGCATCTTCAGCGTTCTTACCCTGCGGCGGCAACACCTTGGTGTAACCATCGAATTTCAAAATACGCCCACGTGCGCGCAGCTCGAACTCACCTGCCGCCACCGTAACGCTAGTCGACAAATATTCAGCCGCTGGCATCTGACAAGCAACAAATTGACGCCAAATCAAATCATAGAGACGCTCGGCATCACGCTCCATGCCTTTTAGCTCAGTAGGACGCACCGCCACATCCGAGGGGCGAATCGCTTCGTGCGCTTCTTGTGCACCTTCTTTGCTGCTGTAAAAATTAGGCTTGTCTAATAGGTATTTTTTGCCAAACTCATCTTCAATAAAGCCACGCACCATATCAATGGAATCGCTCGACAGGTTGGTCGAGTCGGTACGCATATAAGTGATGTAACCAGCCTCATACAAACGCTGGGCCATCATCATGGTTTTCTTTACACCATAACCCAAACGTGTGCTGGCTGCTTGCTGTAACGTTGAAGTAATAAAGGGCGCACTGGGACGACTGGAAGTAGGTTTGTCTTCGCGCTTAACAACCTTATAGTCAGACTGTTTTAAGAAGGCTAAAGCTTTGTCGGTTTGCTCTTTACTAACCGGGCGGAAGTTTTGTCCCGCCTCGCGTACCACCTCAAAGCGCGCGCCCTGCTGTTTTGGATTGGTTAAATCCGCATGTACTTGCCAAAACTCTTCAGGAATAAAAGCACGTATTTCTTTTTCCCGCTCAACCACTAACTTTACGGCTACCGACTGCACACGTCCTGCAGATAAACCGCGAGCTACTTTTTTCCACAGCAGCGGTGACACCATAAAACCAACCACACGGTCCAAAAACCTACGCGCTTGCTGAGCATTCACTTGGTTCAGATTGAGCTGACCGGGTTCAGCAAAGGCATTTTCAATGGCTTTTTTGGTGATTTCATTAAATACAACTCGCTTAAAGCGGCTTTCGTCACCGCCAATGGATTCGCGCAAGTGCCAAGCAATGGCTTCCCCTTCGCGGTCCAAGTCCGTTGCCAGATAGATAGTGTCGGCGTCTTTGGCAAGGCGTTTAAGTTCATCAACCACCTTTTCTTTGCCCGGCAGAATTTCGTAACGTGCTTTCCAACCGTTTTCTGGATCTACTCCCATACGCTTGACCAACTGCCGTTGGGCGCGCTCTTGGGCGCTGAGCTTTTCGTCGGTTTTTTCACGCTTGGTTGCCCCGCCACCGCTTGTTGGCAAGTCGCGAATATGACCCACACTGGACTTCACCACATACTGGTTACCCAGATATTTGTTAATGGTCTTGGCCTTGGCCGGGGATTCCACAATAACCAGCGATTTACTCATTGCTTAGAAATTTCCCAAGATAAAAAAGATCGTGTTTGAAGAGGCTATATATAACTGAGCCTGCCTTCTGGTCAAGCATTTGCGCCTAGTAACCAGAAAAAGTGTAATTTTTAGGCTCTACACCTTAAAGACTTGCCTTGTTATTGTCCAATACTCAAAGCATTGCCAAGCATAATCAGCGTTAATCTTCCTAAAAACATGGGCTCGTGTAACATTTTTATAAGAAGTCTTAGGCTTGTTCCTGCTGAACACAATATTAAACGGCTTATTTATAAGTGGGCGTTGAGTTAGTCCCATCACCGAAACATTGCATATCGCTAGCTGGTACTGTTACTCGCCGATCCGAAAATGTATTGCCTGCGCTGCTAGCTGCTCATCCGGCAAGGCAACTGTTTGCGGCAGCAATACTTTTGCCTGCACCTGATCACTGTAATGAATATCTAGCAGCTGTCCGCACTGCTGTTCCAGCCAATAACGCAAGTATTGTTCTTGAGCAAAGTTGCAATTCACCAGCCACTCTTGCATAGCAATAGGCCTAACCAACTGTAACGCCTGCACTACACCGTCTGCTGCTTGCCCATAGGCGCGCAGCAACCCGCCTGCACCTAACTTAATACCGCCAAAATAGCGCACCACTATCAACATTAAGTCACCGATATTTTTATGTTGCAGCACATTCAAGATAGGTTTACCTGCCGTGCCTGAAGGCTCACCATCATCATTGGCCGCCATGTTTGCAGCGTTATTAGGATCGCCAACCACATAAGCCCAGCAGTGATGACGCGCATCTGGGTAATCCGTTTTAGCCTGCTCTAAAAAAGCCAGCGCCTGCTCACGCGAAGCACAGGGATACGCCAGCGCAATAAAACGACTTTTTTTGATTTCCAAGGTAAAACTTGCGCTATTTTCAGCTTGCCAATAACTCATGGGAGAGATTTTCTTGCTAATAATGAGTCAACAAGCTTAGCTCAGCACCGCTAAGAGCGCAAAACAGCCATAAAAAAACCGGAGGTCTTGCCCCCGGTTTTTTATTTATCGACAGTTTACCTGTGTGAAAGCCTTTATACCCGCTCAAACACCGTGGTAATACCCTGCCCCAAGCCGATACACATGGTAGCTATACCAAGACGGCCATTGTTTTGCTTCATCACGTTCAGCAAAGTACCGGAGATGCGCGCTCCGGAACAACCAAAGGGGTGACCCAAGGCAATGGCACCGCCGTGTAGGTTAACTTTCTCGTCCATTTTATCGAGCAGTTTAAGGTCTTTTAGTACCGGCAATGCTTGTGCGGCAAAGGCCTCGTTTAGCTCAAAGTAGTCAATGTCATCAATGGTCAAACCCGCTCGCTGCAATGCTTTTTTGGTTGCAGGTACTGGGCCATAACCCATAATTGCAGGGTCCACGCCGGCTACGGCCATAGCTCGCACTATAGCCATAGGCTCGACACCTAGGTCTTTAGCACGCTGAGCCGACATCATAATCATGCAAGAGGCGCCATCGGTGATTTGCGATGAGGTACCTGCCGTGACTGTACCGTCTTTAGGGTTAAAAACCGGACGCAGTTTCGACAATCCTTCAACTGTAGTTTCTGGGCGAATGGTTTCATCATAATCAAACATCTTCAGAAAGCCATTTTCATCATAGCCTTCCATCGGGATAATCTCGTTTTTGAAGTTCCCCTCAACCGTGGCTTTGTGCGCCAAACGATGTGAACGCTCACCAAAAGCATCCTGCTGTTCACGGGTGATGCCGTGCATTTTGCCGAGCATCTCCGCCGTTAAGCCCATCATGCCCGAGGCTTTCGCCGCATAGAGCGACAAATGCGGGTTAGGATCAACGCCGTGCATCATGCCTACATGCCCCATGTGCTCCACACCACCGATAACAAACACATCGCCATTACCGGTTTGGATCGCCTGCACTGCAGTGTGCAATGCACTCATGGATGAACCGCACAAGCGGCTGATAGTTTGCGCGCCACTGGTGTGTGGGATCTGGGTTAGCAAAGACGCCATACGGGCAATGTTCCAGCCCTGTTCTAGGGTTTGGTTAACACAGCCCCAGATAACATCCTCAACTTCCGCTGGGTTAATTTTTTCATTGCGATTTAACAAACTGCTAATCAAGTGTGCTGACATATCTTCAGCACGAGTATTACGGTGCATGCCGCCTTTGGAGCGTCCCATTGGGGTACGGCCAAAGTCGACAATAACTGCATCTCTAGGATTTAAACTCATGTTCTTTACTCCAGCTTCAACGTGTTGGCTATTAACCGAAAAAAGATTGACCGATTTTAGCCATCTCGCGCAGCTTGTCAGTCGGCTGGTACAGCGCGCCCAACTCGGCATAGCTATCGGCTAAGGCAACAAATTCCGCCACACCCATAGTGTCGATATAGCGCAGTGCGCCACCACGGAACGGTGGGAAACCAATGCCGTAAATCAAGCCCATATCTGCTTCGGCTGCGGTTTCCACGATGCCATCTTCCAAACAACGTACGGTTTCTAGACACAGCGGGATCATCATCCAGTTGATAATGTCCTCGTCGGTTAGCTCGCGCTGTTCACGTACAATCGGCGCCAGCACACTGGCAATGGACTCATCCACGACTTTCTTCGGTTTGCCGCGCTTGTCGGTTTCATAGGCATAGAAGCCCTTGCCATTTTTCTGGCCTAAACGCTCGGCTTTATACAGCGCATCCACGGCGGTTTGCGCGTCTTCCTTCATGCGATCCGGGAAGCCTTCAGCCATCACATCACGGGCATGGTGCGCGGTATCAATCCCCACCACGTCCATTAAATACGCCGGTCCCATGGGCCAGCCAAATCGCTCCATGATTTTATCAATACGGGTGAAATCCACCCCAGCACTAATCAACTTGGCAAAGCCACCAAAGTAAGGGAACAGCACACGGTTAACCAAGAAGCCTGGGCAGTCGTTGACCACAATAGGGTTCTTACCCATTTTCTGTGCGTAAGCCACAGTGGTGGCCACTGCCTCGTCAGAACTGTGCTCACCACGTATCACTTCCACTAGTGGCATCATGTGTACTGGGTTGAAGAAGTGCATACCGACAAAGTTTTGCGGACGCTTTAGGGCTTTAGCCAGATGGTTAATGGAAATGGTTGAGGTGTTGGACGCTAAGATAGTACTTTCCCCGACCTGTTCTTCCACTTCAGCTAAAACGGCTTGCTTGACCTTGGGGTTTTCTACTACGGCTTCGACGACAATATCTACAGTGCCAAAGTCACCGTAAGAAGTCGTTGGGCGAATAGCATTTAGCACCTTAGCCATCTCAAGGGGCTCAATGCGTTTGCGCTCTAAGCGTTTTACTAACAGCTTAGCTGCTTCATCTAGACCAAGCTGAATGCCCTCTTCACGAATATCCTTCATTAAAATAGGTGTGCCTTTGAGCGCCGACTGGTAGGCAATACCGCCACCCATGATGCCTGCACCTAACACTGCTGCCATATTCACTGGTTTAGCAGCTTTCTCGTAGCCTTTGGCTTTACGCTTGAGTGCTTGGTCATTTAAAAACAATCCAATCAAGCTACTGGCTACAGTAGTCTTGGCTAGTTTAACAAAGCCAGCCGCTTCGATTGCCAAGGCTTTATCGCGGCCATGGTTAGCGGCTTTTTGCATGGTTTTAATTGCATCGACCGGTGCCGGATAGTGCGGGCCTGCTTTACCTGCCACATAACCTTTGGCACTTTCAAAGCACATCATCTGCTCAATTGGGTTGAGCTTGAGTTTTTCCAGTTTCGGCTGACGTTTGGCTTCATAATCCAGTTCGCCTGATATCGCACGCTTGGCTAAATCAAGCGCTGCATCCAACAGTTTATCCGCTGGCACCACCACATCGACTGCACCTACTTTCAGGGCTTCATCAGGACGCGCTTCTTTACCGGCAGCAATCCACTCAATGGCGTTATCAGCACCTATCAAGCGTGGTAAACGCACTGTGCCGCCAAAACCCGGGTAAATACCTAACTTCACTTCGGGTAAGCCAACCTTGGCTTTTTCCGACATTACTCGGTAATCGGCCGCCATGCACAGCTCAAAACCACCACCCAAAGCGATACCATTAATAGCAACCACTGTAGGAACAGCCAAATCTTCAAAATCATTAAAAATCTGATTGATTTCTAAATTGGCGGCAATGAGCTCATCTTCTGGAAGCTGGAAGTTTTCGACAAATTCGGTGATATCTGCACCGACAATAAAGGTGTCTTTACCACTAGTGACGACTACCGCCTTGATGTTTGTATCTGCACGCACAGCGTCTACGGCAGCACGAAACTCGGTCAATGTAAGTCGATTAAATTTGTTTACGGATTCACCCTCTAGGTCGAACTTAAATTCGACAATGCCATCTTCTAGGGTATTCACCGTGATGGCTACGCCTGCGTAAATCATCAACTGTTCTCCACTATTATTATGAAAACTGACTGCCCTACAGCATGTAATCCAGCCAATTTATTTTAACCAACAAGCATTTCATACGCTCGTTTGATTTATAACTACACATTCTCGGAATTTTCGGTCTTTGTCAATTACTCATACGTGTTTTTATACTATCGATAGTCAAAGCCAAAACCAGTCTGTTGATTTTCAAGCATTTTAATGAGGCTTTATTTTCGCTCACAAAAAAATAAACAGATCCGCCAAGCATGCTTTACATCGGGCTGCGCAAAGACTATAAACAGGTAAAGAAGATCAACGGAGATTCCAGTATGGCTTACCAGCATATTTTGGTCGCTACAGACATGAGCGAAGATTGTCACTGCGTATTACGCAAAGCAATAGAACTGCAATCAAGTTTTAACAGCAAAATATCACTCATTCATGTGATTGAGCCTCTGTCCATGGCCTTTGGTGGCGATGTGCCGATGGATTTGAGTTTGCTACAAGAGCAGCAAAATGAACAAGCGCAAACAAGGCTTGGGGAATTGCAGAGTCAGTATTCGCAACTGGACACTGAGCACTGCTTTGTACGTCATGGGCAAGCACGACAGGAAATTCACCAGTTAGCAGAAGAAGAAAACTGCGATCTGATTGTGGTTGGCAGTCACGGACGACACGGATTAGCACTGCTGTTTGGTTCAACCACCAGCGATCTGTTATCCCGTGCGCCTTGCGATATTCTCGCAGTCAGTATTAGGCAAGAAAGTTAGAGCTACCTTGCTTGCCAAATCTTTTGTGCCTGCGCAAAAGCTTCATCACGCTTTTGCCCTAAGCCACGCAGGCCCAAAGCGATGGTGGCGATAATGGCTTGCTCCCCATAGATGTCATTGTCTTGTCCTTGCCAAAGCGCTAACAAACGCTGCGGCTCTAAGGTTGGCGCTTTGACTTGGCGTGCAATCTGCGCAGGCCACTCTTCATCCCATGCCTGCCCATCAGTTGCACCCATTAGGGTGCCAGTTGCGTCGGGGCGTACTTCAATCTCTCCCCCATCACCTTTAATCACTAAAGAACGCTGCCCCAACAAGACGTTGGCTTGCTGTTGGATTGGCTGGTAGTTCGGATGAAAAATACCTTGTAAAACACAGTGCGCTTGCAAGGGATTAAGCAAGCGGGCCAATGAGTGTACTGGTGAGCGCAAACCTAGGGTGTTACGCAGCTCAATACAGCGTTGCAAGCGCGGCATCCACTGCCCCAACCCCATATAAGCCACATTCTGTTTATCCAGCGCCTGACTGACCTCGTACCAACTATTGCAATGGGGAATGCCCAAGGTTTCCAGCAAGTCTTCGGTATACAGCCGACCATCGGTATGCTGCCCGCCGCCATGAATAAAAACCCGTACACCTGATTGTGCTAGAGCTTTAATCGCTAATAAATACCAAGGCAGTTGACGCTTTTTACCAGCATAGCTGGGCCAGTCCAAATCCACTTGAATTTTGGGTGCTTGCACGCGTTTCTGCACCGCTTGGGCAAAACCAGCCAACTCTTCGGCGGTTTCTTCTTTAAAGCGCAGCAGCATTAGAAAAGCGCCCAGCTGAGTGTCTTCTATCTTGCCATCCAGCAGCATCCCCATAGCGGTATAAGCTTCTGCTCGAGTTAAGCCTCGAGATCCTTTTTGGCCCTTGCCTAAAATTCGAATGTAGGTCGCAAATGGATGTTCATGCTGAGTCATTAATTTTCCTTATTATTTAAGCGCAGCGCACCAGCGCACCGCTCTAGAATTCTCTTATTGAGTAGTTGCTTAAGAAGCCTCTGAATAACTACCTGCGTAGCTACCACTGCGTTAAAAACGTACTCAAAATGCTCATTTACTCGGTGTAAACTGCGCTTTTTCGCACGTTTTTGCCTTGTGTTAGCGTCCTCGGTAACGTTATTCAGAGGTTGCTTAAAAACTAAAAACAGTTGGCTGGCTTAGGTAAACCCGCCAAACGGGCAGCCAATTTAGCTGGTGTGCCCTTAAATAGGCTGTTTAGGTGCAGGCTATTGCCCACCTCTTTACCAAGACGCTGCGCTAGATATTTAACGAGTGCGCGATTAGGCGGTGATAAATCAAATTCTTGGTAAAAGTCGCGCAACGCATAGAGAACTAGCCAGTGCTCGGCTTGCAGCTCGATACCCTCCTGCTCCGCCAAAGCTTGTGCGACCTGCTCATCCCAATCAGCCAGCCTAACTAAACAAAGGTCTTCATCTAACTCAATGAGTCTTCCGGCTACTTGTAACGACTTTACCATGCCACCACCTTGGTATAGCTGGCACACAGGGCGACAAACTCTGGGTAATCCACACTCTTTGCCTGATTAAAAGACTCAAGCCCACGCGCTTGGACATCCTCGGCTAGCGCATACAGCCTAGGTGTTAAACCCAAGGGCTGACGCAACGCATAAACAGCATCGCCGCACAGCAGCAAGGCATCCGTATCCGCGATAAGCGCCTGACACGTCTGCACGTCAGCTAAATAATTAACAATATGTAAACTAGCCATTAGATGCTGAGTACCTGTTGATGTTGCCTAATAAGTTGTGCGATTTGCACTGCATCCACCACTGACACCTCCAGCACCAAGTCGGCTTCAGTTAAGCCGCGCTGCTCAAGACTGTGTTGCGCCACATAAAGTTTTTCCACGCCAAACAGTGGTAAAGCTCCCAGCTGGGCTTGTAAATTTTTTTGTTCAAGTTGTTGCGGTTGCTGCTCACCCACCAACTGCCAAACCCCTTCATCGAGCCACAGCATGCTCATCGGCAGTTCAAAAGCACCGCCCGACAAGGCAATATCCAAGGCTTCCCGCGCTACCAAACCTGACCAAGGGCTGCTGCGGCTAATCAATAAGACTGGAACGCTCATGCCTACCCCCTGAAGTGCACCATGCGTTCGGTCTGCTGAATAGCCTCATGCAACTGACCTAAACCTGAAAGCGTATAACCTTGCGCTAAATTACTCGCCTGTAATTGATAGCGTTTCGCCTCACCTTCATCCACTACGCCGCGACGCAAAGCGGCAGCGATGCACACCACAGCGTCAAGTTGGTGTTGCTGAATAAAGGTTTGCCATTGCTGGGCAATATTGGGCTCATCTTGCGGATACACCAACAGCTTGGACGCTATGTGCACGGCTTCTTGATAGAAAAACACACGCTCAAGGCTGTGCCCAGACCCAAGCAGCGCTTGAGCAAAGCGCAGTGCTCGCCGCGTGGCCGGCGACTGCGGTGCTGAGGAGATAAGTAAAACAAATTTCATGATATTTTTAGGCGGAAAATAGAGATACAATACTAGCAGCAGCACTCACAAATGCCAAAACATTCCCGCCAAGCTAGATGCTTGATGGCTTGCACCGAGTTTAATCGGCCACCACTTTGCGCTCTTTCTCCCGCGAACGACTGTCTTGCAGATGCATAATCACCCAAGCGACCACAAGAACAAAGGGAATTGACGCCAAATTAAGGCCCAGCCAGCCTAGCGCGTGTATTCCCTGTCCGGCAAACAGGCTGCCAACCGCTGCAGCCGTAAAAACTAAAAACTCATTAATCCCCTGCACCTTGCCCTGCTCGGACGGCTTATAGGTGTCGGTCAACAGGTGCGTGCCGCCAATAAAAGTAAAGTTCCAGCCCACACCCAGTAACAGCAGTCCCGCCAAATAGTGCGCAAAGCTCTGCCCCAGCATATGAATTACAATACAGATAAGCAGCAGCACACAGCCCCATAAAATAACGGTGCGTGAACTAAAACGGCGGATCAAGTGCCCAGTAAAAAACGAAGGGACAAACATACCCAACACATGCCACTGAATCACCGTGGTGATATCCGGAAAAGGAAAGCCATCATGCTGCATCGCCAAAGGCGTGGCGGTCATAAGTAGCACCATGATGCCGTATCCAATCGCACCTGCCGCAATGGCGGCAATCAAGATCGGCTGCTGAAACAAGGTGCGGTAACTGCGCGGGACTTGTGTGTGATCGCGAGCTTTCGCCGGCGGTAAAGGCAAGAGCGCAATTAATACCAACGCCAACGCATACAGACCGGCTAAGCCATAAAACGAGCCAACAAAAGGACTGCCGGAATACCAGTGTTGTGCCCAGTCGGCTATGTTAGGCCCCAAGATAGCCGCCAGTACGCCACCAGCCATCACCATACTGATAGCGCGAGAACGGTGATTAGGAGCGCAGTCCAAGGCAGCAAAACGGTATTGCTGACTGGTGCCAATCGCCACCCCAATCAACATAGTGCCCACGGCAAACAACCAAATATCACTGGCATGCAAGCCCTGCAATGCCACCCATGCCCCAAACAAGCCGATGCTATTACCCAACAAAAAACCTACTTTACGCCCCAAGTGTTGCATGATATGTGCGGCAGGCAAGGTGGCGGCAATCACACCCAAGAACTGAAACGCCATCGGCAAGGTAATCTGCGCCGGATGGGTCGCCAGCTCTTTACCTATCAAGGCAGACACGGCGACCAATAAGATATTTCCTGTGCCTAGCAACGCCTGCGCGATGGCTAAACCCCATACTGTAATAGGCACAATTGCCCTCCAAATTTAATCTGGATGAACTCTATACTTTTCAAATGATTCGTGTTGAGGTTTGGCTGGTGCCTGTGTGGGCACAAGTGCCCACCAATGACTCTACTGCAGGTACTGATTGGCCTGTACCAAATGCTGCTCATCCAGCGCGCCAACCAAAGCCGCCAACTGCAGCTGATGCACAATTAAGGCCACCTTGGCGTTGAGTAAATCAATTTGCACGCGGGTGAGCTGGTTGTCAGCATCCAAGGCTTCAAGGGTGGTTTTATCACCCAGTTTCTGCCCTAGGCGGGTGGACTCGGCACGTAACTGGCTTGCCTGCAGTGCCTGTTGCAAGGCATCAACCTGCTGTGCACTGACCTGCACCGCATGCCAAGCAGCGCGGGTTTGCTGCTGCACCTGCTGACGTACGTTTTGCGCTTGCGCCAACTGCTGCTCGTGGTTGTAAAACGCTTCTTTACGCTTGGCGCTGCGATAACCACCGGTGAAAATCGGCACGTTAACCTGCAGGCCAACCATCCAGTCATCGGCCTTGTTCAAGGCTGAGCCATAACGGCCGCTACCATCGAGCTTTTCATGGCTTAAACGGCCCACCAAATCCAGTGTTGGGCTTTGCCAGCTGGAATAGCTAGCAATCTCTTCTTGCGCAATGTACACGCCTTTATCCTGCATCAACACCGCTGGATTAAGCTGTACCGCATCCGCTAGCCAGTCACTTAAAGACGCCAATTCTGGGTGCTGCACCGGTGCGGCCAGTGGCAAACTCAATAACTTGCCTGGCGTCATACCGGTTAAATCGGTAAAGGCCGCTTCCGCCAAATGCTGCTGCATACGTGCTGCAAGCAATTGCGCCTCCAATGTACGAGCCTGTGCGCTGGCTTCGTAGCTGTCCGTCACTGGACGATCCCCCACCTCAAAGCGCGCTTGAGTTTCTTGCTGCGCAGTGCTGGCCTGAGTGTATTGCTGCTCGAGCAACTCGGTGGTTTGCCGGGCGACTAAGACATCAAAATAACGCTCAACCACCTTTATAATCAGCTGCTGCTGTGCATGCTGCCATTGTAAATCCGACAGCTCACTGGCCAAACGCAGCTGACGGCTTTGCGCGAGGCGCTCACGACTTAGCAAGGGTTGTTTTAAACCGATTTCATAGGCGCGCAAGTCGCCCCCAGTGATGGAGTTGTTAAACTCCACCTGATTATGCGTACCCATGCCCGGCGCTGAAAAGTTAGCGCCTTGGCTGGTACTCTTATGACCACCGCGCCCCGCTGTACCGCTGGCACCTATGGTTGGCAGCCATAAACTACGCGCCTGCTGTGTTTGCGTTCGTCCTGCCTCTGCAGCCGCCTGATCGGCGCGGTACTGCGGATCTTGCTGCACGGCGAGCTGCCATGTGCTTAACAAATCCAACGGCTTTGCACTGGCGGTGCCCTGCCATGCAGCTGCACAGAGGGCAAACGCCAAGCCGATTAAGCGTAGTTTTTTAGCTGCCATCATTTGCACCTTAACAACCCGGTTTTACACCTACTTTACGTAGAATGGTTTCCAGCAAGCACCACTTAGTCAGTCCGCTCTGGAAAATATTGGCGCCCACAAAAAGTGTGAAGGCTAAGAACCACTCATTCACAAAAATTGGGCTGGAAGGCACACCCAGCGCCAAAGTGAGCATGATAAAAACACCTGCAATCACACGTACAAGTTGCCATGAAGTCATTGTGTATCTCCTTGAGGAATAATGCGTTCAATTTTGTTGCGATAAGCTGCGTAATACAGCAAGGGAATCACCACTAAGGTGAGCAAGGTTGACACCAGCACACCAAAGATCAGTGAAATGGCTAAGCCGTTAAAGATAGGGTCATCTAGAATAAACAACGCCCCCAACATCGCCGCCAAACCCGTCAGCAAAATGGGTTGTGCACGAATAATGGCGGAGTCCACCACGGCTTGTTCAATAGTGCGTCCTTTGGCGATCTCAAGATTAATAAAATCAACCAAAAGAATGGAGTTACGCACGATAATTCCTGCCAGCGCGATCATGCCAATCATGCTGGTGGCCGTAAATTGTTGCCCCAGCAAGGCATGCCCTGGCATGACACCAATAATGGTCAGCGGAATGGGTGCCATAATAATTAACGGCGTTAAATAAGAGGAAAAGTGCGCCACCACTAGCAGATAAATCAATAGGATGCCCACCGCGTAGGCAGCGCCCATATCGCGGAAGGTTTCATAAGTAATCTGCCACTCCCCGTCCCACTTCATTGCGTAGTTACGGTACGGGTCGCTGGGCTGATTGATAAAGTACTCATCAAGCGGCGTGCCCGCGGGGGTGATAATTTCGCCAATTTCTGCGCGTGACCAGAACATGCCATACAACGGGCTATCAACCTTACCGGCCATATCTGCAGTGACAAAGTGTACGGGAAGCAGATCTTTATGGAAAATCGGTTGCTCACGCAAGGTGTCCGTAATCTGCACCAACTCTTCAATGGCAATCAGCGCACCGCTACGGCTACGTACTTTTAACTGCAACAGCGCATTCAAGTCACCGTGTAACTCAGGCTTTAATTGGATATAAGCCGAAGCAGGATACTTGCTGCCATCATGCAACCAAGCTGCATTTTCACCGTGCAAACCGGCGCGCAGCGTAGCAACAATATCCGCCTGTGCCACACCCAGCTGACTGGCCTTACTGCGATCAATAATCAACAGCTTGCGCGGGGCATCGGCAATTGCGCTGTCATCCAGATCAACAACACCCTCGACATTACCCAATGCCGCCAATACTGCTTCTGCGACCTCACGCCGGCCTTCTGCCGTTGGCCCGTAGATTTCCGCCACAATGGGCGCATGAACCGGCGGGCCTGGGGGGACTTCAACCACTTTGACATTGGCGCCAAAAGCCTCACCAATACGCTGCAACTCAGGGCGCAAGCGCGTGGCAATCGCATGACTTTGCTCTTTTCGCTCGGATTTATCCACTAGGTTGACCTGCAAATCACCGCTTTCACTGCCACTACGCAAATAATACTGACGCACCAAACCGTTAAAGTTTATCGGTGATGCGGTGCCAGCATAGCTTTGATAATTCACCACTTCCGGCACTGTGGACAGGTAAGCACCCAGCTCACCGAGCACCGCTGAGGTCTGCTCCAAGGGCGTACCTGCCGGCATATCCACAATCACCTGAAACTCGGATTTGTTATCAAAGGGCAGCATTTTTAACAGCACCAAACCGGTTACCGGTAACGCCATCGAAATACCAATCAGCCCCATCACCACCAGACCCAGAAAGAAGCGATTGCGCGTGCCTTTCTTCGTATCCAAGAAGGGGGCGAAAATGCCATGGAATAAGCGCGATAAGAATGCCGGCAATTTCGCTGGCTTTTCAGTTGTCTGCTCGGCGCTGCTAGGCACGGCTTTTTTCAGCCACAACCGCGCCAACCAAGGCGTTAACGTAAAGGCAATCGCCAGTGACAACACCATCCCCATACTGGCGTTAATCGGAATCGGGCTCATATAAGGTCCCATCAAGCCAGATACAAAAGCCATCGGCAGCAAGGCAGCAATCACGGTAAAGGTCGCTAGAATGGTGGGGCCACCCACTTCATCCACCGCTGGCGGAATAATTTGCAGCAGGGTTTTATCAGGATACAACTTTTGATGTCGGTGAATATTTTCCACCACCACAATGGCGTCATCCACCAAAATACCAATCGAGAAAATTAGCGCAAACAACGACACTCGGTTCAGGGTAAAACCCCATGTCCAAGAGGCAAACAGCGTTGCCGCAAGGGTTAAGCCTACAGCCACACCTAAAATAGCCGCCTCACGGCGTCCCAAAACAAAAAACACCAGCGCCACAACAGACAGGGTGGCAAAAATGAGTTTTTGAATCAGCTGACGAGCTTTTTCGTTGGCAGTGGCCCCATAGTCACGAGTTTCTACCACCTCTACATCCATAGGAATCAAGGTGTTTTGTAATTCAGCCACACGTGCCATTACCGCTTCAGAGACGTCAATGGCGTTTTCACCCGGTTTTTTTGTTACCGTCAACGTCACCGCAGGAAACTCTTGCGCCTGCTCACCAACACTGCCAAAACGTACATAGTTGCTCGGCGGCAACGGCCCTTCACTGACCTCAGCCACATCACCGAGGAAAATGGCACGGTCCTGATGCACACCTACCACTAGCTCGGCCACTTCGCGGGCATTGTTTAAAAAACGCCCTGCTTCAATTTGAATAGATTGGTTACCACTGATTAGCTCACCACTGGGCAAGCCCAGGTTGGCTGATTGCAAAGCTAGACGCAAATCATTAACGGTTAAACCCACTGCACTTAAACGCTCAGGCTCTAAATCAACCCGCACCACGCGCCCCGGCCCACCGATGGTGTCCACTTCTCGCGTACCTGGTACACGTTTAAGCTCCACTTCAATACTGTGAGCAATGCGCTGCAGATCATAGGCGCCAAAATCAGGGTTGGTGTGATACAGCGTCACCGTCACAATGGGTACATCATCGATCCCCATGGGACGCGTGATCGGCGGTAAAACACCCAAATCACGCGGTAACCAACTTTCGTTAGAACGCAGAGTATCGTGCAGCTTAACCAAGGCATCATTGCGGGTAACGCCCACTTCAAATTGCACGGTAATCACCGACACTCCCGGCTGCGAGGCGGACATCACATGCTCAACCCCTGCCATTTGTGATAACACCTGCTCGGCTGGGTTGGTGACCATGCTTTCGACATCACGCACCGCCGCACCCGGAAACGGAATAATCACGTTGGCCATGGTGACGTTAATTTGTGGCTCTTCTTCCTGTGGCGTCACCAAAATAGCGAACAAGCCCATCAACAAGGCCAGCAAAGCCAGTAGCGGGGTAATTTGTGCTGCCTGAAATGCCGCGGCAATGCGGCCTGAAATACCTAAGGGACGCATGCTTACTCCTTGCTCAACACATGAAGATCAAGATACACCCACTCGCCTTCGCTTAAACCGCTCAGCACCTCGATCTCGTCACCCGTTTGCGCGCCTAAACGCACCTGCCGCAAAAGGGGCTTACCCTCTTGCGCGCTTTTGACATACACCGCGGTCAGCTCGGCGCGGCGAACCACCGCCTTGGCAGGGATAAATAATTTGCTCTGCTGGGCAAGCTGCGGGCGCTGCAACTGAACCTTAACGGACTGACCCGGCACTAAACCGGTATTGCCGTTGGTAAGGGTTAAACGCAAACGTACGCTCTGTGAACTGGCATCCGCGGTAGGCAGGCGCTGTAAATTATTGACTGCTAGCACCTCTTGCCCGTGCTTTACTTTTATCTGTTCCAAGCTGAGGTTTTGCGCTGGCAAGGCATTCACAGGCACCGACACACCCACTCTTAACTGTGCAGGTTCAAACAAACTCAGCAGCGGCATGCCCGGCATCGCCATATCACCCTGCGTGGCCGGCACATCAATCACCACTCCAGCATAAGGCGCGCGAATAATAAAGAAGTCGCTTTGTACTTGTGCGGCCTGCACCTGTGCTTGGTGCGCCTTAAGTTGGGCGGCGGTGGCACGCTGCTCAGCTTCAATACGCTCTAACGCGCCTTGGCTAATATAGTTTTGTTCGAAGAGCTTTTTCTGCCGTGCCAGTTCTTGGGTTAGCGCATGCAACTGTGCTCTGGCAGCATCGGCCTGTGCTTGTGCGGCAGCTTGTTGTTGACGTGCCTGGCTGGCATCAATCTCTATCAGCAGCTGCCCAGCTGTGACTGTGTCACCAGCTTTGACATGTACTTGTTTAATTCTGCCGGTCACCTGCGCTGCAACACGGGTATCAGTGACTGCTTCTACCTGTCCTTCATACTCAGCACTGCTGGCCCAAGATGCACGCTTGACTTGCACCGCCGCAGAACTCTGCGCCGATGCCCAACCGCTTATGACAAGACCCGCGAACGCTAAGATAATCGCTAGTTTATTGTTCACCCGCACACTCTCCGAAGAAATATATAAACAGATTCTTAACTATTATGTAACTAAGCTTGCAACTATGCAAGTATCTAACTATCTTACCTACAGCATTGTTTAACTTGAGAATTGCAATGGAAAAAATGAGTCCACACGCCCTAGAACAAATAGCGGCCTACTTTAAAGCGCTGTCAGATCCCACTCGACTGCAGATTTTGCGTCTGCTGGGTGAAGGGCAATACAATGTCGGGGAGATTGCTCAGCGTTGCAACTTCAGCTCAGCTAACATCTCTCGCCACCTATCCATCCTTAATCGACACGGCTTGATTACCCGTCAATCACAGGGCACTCATGTGTTTTATCAGCTAACCGATGAGTCAACCTATGCACTCTGTGAGATGGTTTGTCAGATTATCGAGCGGCAGATAAGCGTACAAAAACAAGCGTTTGCTTAAACCTAAGAAGCCTCTGAATAACTACCTGCGTAGCTACCACTGCGTTAAAAACGTACTCAAAATGCTCATTTACTCGGTGTAAACTGCGCTTTTTCGCACGTTTTTGCCTTGTGTTAGCGTCCTCGGTAACGTTATTCAGAGGTTCCCTAAAACTTAAAGCATTTGCGCTATGCTATCGACGCGCTAAGCTGTGGCGTAGCGTCTGTAACTGCTGCTTCAACTGCACAGCGGGAACGGGGACATTGGCATATTCGTTCTGCTCATAACTATGCACAAAGGCATCCAATGCCATCCGTTGCGGTGGCGACAAGTCTGCCTGAATACGCGCCTGAAATGCACGCAAGCCTTCCGCTGGTTCGCGTTTATATTGGCGCTTTGCCAGTAAGCGCTCAAACTGTTTTAACAGACGTTGAGTTTCGCTTAGTCTGGTTTGCCAAGGTTTAAACAGCCATAGCGATATAAGGGCAAACAACAGCGCAATCGTAATCACCAAGCCCACGCCTATACGCTGCCAGCTTATTTCACCTAGCAAACCTTTAAGCCAGTTTTTTTGGCGCTCTGCCTGATAGCCTAAAACATTTTTCTGCCACGTGTAATTAAGCGTATCCCAGCTTATTCTTAGCTGATTAATCCAATTTATATGGCGATAACTTAATGGCGAGAACAGTCCGGTATTCAAACTCTCGCCGCGCAACGCTTCTTGCAAGCCTTGCTCGATACGCTCTGGCGCCACCTGAAACGTAGGGTCAACTCTGTGCCAGCCAAAACCCAAACGCCAATACTCAACCCACGAATGCGCATCATACTGGCGTACCTGCACATAGTTTTCCGCGCGATTAACTTCACCGCCCTGATAGCCTGTCACCACACGCGCTGGAATACCTGCTGCACGCAACACAAAGGTCATAGCGCTTGAATAGTGCTCACAAAAACCTGTTTGCGTGGCAAATAAAAACTCATCCACACTGTGCTTGCCTAGGCGCGGCGGTTTTAGGGTATAAAAATATTCTTCTTGGTTAAAGGTACGTAACACAGCCCGCACTAATGACTCATCATCAGGATAACGCTGGCGTAATTGTTGCGCCCATGCCCGCGCCTGTGGATTAACCTTATGCGGCAATTGTAAATAGAAGCGGTATTTTTCAGGGCTTAACTTAGGCTCAGCCAGGGCTTCAGGCCAAGCCCGAGCCTGATACAAATAAGTGCGGTGTATGGGCGTATTATGCTGCAAACGAAAATCATTCATCAGCCGAATATCTTTTTGGTCTGTCTGACTCACCGCCAAGCTGTACAACCAAGTCCGCGAACTAGGCTGCATAATCACACTGTATTCCAACATATCGCCTTGCGCTTGCCACTCTGGCGCAAGCAAATCAGAGGTCATGTTTTGCATGTGCCATGTACGGCCATCAAAGTACGGCAGGGTCAGTGCGCGCCAATACAGCTGGTTTTGTGTCGGTATTTCACCCGTAAAGCTGGCACGAAAAACCAACTCTGATGACTGACTAAGCTCAGCAATATCGCCCGGAGACATATGATCCGAGATACCGGTAACGCCTTTGTCCTTTGGCGTTGGTAAAACCCAAAGCGGATCTAAACGCGGGAAAAACAAAAACAACAGCAGCGCTACGGGAATGGCTTGCAGCAAGATTGCAGCAGCCTGGGTTACTGTTTTACCCGGTCGTCCTGTTAAGACTGTTTGCTGCAATCCAACCAGTGCCGCTAGTAACGCTGTGACAGAAAGCAGGCTATAACCAGCAGCTAGAATGCTGTCATCGAACAAATAACTGGTAACTACCGTAAAAAACCCAAGATAGATCAGCACCAGCGCATCACGCTTACTGCGCAGCTCAACCAACTTCAGCACAAAGGCGGTCAACAGCAGCGCCACCCCGGCATCTAATCCTACGAGACTGCCACGGCTTAGATACACCGCAAACGCAGCGCTAACCATCATCGCTACTTTTACTATCGCCTTGGGAAACTGCATACGCATACGAAACACCTGTATGCGCCATGCAGCACAGACGAGCCACAAGCCGATAATCCACAAGGGGACATGCCACAACAAAGGCAATATCACCAACACTTGGGCAATCAATAGCCAAATTAGGCTATTGCGTGGAATACTGGGTTTGATCTTATGTTCAGCCATGCTCTGCCCCAGCAAAGAGTGCCAAAGCGGTTAAACATTCTGCTTGATGTGCAGCCCCTGTGCCCGGTCCGATGGTTTGTTCCAGCAGTTGCAAACTAAAGGGAGTCTCTTGCTGGGTCAGCTTAAGAACCTGTGCACAGAGTACGGACAGGCGGTATTCAACATCACCGCCCAGCGCGGAAAAATTCAATTGCGTCTGTGCACCTTTAAGTTCAGCAAACTGCTTAATCCACAAACCCTGCCCCTTCGACCAAGCTTTCCAGTTTACTCGGCGCAAAGAATCGCCTTGCTGCCAGGCCTCCAGTCCTTGATAATCATCTACACCACGTCCAGCCGTAGCTAATCCCTCGACCTCATCCTCACCGACTGCCACACCTGCTAACTCCAACGGCGCTTCTATAGGTTTAGGGTAAACAAGCACGCTTTGCGCTAAATCCACCTGACTCCACGCAACCCAAATACCCAGCGGAAAGCGTGTTTCCACACGGATACGCTCCGCGCTATGCTTGCCTCGACGTTTGGCGGGCAAGCTCAACTCGACCTGCTGCTCGGAATTTTTTGCCACGTCCGTCATTACCATTTTCTGCAGCGACCAACCCAGTCCAATCGCCTGATATGTGCGCCGATCGGCTTGCAGACGTATTGGGAACCGAGCGTTTTCGCCGACAAAGCAGGCCTCTGCTGGCAAACCTATCAGTTGTAAGCCTGCCAAGTTACGCCATGTATGCAAAATGCTGAGCAGCCCCACAGAGGCCAACAAAAACGTTAGCGCATAAGCCAGACTGTTTTGATAATTAATCGCCACCATCAACATTAATAACAAGGCTGCTGCGAATGCATAACCGGCCAAGGTGGGCACGATAAATATATGCTTCTGCCCCAACTTCACTCGGGTTTGTGCCGGCAAACGTCGAGACCACCAAGCCGCCAGCCAATGACGCCAAGCGCTCATTAGAATACAGCCACTTCATTGAGCAGCCATTGCACTGCTGTGGAGTCTGTAGCGCCAGTTCCTGCGGCTGAATGGGCTAAACGATGCGCCACCACCTGTGGTAAAACACTCTGTACATCCTCTGGAATGACATAGTCACGCCCAGCCAAAAACGCCCAGGCTTTAGCTGCTGATAATAACGCCAGTCCGCCACGCGGTGATAAACCATAAACAAACTGTGCATTGGTGCGCGTGGCTTCTACCAAGCGCAGAATATAACTCACTAGTGCGTCACTCACCTTTACTTCACTGACTTGAGTTTGCGCTTTTAGCAGCTCATCTTTTTCTATTTGCTGGGTTAACGAAGCCGCTTGCCGTTTAGTAATGGTGCGAGTTAGCAATGCACGTTCCGCTTCGGCATTGGGGTATCCCAAAGACAGGCGCATTAAAAAACGATCAAGTTGAGATTCTGGCAAAGCGAAAGTGCCGCTCTGACAGATAGGGTTTTGGGTTGCAATCACGAAAAAAGGTTCAGGCAAAGGACGTGTTGAACCCTCGATGGTAACTTGCCGCTCTTCCATGGCTTCCAGCAACGCACTTTGGCTTTTAGGAGTGGCCCGATTGATTTCGTCGGCCAGCAAAAGCTGAGTAAAAATTGGCCCCGGGTGAAATACAAACTGCCCTGTGTTGCGCTCAAACACCGAAGTACCCAGAATATCCCCCGGCAATAAATCGGAGGTGAACTGCACGCGCTGATAACTGAGCCCCAGCACCTGCGCTAAGGCATGACTGAGAGTTGTTTTGCCCATCCCCGGCAGATCCTCAATCAACAAGTGCCCACGTGCCAGCAAACACGCCATAGCCATGCGCACCTGATGCTCCTTACCCAGTAACACCTGATTAACGGCGTGCAGGCAATTTTCCAGCTGTCTTAACATCACCCCAACTCCTGTAACCTTTATTTTCCGTTATGAGTATAAACAAAT
This sequence comes from Thiopseudomonas acetoxidans, assembly GCF_030362935.1. Taxonomy (NCBI): domain Bacteria; kingdom Pseudomonadati; phylum Pseudomonadota; class Gammaproteobacteria; order Pseudomonadales; family Pseudomonadaceae; genus Thiopseudomonas; species Thiopseudomonas acetoxidans. The sequence continues at coordinate 88,308 of NZ_JAUCDY010000007.1, forward strand.
TTCGTTTAACTTCATCGGGTGTGCGACAGTGCAAACCTCAGTTAACCATTAACGCCCAGCGCGTGATTCAGCGATGTAAAAGCGTGCACGCTTAGCTTTTTGTTTGCAGCTGGCAAATCTCTCAAACTGCTGCTGTGTTTTTGCAGCGGTCAGTAAAGCCAGCGCTTTGGAATAACTCACCGTGCCAGCAAACCCTTCAGCTTCAGCAAAATTTAACTCTTTCCACGCCGCATCAATCTGATTACTGCAGGCAGAACGATCATAGGTTTTTCCAGCGCAGCCTGTTAATAGCACAGCACTTAAAATCAACCCTAAACCAAATACTTTATTAAGTTTCATATATTACTCCTTACGGGTTCTATTTTTGGTTTTGTTATGCTTAGACTCACTGATTGAAATCCATTCACTAAGCAAGCTATAGGCTACTGCAAGCAACGTTGGGCCTAAAAACAAGCCCATAAAACCAAATGCAATAAGTCCACCAAACACACCAATAAGAACCACAATTAGGGGTAAGTTCCCACCACGGCTAATCAAATAGGGTTTTAAAATATTATCTACACTGCTAATAACAACAAAACCCCAAACAGCCATAAAAATAGCCATCGTATAGTTTTCTTGGAAAAACAACCAAGCGACGGCCGGTATCCACACCAAAGGCGGACCCATGGGTATGAGGCTCAGCATAAAGGTCATACCTGATAACAACAAAGCTCCGGGAACACCTGCAATCCAAAAACCAACAAATGCCACTATTGCTTGGGCTGTTGCCGTACCTATCACACCGTTAACCACGCGGCGTACAGTACCTGCCACCAGCTCTATATAATAATCAGTACGTGTGCCTAACAATCTATGCACCAGTGCACGCACAAACAGCGCTAAACGCTCACCATCTCGATAAAAGAAAAACACCAAAAACAAACTGAGCGTGAGCTCCAGCATACCGCCTGCAATACTGGCACTGCGCCCCAGCAGCCAGTTACCAAGCATCCCCATGTAGGGTTTTACCGCAGAGAACAGCACTGGGCTTTCTTCATCTAAAGTAATCCACATTTCGTGTAGACGCTCACCAAAGAAAGGCACATTTTGCAGCCAGTCAGGCTCTGGCGGCATGCCCGTGATACGCAGATTTTTTATCATCTCCGTCCCATCACGGATGTAATCGGCAATGTTAAAACCAATCCAGAAAAGAGGGATAGCCACCAGCAGCACCCAGCCTGTCGTGAGTATGGCGGCCGCTAAGGCAATATTCCCATTAAGCTTAGCGGTTAATAGGCGCATCAATGGCCAGCTAGCAAAAGCCACCACAGCCGCCCAAAAAAGTGCCGACATAAAAGGAGCTAACACCCACAAGCAGGCGCCTATCAAAGCCAGCAAAAGAATCTGCGTCAGTAAACGATCGCTGCTAATCATTGTTGTTCCTTGTTATTCATTCGTTTCTTACCCAAGCATGCAGCTTACTTGTTAATCCTTTTTAGCCACATCAGCAGTCTTGGCTATTGAATAAGCTGCAAGTAAAGTTTTGAGTTTTCAGCAGAATCAAGCTCTACGCGATTGGCTTTTACTCCAGCCGCTATCAACTCTTCGTACCAAAGCGCTGCGTTTTCGCCCCCAATAACCACTCTAAAAGCTGCGCTTTGATTGAGTGTACGCACGAGCAAGGCCAGCCACTGCGGTTCTGGTTCGGCTGGTAAATGAGTCAGCATTAGTTTTCCACCCTCACGCAACTGACGCAGTAGCGTAGCTGGAGTTGGGCGTAAATCACTAGGCATTGAGTCAGCAGCCAGCTGCTCAAAATGTAACAAGGAACGTCCATTACCGCGCGTAATCGCATAGACAGTGATCAGCGAACCGTCTTTAGGTTGAATAAAAGCAGCATAACTCTGCTGTTCATCCGGCCCATACAGGCGCGCGGTATCAAATACCGCATTAGCCCACAGATTACTTGGCCCGCAGTCCTTTCCTTCACACCAAAATAGCATTTGCGCATCATGCTGTTCTAAATAGTCACGTGCGGCCATAAAGGCATCGCCTGCTGTATGTGTTGATGCTAACTGTACGGTTAAAACAGATTGTTGCCCGTGCAGTAACACCTCACCGGTATAACGCAAACGACCACTAATACGACGCACAGAACCCAGCGGATAAATCTTTTCTACAGCCTCCTGCTGCGAGGAGTTAATGACACGGGCATTTTGCAAAGGTGGTAGTGCTTGCAGTGACTCGAATAGAGCTTGTGCAGGCAAGGCATGTGCAACAAGCAGCATGCCCACACCTAGCAATACAGAAACAAGTTTAGTCATTATTTCACCAACATCGATTGCGCTGTACCGATGGAGTCTTCTTTGGGTTGTTGCGAGTGTGGTGTTTGCATACCCTTTTGTACTGCTGGCCTTTGCCCAACCACCTCTAGCCAGCGCTGCAAATGCTCCAAGCCTGCAACTGAAACGCCAGCCCACTCATATGCCGATACCCAAGGGTAAGTCGCCATATCAGCAATGCTGTAATCACCCGCCAAATACTCTGCCTGCGTCAGACGTGTGTTGAGCACCTCATACAGACGGCGTGTCTCATTTTGATAACGCTCAATTGCAGCAGGGATTTTTTCTGGAAAATAGCGATAAAAAACATTGGCCTGCCCCTGCATAGGCCCAATCCCGCCCATTTGAAACATTAACCATTGCATAGTTACAGAGCGTTGTTTGGCATCAGTCGATAAAAACCGTCCTGATTTTTCAGCCAAATACCAAAGAATCGCACCGGATTCAAACACTGCAAAATCACCATTATCACGATCAACGATCGCAGGAATCCGCCCATTTGGGTTAATGGCTAAAAATTCCGGTGCTTTTTGTTCTTTTTTATCAAAGGAAAGCACATGTAATTGATACTCAAGCGCCATCTCCTCTAAAGCAATAGAAGCCTTATGCCCATTCGGTGTTGCTGCCGTATATAAATCAATCACTTAAACCCCCTTGCTTACTCGCTATCTAGCTGCTAAAAACTCAGCAAAGCATTCAGCTACAGCTTGCGCACCCTGTTCATCATCAAGATGCAGGTGGTGACCACCTAAAACTCTGTGTATCACCATATTTTGTTTGTCCAATGTATCCATAAAGGCCATAAACTCTGGCACATTAACCAGTAGACCCTGCTCTGCCAAGACTAGGCTAACTGGGCACTGAAGTGCCTGCACAAAAGCCTGTGCATGCTTGATGGTTAAGCGCAGAGGTGAAGGCAAGGTTAAACGCACATCCGTATTCCAGCAATAACCACCACCCACCGGACTCAGCCCGCGCGACACCAGTAACTGTGCCGCCAACTCACTCACCGGCATAAAGCCACGCACCCGTGCCTGTACAGCCTGAGCTTCAGAGCTATAGACCGTTTTCTTTTTAGTATGCACATCAATTTGCGCCAACAACGCTTCACCCAACTTTTTCGGTGATTGCGCGGCCTCGCCAGTATCAGGCACCAAACCATCAATCAGCGCCAAACGCTCAATACGTTCTGGCACGGCAGCAGCAACCAACACACCGACAATGCCACCTAGCGAATGACCTAAAATTGAAAACTTAGACCAGCCTAACTCCTGGGTAGCCAACAAGGCATCAGTGGCAAAGTCCCATAACTGATAACCCGCACCCGGAGCACGACGACCAGAAAAACCATGTCCTGCCATATCCAAGGCGACAATCCGCAAGCCTGGAAGCTTAGGTGCTAACAACTCAAAACTCATGGCATTATCAAGCCAGCCATGTAGGGCTAATACTGGAACACCGTCTTCAGGTCCATAAACACGAGCTGCGAGATCGATATGCGGTAATTGAATACGTATTTCTTTTGCTGGGTAGCTCACTGGCTCTCCTTCTTGTTAATTTTGTACATGCTGCACTGACAACAGATTCATTGCTGCCGCCAGGCAATCCCCCTCTAACTGCACCACAGTAGCTGTAGCTAATGGCATTGAATACTGCGCGCTGCCATCACAAAACCAGCCAACTAGATTGCCCAATAACGGCTGATGACCTATTAATAACAAGCTATCCACAGTATAGCTAGCCAAATAACGCTGCGCTTCAGCCACGCTACTTTCTGGGGTTAGCCAAGGTACTATTTCGGGCTCTTTGTGATAATCCACTGCCGGCAAAAAAATCTCTGCTGTTTGCCTGGCCCTAATATAGGGGCTGCATAAAGCGTGGGAAAACCTGTTACCCGCGACACTTTGCGCTGCCTCAATCACTTGTTTACGACCTCGCTCAGTCAGCTGCCGCTCAGCATCTTTGCGCTGGTAGGGTTGCGCTTCACCATGACGTAACAACCAAAGCTTCATATGTATTATCTACTCTGCTGTGTCCACTTCTTTGCGTGATTGATAAGCTGCTTCGCCTTCGGCCGGATAAGCTTGGGGCCAGTCAGCAATTGGCCAAGGCTTTTCATCTGTACTGAACACCTCAAAACGCCCAATTTGTAGCAAATATTGGCTTAACGAGTCACCGAAGCTCATCAGGTTTTGATGAGGCGCCGCATAGATCAAACGAAACACCAACTGCGCCAAAACCACTAACCCCAACAAGGGTACCGCTATCTGCCAAACCAACAAAAAAACCAACATCCAGATGATACGCAAAACGATAGCTTCTCGAGCTATACGTTTGGCTAGCCTATTCATGCTCATACTCCAAAACCCTCGGTGGAGATAAAGTCAACCTCTGTTTTGGGCTCGCCCAGCATCAAACCACCCACCACCTGCTTCATGGTGTAGCCATCAAACAACACGGCATACAAGCCCGTAACCAAGGGCATATAAACACCCAGTTCTTCGGCTTTCTGTTTGAGCACCTTAATAGTGTGCACGCCCTCAGCCACCTCACCCAAACGCTCCACGGCCTGCTCTAAGCTCAGACCTTCACCCAACGCATAACCAATTTGGTAGTTGCGACTTTTTACCGAACTGCAGGTCACCACCAGATCGCCCACACCCGCCAAACCTAAAAACGTCATGGGATTTGCACCCAGCTTGACCGCAAAACGAGTCATTTCTGCTAAAGCCCGAGTAATCAGCATACTGCGAGTATTCTCGCCCATGCCCATAGCCACCGCCATGCCCGCTATAATAGCGTAGACATTTTTCAATGCCCCACCCAACTCAACACCAAAGCGGTCCGCACTGGCATACACACGAAACGTGTCGCCATGCAGCACTAACTGCACTTGTGCACACAAGTCGGCATCTTCACTGGCAATCACGCTGGCGGTCAACGCATGTTCGGCAATTTCGCGCGCTAAATTAGGGCCCGACAGCACACCGATACGCGCCTGGGGCGCAATGTCCTCTAAAATCTGACTCATCAACTTAAAGGTATCTGCTTCAATCCCCTTGGTGGTGCTAATCAGCAGCTTGCTGCTCAGTATATCCGCATAAGGCTCTAACACGGCGCGCAACGCTGTTGAAGGCAAAGCCACAAAAACCATATCGCAGGCGACCAAGCTCGCAGCCAAGTCAGTAACAGGCTCGATACCCTTGAGCAAAGGCACATCCTTTAAATAGCGCGGGTTTTTACCATGCTCACGCATATAAGCAGCTTGTTGTTCATCGCGCATCCACAACAAAACACGCTGTCGATTGCCCGCTAATAAATTAGCCAGCGCCGTACCAAAACTACCGCCACCTAAAACGGCAACAGGTTTAGTTGTTGTCATTACATCTCTCTCCCACCGCCTATAGCGAATCCAAGCATTATAGAGAACTCACCTGCCTTCACCAATCTATTTACATGGCTCAGCTTGGCAGTAGCATTAACACCAAGGGCAGACTCAACGCAGCCAATAACGTTTGCATGGTAATAATCCCCGCCATCAACTGACTGTCCCCGCCCATTTGTCGAGCTAAAATATAGGCACTGGGCGCCGTTGGCAGGGCAAAAAATATCACCACTAAAGCGCCAGCCAAAGCGGGCAACTGCAACAACCAAGCGAGTAAACCAACCAAGCACGGAAGTAACAGTAACTTACCAGCACTATTTAGCAACAAGGCATGCCGCTCACCCAGCAAATACGCCGGCTGTAAAGCGGCTCCCACACAGAGCAACCCCAAAGGCAAACTAGCCGCACCCAGCATGCTTAAAAACCTGTCGCTACCTAACGGCAATCCCACCTCAGATAAATTCAATGCAATGCCCACAACACAGGCCAAAATTAAAGGGTTCTTCAGAACAGGCAACAGCAGCTGCTGAATGCGCACCTCTTTACCCGCTGCCAAAGCCCACACAGATAACAGATTAAGAATGGGAACTTTAATCGCTAAAATAATGGCAGCCAAAGCCAAGCCATCCTTGCCAAACATCGCAGCAACAACAGCCAAACCCAGATAGGTATTAAAGCGCAGCGCGCCTTGCGCCAAGACACCAAATCGCGTGGCAGGCCAGCTATAGCGCTTACGCAACAACTGTAAAACAGCCCAAGCCACTGCAATACTCAAAACAATCAACAGTGCCATCTGCGGTAAGTCGGGACTAAAAAACGGTGCCAGTGTTAGGCTGCTAATCAATAGCGCTGGAAATAAGAAAAAATAGTTTAACTTTTCCGCACCCACCCAAAATTCAGCGCCAAAAAGCCGCAGTTTTTGCAACACAAACCCACTTACAATCAAAGCAAAGATAGGCCATAACGCCAATAAAACACCCTGCATAACAGCCCCTATTTGTTCTACGCCTACATTTTTTCCTGCTCGATACTATACAAGACAAAGCGCTTTACAGCGCAACAGGAAAGGTCCGCTTTGCCATATTAATGCTCCAAACACGCATTACTACAACGAACATGTGACTTAGGTTAAGTGGCACTTGTCTATCTGTACTGTAAAATGCTGTTTTTTTAGTTAAAGCCTCCCTGCATTACTAACGAGCAGCTTTGCGTCAACACAATATAAAGTCTTAAGTTCTATAGATTTTTCTTGTTACCCAGATTTAAATAGGCAATTATTTTACGCCTACTAAGAGAACACTTTACAAGGATCCAGCATGAGCAAACAAAATTCCTTTACCTACGAAGAGCTTCTAAAGTGCAGTCGTGGAGAACTCTTCGGACCCGGTAATGCGCAGTTGCCAGCGCCCAATATGCTGATGATTGATCGCATTACGCACATCTGCGAAACAGGTGGTAAGTACGGTAAAGGTGAAATTGTCGCCGAGTTAGATATTAATCCTGACCTATGGTTTTTCGGCTGTCACTTTGAAGGTGACCCAGTAATGCCCGGCTGTCTTGGTCTAGACGCCATGTGGCAATTGGTTGGTTTTCACTTAGGCTGGCAAGGTAACCCTGGCCGCGGTCGCGCATTAGGCTCGGGGGACGTCAAATTTTTTGGTCAAGTACTACCCACAGCTAAAAAGGTCACTTACAACATTCATATCAAGCGCACCATTAACCGCTCACTAATCCTAGCAATTGCTGACGGCACCGTGAGTGTTGATGGTCGTGAAATCTATAGTGCCGAAGGCTTAAGAGTCGGCCTATTTACTTCCACTGATTCTTTTTAAGGATGGAATGTATGCGTCGTGCAGTAATCACAGGTATTGGTATTGTTTCTTGCTTAGGAACAGATAAAAACACAGTTATAGACAGCTTGCGTACTGGTCGCTCTGGTATTCGTTTTAACCCAAGCTATGCTGAGGCTGGCTTGCGCAGCCAAGTTTCCGGCTCTGTAGATATCGATTTAAACGAATTGATTGATCGCAAAGTACTTCGCTTTATGGGCGACGCAGCTGCCTTTGCCTATCTTTCCATGCAGCAAGCGATTGAAGATAGCGGCCTAACTGAAGAGCAGGTATCTAACCCGCGCACGGGTTTGATTGCGGGCTCCGGCGGCGCCTCCACCTTGAACCAAATGGAAGCCATCGACACCCTACGTGAAAAAGGCGTTAAGCGCATCGGTCCTTACCGTGTCACTCGCACCATGGGCAGTACCGTTTCAGCCTGTCTGGCGACTCCTTTCAAAATCAAAGGGGTTAACTACTCTGTTTCCTCTGCGTGCGCCACCAGCGCTCACTGTATTGGTCAGGCCGTTGAGCAAATTCAGCTCGGCAAACAAGACGTCGTTTTTGCCGGTGGTGGCGAAGAAGAGCATTGGAGCCAAAGCTGCCTGTTTGATGCCATGGGCGCGCTCTCCACTCAATACAACGACACCCCAGACAAAGCTTCCCGTGCTTACTGCAGTAAGCGTGATGGCTTTGTCATTGCTGGCGGTGGCGGCATGATAGTTGTTGAAGAACTTGAGCATGCCTTAAAGCGCGGCGCTAAAATTTATGCTGAGATCGTCGGCTACGGCGCTACATCCGATGGTTACGACATGGTCGCACCTAGCGGCGAAGGTGCTGTACGCTGCATGCAACAGGCCCTAAACAACGTGGACGCTCCGGTTGACTACATCAACACGCACGGCACTTCTACCCCTGTGGGCGATACAGCAGAACTTAACGCTATCCGCGAAGTATTTGGCGATAAAAACCCTGCAATCAGCTCCACCAAGAGTTTGTCTGGCCACTCTTTAGGCGCCACTGGCGTACAAGAGGCCATTTACTCGTTGCTGATGATGGAAAATAATTTTATTGCCGGTTCGGTCAATATCGAAGACATGGATGAAGCGGCTAAGGGTTTAAATATAATCACCAAAACCCAAGAAAACGTAACGCTCAATACCATTATGAGTAACAGCTTCGGTTTTGGTGGCACTAACGCCACGCTGGTGTTACAACGTTATAACCACTGATTTAGTTAGCACTGCACAAAAAAGGCTGCCGCGGCAGCCTTTTTTATTGCTCTAATTTAATCAACGCGCACTAAAATACGTCCGCGTTGCTGACCAGCCAGCATGGTTTTTATCGCCTCGGCAACTTCACTAAGATTAATCTCTTGCACTAGAGACTCTAAATCCATTTTCCATTGCAATGACAACTTATCCCACATCGAGGCCTTAACCACTATAGGCAACTCAACTGAATCAACGCCTAAGAGGTTCACGCCACGCAAAATAAATGGGAAAACATTACCCTTAAAATCAGTTCCAGCAGTTAACCCACAACAAGCCATGCTTGCGCCGTAATTCAATGCTTTAATCACATTGAACATCATCTCGCCACCGACTGTATCCACTGCACCGGCCCATCTTGGACGCAGCAAGGGTTTGTCGGCCCCTTCTAAGAGCTCAGCACGATTAATCACCTGACTAGCGCCTAATTGTTTTAAAAAATCAGCCTGCTGTTCTACTTTTCCTGTTGCTGCGACCACGGAGTAACCCAACTGGCTTAGCAGCTTAATCGCGATCGAGCCTACACCTCCTGTGGCGCCGGTCACCAGCACGTCACCATCACTTGGTCGCAAACCAGCTCGCACCAGCTTTTCAACACACAAGGCAGCGGTCAAGCCAGCCGTACCTAGAATCATCGACTCACGTAAAGACAAACCCTGTGGTCGCTTGATAACCCAGTCGGCAGGCACGCGAATATATTGCGCCAACCCACCAAAGGTATTCATACCTAAATCGTAGCCAGTGACTATAACCTCATCACCCTGGGCAAACTCGGGCACATTAGAGCTTTCCACCACCCCCGCCGCATCAATACCTGGGGTATGTGGATACTTTCTAGTGACCCCTTTATTACCCATTGCCGACAGTGCATCTTTATAGTTCAGTGAGGAGTATTTGACTCGAATAAGCACATCACCCTGTGGCAATTCTTCTTTAGCTCGCTCGACAACTTGCTGCTGAAACTCAGGCTCTTCTGTGACCCATAGCGCTAGATAACTGCTCATCATTTTCTCCACCACATACGTTTAGGTTGGGAAGACTCTATCGCACGTTCTACCCAGAAAGCGCACCCAACCAAATGGATGCCTGTATTTAATTCACACTATCCGTCTAGACTAACGCCAAAACCTTTGCTGTAACAGTCTTTCCCACCAACGTAGTAGAAACGAATCTGTGGTCAACAATGCTGCAAGACCGATACGTTCCTGCATGCTTTTGCGAAATGCGTACTCCAATGCGTAAACTTTACTTTCTTGCGCTCGCTTAGACAGATATTCATCACTGGTTTGTAACTGATCCACCAACTCAAGCTTTAGCGCATCGGTTCCCAGCCAAATCTCACCTGTAGCAACTTTGTTGATATCCAGCTGCGGGCGATAACCAACCACAAACTCTTTGAATAAATCATGAGTGGTTTGTAAATCCTCTAGAAACTTTTTACGACCTTGCTCGGTATTTTCACCCAGCACCGTTAATGTGCGCTTGTATTCACCCGCTGTCAGAATTTCCACGTCAATATCATGCTTTTTCAGTAGTCGATGAATATTGGGCAACTGCGCTACCACACCCACTGACCCCAAAATCGCAAAGGGTGCGCTAAGGATTTTATCCCCTAAGCACGCCATCATATAACCGCCACTGGCCGCCACCTTATCCACACAAATAGTTAACGGAATACCAGCTTGGCGAATCCGCGCCAACTGCGATGCAGCAAAGCCATAGCTGTGCACCATCCCCCCTGTACTTTCCAGCCTGAGCACCACCTCGTCGTCTTTCTTAGCCATGGAGAGCAAAGCCGTCACTTCGTGGCGTAAACTATCCGCCGCTGAAGCTTTTATATCACCAGCAAAATCCAGCACAAAGACACGCGACTGTTCAGTTTTTTGTTTCTTCGCGTGTTTCGCCTTATCAGCCTCTTGTTTATTCACGGCTTTAAACTGTTTCTTATCCAGCAACTCAGCCTGAAGTTGCTGCTTAAGATCACCATAAAACTCATTGAGCGACTTCACATGCAAACTGCCTTCTTTGCTTCTGCCGCGGCCTTTTGCGCTGGCCGCGAAAGCTAAGATGATAGCCACCACCATAACTACGGTAACTGCACGCAATAAAAATCCTGCATAGTCCAGAATAAAGTCCACAAAGCCTCCATAAAGCTCGGATAATTAGTGTAAAAACGATTGCTCAATTATACAGCAAACTGACAAACCCATAAGGATTTCAAACATGCGTATGAAACTATTTGACAGCACAGCTGCTTAACCCTACTCTTTAGCTGTAAACAGCGACCACCGCTACCCTTCTATCAATTATCTAATAAGGATAAAAACCATGTCTGCTGCTGAGATTATTGAAAAATACATCGCAAACTTCGACTCTGCCGCTGCTGCTGGCCTTGATCTTACTTTCCAGCTCAACATCACCGATGGCGAAAATTACCACCTCATCGTAAAAGACGGAACCTGTAATGTACAGGCGGGTGATGCAGCCGATGCAAATGTCACGCTCATTATGGACAGCGATACCTTTAAAGAAATTGCCAGCGGTGAAACCGATGGTATGCAAGCCTTTATGGGCGGCAGACTCGCAGCGGAAGGCGATATGATGCTCGCTATGAAGCTTGGCGAGTTGTTCCCCGTTTAAAACAAAAAAGCTCCTAAACCGTGTTTAAGAGCTTTTTAATGCAACGCAAGAGCCTAGTCAGCAACAGCTGCTAGGCTCTTTTTTAATCGTTATTGTGTTTACCAATCGCTTGCAAAACATACTGCGGTAGCGCAAACGCTGCCTGATGAATATCCGCGTTGTAATAACGTGTGGTCACGCCACTCTCAGCATAGCGCTGACGCAACACCGCTAAGGGCTGCTGGCGTGCCGCCGGATTCTTAGCCGCCCACGCAAAGGTCATCGCCCCACCAATGTAAGTCGGTACTGCTGCATGGTAAAAATGCCAGTCGGCAAACAAAGATGAAATATGCTTAGCTGTGGTTTTCACCTCATCCAACTGCAAGAAAGGCGTACCGTTTTGGGCGACCAAAATCCCGTCAGCGGTTAGACAGCGATGGCACGCCTCGTAAAACCCTTCCGAGAACAGCACTTCTGCAGGGCCTGTTGGGTCTGGGCAGTCACTAATAATGACATCAAATGTATCAGTGCAATTAGCCACGAAACTCATACCGTCATCAATCACTAGGTTGACACGTGGATCATCAAACGCACCGTTGGAGTGCTTGGGCAGATACTCTTTACACATATCCACCACCGCTTGATCGATCTCGACCATGGTCACATGCTCAACGCTGGCGTGACGACACACTTCGCGCAACATACCGCCATCACCGCCGCCGATAATCAGCACACGACGGGCAGCGCCATGCGCCAAAATAGGTGTATGGGTGAGCATTTCATGGTAAAAAAACTCATCCGCCTCAGTGGTCTGGATAGCACCATCAAGCGCCATCACTCGCCCCATTAAGGCATTTTCAAAAATAACCAAATGTTGGTGTTCGGTGCGCACTTCATGCAGCATTTTATCCACTGCAAAGTACTGACCATAATTCTTGTGTAGTGTTTCGCGATACTCAGCCATTACCCGACCTCTCCTTAAACTAATAATAGCTAGCCCAGCAGCCATAATAAGGCGCGCATAGTAGCAAGCAACCCTAGCCAGCTCAATGTTACTAATAGCTGGGCAATTTCACTCCAGCAAACAAAGCATTAATTTCTTCTTGATTGCGGCACTGTATGACTTGCGATTGCACCTTTGGGGTTAGATGCGGGGCAAAACGCTCAATAAACGAGGCCATATAGCCACGTAAAAAAGTACCGCGCCTGAAAGCAATTTTAGTCACACTCGGCTCAAACAACTCACTGGCATCCAAAACCACCAAGTCGCTATCTTCAACCTCATCCACCGCCATACGCGCTACGATGCCCACGCCTAAGCCCAGTCGCACATAGGTTTTAATCACGTCAGAGTCAGCCGCCGTAAACACTACTTTGGGTTCCAGACCTTGTTCCTTAAACGCCTCATCCAGTTTAGAACGACCGGTAAAACCAAAGACATAGGTCACAATGGGATGCTGTGCCAAGGTGGTTAGACTGATTTTTTTCTCTTGTGCCAACGGGTGTTCTTTAGGCACAACGACGCAACGGTTCCAGCTATAGCACGGCATGGTAATCAGCTCGGGGAAGTCTTCTAGCCCCTCGGTGGCAATAGCAAAGTCCACTGAGCCATCAGCAGCCATTTCGGCAATTTGCGCCGGTGTACCCTGATTCATATGCAAAGACACATCAGGAAACTCTTGGATAAACTGACCTATAACCTTAGGCAGCGCATAGCGCGCCTGTGTGTGCGTCGTAGCTACCGTCAGTTCACCGGCACGCTCGTTAGAGAACTCTTGTGCAATCTGCTTAATGCTTTCGCATTGGCGCAATATCTCCCCAGCCGTATCAATAATGCGCTGACCCGCTGCGGTGATATGGGACAGGTGCTTGCCGGAGCGGGCAAATATCTCTACCCCTAGCTCATCTTCCAGCAAGCGAATCTGTTTACTGATGCCTGGTTGAGAGGTATATAAAACCTGCGCTGTTGCTGATACATTTAACCCATTACGGGAGACTTCCCAGATATAACGAAGCTGCTGTAATTTCACCTTGACCTCTACGTTGCCGAAAATGACTTTAATACCTTATAATCAAACACTCTAAATAACACTACTCTTATAACACAATTCAACTCATTGGATAAAGCCATTAACGCAAAAGCACCTCAGCAAACAAACAAAACTCCCTTTATTACCCAGATTAATCAGGACTGGCCCTTTAACAATCCATGGTCAGGTTGCGCGTTTGCCTCGTCTAACTTTAATGCTGGGTTGGTCAGCAGTACAGATTTTGAAAAACTGGCCCTGCCCCCACTTAAGGCCACCAATAAACGCCAAGCTGAGTTTGTTGCGGGGCGTTACTGTGCGCAACACGCACTGAACCAAATTATTGCCAGCCCTATTGTTCCTGCACGCCATCCAGATACAGGACAGCCTGACTGGCCACAAGGTTTATGTGGTTCAATCAGCCATAGTCACGGCTGGGCCGCTGCAGTGGTATCGCGGCAGCAAGATTGGTTGGCATTAGGTTTGGATATTGAGCGCTGCATAGCAAGCACTCGCGCTGAGCGCCTGCACAAAGCAGTGCTTAGACAATCGGAGTTGGACTTGTTTGAATCCGTCAATCTCTGGACGTTTGCGGAATTTTTAACCTGTATTTTTTCCGCTAAGGAAAGCCTGTTTAAAACGCTTAACCCACTCACCCAGCGTTACTTTGGTTTTTTGGATGCAGAAGTCATCAGTCTCAACGATGACGGAATCTTTAAAATTCGTCTATTAAAAGAACTCTCTAGCCACTGGCCCAGCCAAAGTATTATCAGCGGCCAATGGGTACGATTTGCCCATGGCTTTATTACTATTGCAGGGGTTCAAGCAGCGGAACCCTTGCATAGCAACTGAACAAAACAGCCTAGGCCGTCAACACGCGTGCCAAGATGGATTTCACCTTATCCATGCCTGTTTTAATCGCCGCATCGATTTGCGCCATGGTAATCACTCCATCTGACTTACCCGCGGCAGGATTCACCACCAAAGCGAGGCTGGCATAGCTAAGACCAAGCTCACGCGCTAAAGCCGCTTCGGGCATGCCGGTCATACCTACAATATCGCAGCCATCACGTTCCATGCGCTTAATTTCCGCTACGGTTTCCAGACGCGGCCCTTGAGTACAGCCATACACCCCATGGTACTTACAGGAATACCCATGCACGGCTATCGCCGCACTTAACCGCTTACGCAGGTTGGCATCGTATGGATAGCTAAAATCCACGTGGGTAACATGCTGCAAATCACCTTCAAATAGCGTGTGTTCACGCCCCCAAGTGTAATCAATGATTTGATCGGGAACGCAAAAATGTCCTGTTTCTAAATCGCTGGCAATGGAGCCGACGGCGTTGACTGAAATAACCTTATCCGCTCCAGCATGGCGCAAAGCCCAGAGGTTGGCGCGGTAGTTGACCTGGTGCGGAGCAATGCGATGCGGGTGACCATGACGGGCTAAAAACAACACCTCACGTCCGGCATACATACCATGCAAAACTGCCGAAGACGTAGCGCCATAAGGCGTGTCAAGCATTTCCGCATTGCGAATGGTTAAACCCTCAAGCTGGGTTAATCCGGTACCACCAATAATTGCAAATTTAGACATAAAATCCCCTACTGCGCGGCCAATAAGCTTATCGCTCGGCGCGCTAATTGAAATTCTGGCTGAGACTGAAACTCTTTTTGTAATCTGTTTTTACCAAGCATTATAGAGGTGTGTGCACAGGGTTGGATTTTCTCTGTTTGCATCGTCACCAAGGCTTGCTCGGCAGCAGCAGGATCATTGCACACCAGTGCAATATCACAACCTGCACTGATTGCTGCCAAGGTACGCGCGGCCATATCACCCACCACATGAGCACCCGCCATACAAAGATCATCACTAAAAATCAAACCCGTAAAACCCAGTTGCTCACGCAATACTTGCTGTAGCCAAAAACTGGAAAAACCTGCTGGCAATTCATCTATCTCAGAATAAATAACATGAGCAGGCATAACGGCTGTCATTTCTTGCGCCAATTCAGCAAAAACCCTAAGATCTGTTTTCTCTATAGCGCTCAAACTGCGTCTATCAATCGGCACGGCAAAGTGAGAGTCCGCCTCGACCCAACCATGCCCTGGGAAATGCTTGCCCACGTTGGCCATGCCTGCCTTAGCCATGCCCTGCATAAAGGCGCGGGCTAGACTCGTCACCTGTGCCACTTGCGCGCCAAAAGAGCGGTTGCCAATCACGGTATTATGGCCATAGTCCAGATCCAGCACGGGTGCAAAACTAAAATCAATACCAACAGCCAATACCTCTGCAGCCATTAGCCAACCACAAAGCTGAGCATTTTTTTGCGGCTCACTGCTCTGGGCGATAGCTTGCATAGAAGGCAAAGCGCTAAAGCCACGGCGCAAACGCCTCACGCGGCCGCCCTCTTGGTCAACAGAAATTAACAAATCATTACGTACCGCTTTAATGCTGCGACACAGTTCTGCGACCTGTTCCGGATGCTCGACGTTACGCGCAAAAAGAATCACACCGCACACCTCTGGCTGACGCAAAATAGCGCGCTCGTGGGCAGTTAACCAAGTGCCCTGCAAATCCAACATTAATGAGCCTTGCATAAAACTTCTTCCTTATAAAAAATACTCATCAAAACAATCACTTCTCATTAATGTGCACTAAAGTACCAACGCTCACCTGATTAAATAGCTCAGCCAACTCTTGGTTTTCCATGCGGATACAGCCATGTGATACGGGCTGTCCTAGCAAGTGCGTATCTGGCGTGCCGTGAATATAAATATAACGCGCAAAGGTATCTACTTCGCCTAGTCTGTTTTTACCCAGCTCACAACCGCTCAACCAAAGGATGCGCGTTAGAATCCAATCCCGCTCAGGGTGTTGCTCCTGCAGTTCAGGCGTGCAAATCTCGCCCGTCCAGCGTCGTCCGCTAAAGACCGCACCCAGAGGCATATCCGCGCCAATTTTAGCGCGCACATAGTGTTTGCCACGCGGTGTACAGCCAGAGTTTTTTTGCTCACCGGCGCCGGCCAGAGCCGTAGAAATACTATAGGTTTGAATCAGTTCTTCGCCCGCATAAGCAGTCATGCGTTGTTGCGCAATAGAAACATATAATGCATCAATGTGGCTTCTATACAGCTTCACTAATCTTACATCTCCAGTGCAATAGGTTGTACGTCTTCTAAAGCTTGTTTGGCGCTAGGCGCCTGCATTCCAGCAGCCAAAAATGGCACCATCATGCGCATAATTTGCTCAGTTGAGGTTTTAACATGAAAATCAGTTTCGGCCATGGCACGCAAGGCTTTAATACCTGACATGCTAAAGGACACTGCGCCGATCATGAAATGTAGACGCCAGAACAGCTCTAGGGGTGACATTTGCGGCGCTGCTTTATGCAATAAAGCCACATAACGGCGAAAAACCTTGCCGTATTTTTCGTCTAAATAGCGCCGTAAATGCCCCTGACTTTGACTAAAAGATAAGCCCACCAAGCGCATAAAGACCGACAAGTCACTGCGGTTACGCGGCTCTAGTTTGAGGGTTTGCTCCAACAGCAACTCTAGCAAAGACTCTAGGGTTTCTGGCTGTCGCTGGCTGGCCTCTAAGCGATCCAGCTCAGCATCCAGGTTGGCGCAGAAGGGTTCTAGAAAGCGCGAAAAAACCGCCTGAATCAGCGATTTCTTCGAACCAAAATGATAATTCACCGCAGCCAAATTAACCTGAGCCTTACTGGTTATAAGGCGTAGTGAGGTCTCCGCAAATCCTTTTTCCGCAAACAATGTTTCCGCTGCATCTAAAATACGTTCAACTGTGTCTAACTGAGCCATGTCTATACTCAAAAACAATAAAAATCAAACATACGTTTTAAACGTAATCACTGTCAAGATTTTAAATGAGCAACAGGCGGTTTAGTCTATATAGGCGGCCTAACACAGGATTCACAAAACTTCTTGCGATTGTTGATCTGCATGGTAAGACGAGCGCACCAAAGGGCCCGACGCCACATTCTTAAAGCCCATTTTCAGGCCTTCCTCCGCAAACCACGCAAAGGTATCTGGGTGCACATAGCGCTGTACCGGCATATGATCCCGTGAAGGTTGTAAATACTGCCCCAAGGTCAGCATATCAATCTGATGCTCACGCATACGCTGCATCACCTCGATCACTTCCTCGTCAGTTTCTCCCAGTCCTAGCATTAAGCCCGACTTGGTTGGCACTTGGGGTGTTGTCTGCTTAAAACGCTCCAGCAAATCCAATGAACCCTCAAAGTCTGAACCTGGACGAGCTGCACGGTACAAACGCGGCACGGTTTCTAGGTTGTGGTTAAACACATCCGGAGGAGTCTGGGCTGTAATTGCCAACGCCACTTCTTCACGCCCACGGTAGTCCGGCACCAGAGTTTCAATCTGAATATTCGGTGACAACGCCCGTATTTCGCGTACACAATCAGCAAAATGCTGCGCCCCGCCATCACGCAAATCATCGCGGTCAACCGAAGTAATCACCACATAGTTCAAGCCCATATCCGCAATGGCTTTGGCGAGGTTATGCGGCTCATTCGCATCCAATGCATTGGGACGGCCATGGCCCACGTCGCAAAACGGGCAACGGCGGGTGCAGATATCACCCATAATCATAAAGGTAGCTGTACCGCTAGAGAAACACTCACCCAAGTTTGGACAGGAGGCTTCTTCACATACGCTGTGCAATTTGTGCTGGCGTAGCGTTTGTTTAATACCCTCAACTGCAGGCGAAACCGGCACTTTAACCCTAATCCAATCAGGTTTACGCAGCACATCATCCGTTGGAATCACTTTGATCGGAATACGTGCCAGCTTTTCAGCACCACGTAGTTTTACTCCAGTTTCAACAGGACGCGATTTTTGCGCTGCAGCTTGGGTTTGCTTATTCATAATTCGATGCCACCGTTTTGCGGGATAATGTGTTGGTAGCCAAGCTCTGCGCTAAGGATAGTGCTTAGCTGTTGCCCGACCTCAATTAGATTAACAGGTGTTTGTACGAGCGCGGCCATCTGGGTCATAGCCAAGCCTTGATAACCACAGGGATTAATGCGCTGGAAAGGCTGTAAATCCATGTCCACATTCAGTGCTAAGCCATGGAAAGAACAGCCTCTACGGATACGCAAACCCAGCGATGCAATTTTCGCCTGACCCACATACACACCCGGTGCGTCAGGTTTGGCATACGCCTCAATACCGTAACCAGCTAGCAGCTTGACCAAAGTAGTTTCTAGTTTAGACACTAGCTCGCGCACGCCCATTTGCGCGCGGCGTACATCAATTAACACATAGGCTACCAACTGGCCAGGACCGTGATAGGTCACCTGCCCGCCACGATCCACCTGTACCACTGGAATATCGCCGGGCATCAGCAAATGTTCAGCCTTGCCAGCCTGCCCCTGCGTAAAAACAGCGGGGTGCTCCAGTAACCAGATTTCATCCAGGTTCTGCTCGTCACGTGTATCGGTAAAATGCTGCATCGCATGCCAAACAGGTTCATAAGGAACCATACCTAGATTGCGTAGCTGGATATGTCTGGGCATTAAAGCACCATGCGTACCATGCCAGTCTCGCGTAACGCTTCATTAAGCTTGCTTAGATGTTCTTCACCGTGAGCGGTAATACATACCCGTACCGAGATAAAGCGACCATTGCTGCTTAAGTGCTGTTCTACCTGCTGCTCAAAATCAGGGCAGTGTTGGCAAACGATGCCCACTACCGTATCAATAAATTTATCGCAGTTATCACCAATAATTTTTATTGGATAGTCTGCACAAGGAAACTCTATTTTGGGGGGCTGGGGTTCTACTTTGCTCATAATTTGACCGCTAACCATGTAATCCTAGGCACGCTTGACTCACGCACCCTGGGCTTAAATTAATTAAATAAATTATAAAAAAACAAACGTACACTGTCCCATATACGTTTAAAGAAACCACCCTGCTCTACAGTTTCTAGGGCAACCAAATCAGCGCTATGCAATAACTCACCACTTAAACGCACTTCAACAATGCCCAGGCGTGTACCCTTTTCTACCGGGGCAACGATTCCCTTATCTAACACGGCTTCTGCTGTCAATTTTTGCGCTTGACCGCGCGGAACTGTCAGAGTGAGGTCTTTAACTAGACCTACGTCAATTTGATTTTTGCTGCCCTTCCAAACAACCGGACTGGCTAACGCCGTACCTTTAGGATAAAAGGTTCTGTTTTCAAAAAATCTAAAGCCGTAGGTTAATAATTTCTGTGTTTCTGCAGCACGACTGGCTTCGTTCTTGGTTCCAAAAACCACTGAAATTAAACGCATGTCATCACGCACTGCAGACGCGACTAAACAGTAACCCGCTTCATCCGTATGACCCGTTTTTAAGCCGTCTACGGTGCTATCGCGCCAGAGCAATAGGTTTCTGTTTTGCTGCTTAATATCATTAAAAATAAATTCTTTTTGTGCGTAGATTGCATAATGCTCAGGCTCATCATAGATAATCGCCCGCGCCAATTTAGCCATATCTATAGCTGACGAATAATGATTCTCCATCGGCAAACCTGTCGCATTTAAAAAGTGCGTATTGGTTAAGCCAAGGTTTTTGGCGGTGGCATTCATCATGCTGGCAAAGGATTCTTCACTGCCGGCAATGTATTCAGCCAACGCCACGCTAGCATCATTACCGGACTGAATAATTACACCACGAAGCAGGTCAATTACCGAAACCTGTTTACCCACCTCAATAAACATGCGTGAACCGCCTGTGCGCCAAGCTTTCTCGCTAATAGTTACGAGGTCATCTTCAGCAATTTGACCGTTTTGTATTTCTTTAGTAGCGATATAGGCCGTCATCAGTTTAGTCAAACTAGCTGGCGGCAATTCTTCTTGCCCATTATGCTCAACCAGTATTTTCCCTGTTTCAGCATCCATGAGCACATAGGATTTAGCAGCTAACGTAGGCATGCTTGGAATTACCGGCTGGGCGGCATATGCATGACTTGTAAGGGTAAGCAAGGCTAAACAAAGTAGTTTATAAACACGTTTTTTGAGTTTCATTTTTATTCCAATTCCAGCCAAATCAATGTGATTCGTTGTGCAGACTAATTATTAAAAACTAGAGACGGGGTTGCTAAGTTAGCTTCCCGGATTCGCTGCTGTAAGAGTTCAGCGTCGTCGCGTGATGCAATGGGTCCGATACGCACGCGGTGCAGAACCTGCTCTTCAATGACCACGGAGCTCACAAATACCGTGCTTTGCGTCATATCTGTCAGCTTATCACGTAACAGCTGCGCCGCATCCGGATTCGCAAAAGCACCCGCCTGCAGATACAGACCCGTGGTGATATTGTGCGTGGCTTGCTGCTGTATCTGTAACGGCAATACAGCGCCCGCATGCTGTGCCAATGGTGGCTCATACTGTTCCTCAGCGTCTTGCTTAAGTGTATTCGAAGCTTGATAAGTACCCATCACCGGCGTTTGCTTGCCCTGCTGTGCCCACCACTGTTCAGGATTAATTCCTTCTACTTTTACTCTAGCCACGCCTTTTTCGGCAAAACCCAGCTTTTTCGCAGCTGCAAAAGAAAGGTCAATAATGCGATCCGCATAAAAAGGGCCGCGGTCGTTAACACGCAACACTACTTTTTCGCCATTATCCAAGTTGGTTACTTGCACATAGCTGGGCAAGGGCAACGTCTTGTGCGCTGCGGTCATGCCGTACAGATCGTATTTTTCACCATTGGCGGTGTCTTGCCCATGAAACTTGGTACCGTACCAAGACGCCAAGCCCGTTTCTTGGTACTGGCTTGCATCCTGTATAGGGTAATATTTTTTACCTAAAACCGCATAGGGTGCTGCTTTATAAGGACCATAATGAGGCGTTGGTACGGCGTCAGGTATGCTGGACACATCTTTATCCCACCAGGGCGCACCATCTTTTGCCGTACGCTTAATGGTTTGAGTCGCAGCAGGCATAGATGCTTCTGGCTGACTGACCATCTTGCCTCTGTTTTGGCAGCCTGAGATAGACACTGCTATGGCTAGCAGCCAGCAAAACTTAGATATTGGTTTTCTCATTACGCTTAATCCCGATACTGCTGTGCAAGTTCGTGTGCCAACTGTGTTACTGCCATGGCGTACATTTCACTGCGGTTATACTTGGTAATAGTTTGGAAGTTTGTTAACCCCAACCAATACTCATCACCCTGCTCTGCGGCCAATTTAAAGGCCGTCACCATAGCATCATCATTGACCGTTTGCTCTGTGCTCCATCCCATGGCTGCTAGTTCTTTAAAACTATGCTTAGGCGTCAAAGAACCTGTTAAACCCTGCTCCGCTGCCTGGCTATTTAACTGTGCCTGTACAGCAACGTCCTGCTCAGGCTGCCAGCCATGCTTAATAAAATAATTAGCCACGCTGCCAATAGCATCCTCAGCATCAGTCCAAATATTTATTTTACCGTCCTGATTAAAATCTACCGCATACGCACGAAAACTTCCCGGCATAAACTGCGGCAAACCCATTGCACCTGCATAAGAGCCTGTTAACTCGGTTGGCTCAAACAGTTCTTCGCGTACCAGCAACAAAAACTCTCTTAACTGTGAACGAAAAAAAGGCGCGCGCGGTGGGTAATCAAAGCTCAATGTCGATAACGCATCCAGTACGCGATAACGACCGGTATTGCCACCGTACATGGTTTCCACACCTATAATAGCCACGATAAACTCTGCCGGAACGCCATATTCTCGCTCTGCTTGCGCCAGTGCTTGCTCATGTTCGCGCCAAAACGCTAGACCTTTATCAAGGCGTTGCTGGGTTAAAAAAATGGGTCTATATTCTTTCCAAGGCTTCACCCGCTCGGCCGGGCGCGAAATCGCATCTAAAATACTCTGTTGCTTTTTTGCTTGACCTAAAACCTGCTGTAAATATTCGGCTGAAAAGCCATATTCAAGCACCATTTCTTCAATAAAATCCTGTACTTGAGCTTGTTCAGTATAGTTTTGCGCCATAGCTGTAGACAGCCCACAGCTTAACAACAAAGCAGATAGAGTTTTCTTAATCACAATCACCTTCCATAAAAGCTAGATTTACGCATAAGAAATCCATTTTCTATGTGTATGAATCGCCATCAAAATACCAAAACCTGACAGCAGTGTTACCAAGGATGTTCCGCCAAAACTAATGAAGGGCAGGGGCACTCCCACCACGGGTAGCAGCCCGCTAACCATGCCTATGTTAACAAAAACATAGATGAAAAATGTCAGTGTAATAGAGCCCGCCAACAGCTTATTAAAGACTGTTTGTGCCTGCAAAGTAATAATAAACGCACGCGCAATCAGCAATAAATAACAGAGTAAAAGCAGGCACACACCCACCAAACCAAACTCTTCAGCGAGTACCGCAATAATAAAGTCAGTATGGCTTTCAGGTAAAAAATCCAAATGCGACTGGGTTCCTGCCAACCAACCTTTACCCGTAGTACCGCCAGAACCTATAGCGGCTTTAGACTGAATAATATTCCAGCCACTGCCCAGCGGATCGCTCTCTGGACTTAAAAAGGTCATAACACGCTGACGCTGATAACTGCGCAAAAAAAACAGCCAGGTCACTATACCTGCTGGCACAGCCGCCGCTATGGCAGCAATAATCCAACGCCAACGCAAGCCGCTTAAAAACAACACAAACAAGCCCGAAGTCGCTACCAACAAGGATGTACCCAAATCGGGCTGGCGTGCAATAAGCGCACAGGGCAGCACAATCAACAACAAACTGACCACGATGTGTTTAAAAGTCGGCGGCAGATTATGACGCACTAAATACCATGCGACAGCGAGCGGCATAAATAATTTCATTAATTCTGAGGGTTGAAAACGCATGACGCCTGGAATATTTATCCAGCGGGTCGCCCCCATGGCGTTATGCCCCATCACCTCAACCACAACCAACAGGCCAAAACCAATTATGTATAATCCTGCTGCCCAACGCGCCATCAGCCTTGGTTCTAGCTGAGCGATAACAGCCATGACAAATAAACCCACTGCAAAAGAGCTTGCCTGCTTAATCAGCAAAGCTTCACTTTTACTGCCCGCGGAATACAGAATAAAAAACCCCACGCTACTAATCAGCAAAATTAACAGCAATAACCAACCATCTAAATGCACCCGCTGCAACAAAGAAACTCGACGACGCGTCACATCACCGCTATCAAGCAAAGCATCGAATTTCTTCTGCATTATTCTGTTTCCTGAGTCTGTGGCTCAATGTCTTCATCAGCCGTTGGGCCAAGCAGCCAGCCATCCAATACCATTTTTGCTACCGGCGCTGCTACACCTGAGCCAGACTCACCGTTCTCCACCATTACAGCAACAGCTATTTGCGGGTTCTCTACGGGAGCGTAGGCAATAAATAAAGCATGGTCACGGTGGCGCTCTTGCACCTTATCACGGTCGTATTTTTCGCCCTGTTTAATGGCAACCACTTGTGCTGTACCGCTTTTCCCTGCGATTCTGTATGGCGAGCCTTCACCCACTTTTCTCGCTGTACCTCTGGCTCCATGCATCACGCTTTCCATACCGTCACGCACCGACTCCCAATACTTACTGTTAGATAACTTAATATCCGGGTGTGGGGATTCATCAGTCACGGGCACGCCACCTACTGTTTTAGCCAAATGCGGACGTACCCACTTACCACGAGTGGCCATTAAACCAGTCGCATGCGCCAACTGCAGCGGCGTAGATTGCATATAGCCCTGACCAATACCCAGAATTAAAGTTTCACCTGGATACCAAGGCTGACGATAGCGCGCACGCTTCCAATCTCTGGAAGGCATCAGGCCGGCACTTTCCCCAAACACATCCAAGGCTACCCGCTGACCAAAACCAAAGCTGTCCATGTATTTGTGTAAATTATCGATACCTAGCTTATAAGCCAGATCATAGAAGTACGTATCATTGGAACGTGCTATAGCTAAATCAAGATCCACCCAACCATCGCCAAGACGGTTCCAGTTGCGGTACTTGTGGGTATTGTTGGGTAGTTGATAAAACCCTGGATCAAACACCTTGCTGCTCGGTGTTATCACTCCTGTATCCAGACCTGCAACAGCCACCATGGGTTTAATGGTTGATCCAGGCGGATACAGACCGCGTAAAACCCGATTAAACAAAGGCTGATCGATTGAGTCCCTTAGCTCGCCATAGGCTTTAAAACTAATCCCTGTAACAAACAGATTGGGATCAAAGCTTGGCTCACTGACCATAGCTAGAATCTCACCCGTATCAGGCACTAAAGCAACCACCGCGCCACGCCGCCCTGCTAGCGCTCTTTTGGCTACCTGCTGTAATTCATAATCCAGCGTTAAATAAATATCCTTACCGGATTGAGCTTCGTTACGTTTCAGTACGCGCAAGACGCGTCCACGGGCATTCGTTTCCACTTCCTCGTAGCCCACTTCGCCGTGTAGCTCATCTTCGTAAAACCGCTCAACGCCTGTTTTGCCGATATGGTGCGTGCCGCTGTACCGTACTTTATCGAGTTTTTTTAGCTCATCTTCGTTAATACGACCGACATAACCCACCGAGTGAGCAAAGCTTTTACCCTTGGGGTAGTGACGCACCAGATGCGCAGCTACCTCAACCCCGGGCAAACGGAACTGATTGATCGCGATAAGTGCGATCTGCTCTTCTGATAATTCAAATAAAATAGGTACCGGCTCAAAAGGACGTCGCGCCTGTGCAACCCGCTCTTCAAACAACATGAGGTTTTCTTCATCGAGCTGCAAAACCTCGACAATCTTTTGCAGTACATCTTGCCACTCGCCGGCACGCTCTTTGGTGATGGTCAAACTAAAGCTGGGTCGATTTTCCGCTAAAATGACACCAGTGCGATCGTAGATTAAACCGCGCGTGGGCGGCAAAGGCTGCACATGAATGCGGTTGTTTTCAGCCAAAGTGGAGTGGTGCTCATACTGCACAACCTGCAAGTAATACATGCGCGCTACCAACACCATCGATAGCAATAAAATGAACACGCCAGTCATCATTAAACGAGAATGGATCAAACGTTTGTCGCGCGCATGATCTTTTAATCGAATAGGTGATGACATAAAAGTAAGCTCTATTTACTTATGATAGGGATGACCGCTTAACACAGTCCAAGCACGGTAGATTTGTTCGCCCACCAAAATACGCACCAAAGGATGGGGCAAGGTCAGCGCTGATAAGGACCATTTCTGGTCACTACGTTCAATCACCTGCTGCGCTAAGCCTTCGGGTCCGCCCACCATTAGATTGACGGTGCGTGCGTCATTGCGCCACTTATCCAGCTCCACCGCCAGCTGTTCGGTACTCCAAGCCTTACCCTTCACCTCTAGGGTAACGACAGCCTCGCCCGGCTGCACTTTGGCCAGCATCAGATCACCCTCCTGACGAATCAGGCGAGCAATATCAGCATTTTTACTGCGCGTGGATAGGGGTATTTCAACCAATTCAAGCTGTAGCTCGGGCGGCATACGCTTAGCATAAGCGTGCCAGCCCTCCTCCACCCAGCGCGGCATTTTACTGCCTACAGTGATTAAACGAACACGCACTCTTTAATCTCTCTGCACAGTACCCTGCTCTATACGGCTTTGTTCAGCACCCTGCCAAAGCTTTTCTAAGTCATAAAACTCGCGTACTTCTTCTTGCATGATATGCACCACCACATCACCCAAATCAATCAGCGCCCACTCACCATTGTCTAACCCTTCACTGCCCAAAGGTTTGCAGCCTTGCTCTTTGGCCTTGACCAAAACAGCATTAGCAAGTCCTTTAACATGACGCGCCGACGTGCCCGAAGCAATCACCATAAAATCAGTGACGCTGGTTTTGCCGCGCACATCAATATCCAAAATATTTTTGGCTTTACCGTCATCCAGCGCTTCAATTACCAGAGCTACTACTTGTTCATTAAGCAACATTCAATTTCTAACCTCAGTTAAACAGGCCGATATAAGCCCTGTGTTTGTATAAATTCTAAAACCGCATCCGGCACTAAGTAACGTATGTTTTCGCCTTCGCTTAACAGCGCTCTAATCTGCGTTGCAGAAACGGCCAAGGGTGTTTGCTGTAAAAAAACTACCGAACCGGCTGGACTCGTTATCTCCTGCCAATCAGTAGCTACTTTGTTGTCAATCAACGCATGCACAGCCGCTGGTGCTTGCAGTTGCATATCAGGGCGCTGCAATACCAACAGATGGCAGTGTTCTAACAATTCATCCCAACGATGCCAGCTAGATAAACCACAAAAAGCATCCCAACCAAGCACAAAAAACAACTGATCGTGCGGTGCCAACTCTTGGCGTACTGATATAAGTGTATCTATGGTCCAAGAAGGCTTATCACGTTTAAGTTCACGCGCATCCACAGTTAACAAAGGCTCATTGGCAATCGCTAGCTCCACCATCTGCAAACGCTGCTGTGCACTGACATTAGGTGCAGCACGGTGCGGTGGCAGCGCATTGGGAACAAGGCGTACCGCATCCAGCTTGAGCGCCTGCGCCACCTCCAGCGCACTGCGCAAATGCCCTATATGAACCGGATCAAAGGTGCCACCAAAAACAGCAACGCGTTTAGCCACGTATGTGCCCGTCACCAAAGACTATGTATTTCTCACTCGTCAAACCCAACAAACCCACCGGACCACGGGCGTGTAGTTTGTCCGTAGAAATACCTATTTCAGCGCCCAAACCGTATTCAAAACCATCGGCAAAGCGGGTTGAAGCGTTGATCATCACCGAGCTGGAATCCACCCGAGTCAAGAAGGTACGTGAGTGGGTATAGTTTTCCGTAATAATGCTGTCGGTGTGCTGCGAGCTGTATGTATTAATGTGGTTAATCGCCTCATCCAGCGAATCCAAAATTTTAACCGCCAAGATTGGTGCATTGTATTCTGCGTGCCAATCTTCTTCAGTGGCCGGTTGCATAGCATCGGCAAAGTGTTCTAAGCAGCGTGAACAACCGCGTAGCTCAACACCCTTCTCTTGAAATATCGCCACCAAAGGTTTGAGTACTGACTCAGTTTGCGAGCTGTGAACAAGCAAGGTTTCCATGGCGTTGCAGGGCGCATAACGCTGCGTTTTGGAGTTATCCGCCACACGAATCGCTTTTTTTGCGTCCGCAAATTCATCGACATAGACATGGCACACGCCATCAAGATGCTTAATCACCGGCACCTTGGCTTCACGGGAAATACGCTCAATCAAGCCCTTGCCGCCACGCGGTACAATCACATCGACAAATTCAGGCATGGTAATTAACGCACCTACAGCCGCTCGATCTGTCGTCGCCACTACCTGTACAGCTGTTGCTGGCAAGCCAGTGGTCGCCAGAGCGCGAACAATGCACTCAGCAATAGCTTGGTTAGAATGAATCGCTTCAGAGCCACCCCGTAAAATGGTCGCATTACCAGACTTTAAGCACAGGCTAGCTGCTTCAACCGTTACGTTGGGGCGTGACTCATAAATAATACCAATCACCCCAAGCGGTACACGCATTTTGCCCAGCTGAATACCCGAAGGCACATAGCGCATATCTTGAATTTCGCCAATGGGGTCAGGAAGGGCCGCCACTTGACGCAAGCCTTCAATCATTTCCTCAATACGCTTAGGCGTTAGCTCTAAGCGATCCAGCATGGCATCATCCAAGCCGTTCGCACGCCCAGCAGCCATATCTTTAGCATTGGCTGCCAATAACGACTGACTGGCCTGCTCTAATTCCTGCGCTGTAGCTAACAAAGCATTATTCTTTTGTGCAGTTGAAGCACTGGCCAACACCCGCGAAGCATCCCGCGCTGCCTGCCCTAACCCGTGCATATAGGTTAAAACATCATTAGTCATAGCAACCCCAAATCCAGCAAATGAATAAATGGGGGATTATAGCTAGATATACGCACAAACGCACAGATTGTTTACAGGCGGGTGATTCGCTTTAAACCTGATGGGTACGACAAAAAAAATGGACTCGTGTGAGTCCATTTTTTGTATTACTGCAACCTGCTTAATCGGCGGTATAGGTGCGTGGACGCAGAACATCGGGTTTTAAGAAGTCTTTCTCGCCCGTATTCTTATGATCACCCAACAAACGGCCTTCAACCTTCAATCCGTAATTGGTGTGCACATGGAAGGTATCCAGATATTTTTCTCTAGTTTCCTTCACATCACCGGTATAGCGCGGTTCTTGCGGACGCTCATGGCTATTAATGTAATAGGCCACATCCCAAGCCTGCTGATCGGTCAGTGTATTAGGTTGACCTAGTGGCATGTTGTGCTTCACAAAGGATGACAAGGTAAAGTGACGCGTGATACCCGCACCCCAGTTGTAGGAACGATCGCCCCACACTGCCGGGAAAATTTCCTTACCATTTTGCACCAGACCTGAACCGTCGCTAGAGTGGCAAATCATGCAGTTTTCTTCATACACTTTTTTGCCACGCTGGTAATCCATTTTCTGCTCAGGCTCAGCCAGTTTTGGATAACCACGACCATACATATTTTTGCCTGATGAATAGATAGGCACACCCTTGGCTAACCACTGATGGTAAGCAGCCAAGGCAATCATATCATCGCTACCGTACTCCGGCGGCTGACCATTCATGGAGAAGCTAAAGCAGCCAGCGATGCGCTCTTCTAGGTTGTTGACATGATCGTTTTTGGGTCTGTAATTCGGTAAGATTACTGCCGCAGGCCACACCGGACCAGCGAAAGGCAAACGGCCTTCACCCATATGACAACTACTGCAGTTCATGCTGTTAAAGACGTTTTTGCCACGCAATTGTTGCGTATTCATAAACAAGTCATAACCGCGCCGAATTACGCGCTTAAGCTCTGGATGGAATTCAGTTTTCTCCAAATCCTCCATCGTAGGCGGCACGTGAACATACTGCCCTTCTTTGGGCTGAGGATTATTGACTGGGTATTGTATATCCGCCTGAACAGCACTGGCTGATAAAGCTACTGCACCCGCGATTGCTTGAGCGAATAAAAACGTTCTATTTCTCATTGACTTAGCCTCCTTACTACTGTGCTGGCTGACGTGAAAGCCACGCAGATACAGCGCGGATATCGTTATCGTCTAAACGTTCTGCTATCGCTAGCATCAAGTGCTGAGGATCGTTATGACGCTTCCCTTTTTTCCATGCGTGCAACTGATCGGAAATGTATCCCGCATGTTGCCCAGCGATGCCAGGAAAATGCTGGCCTGCCCCTTGGTTATTTGGACCATGGCAGCTTTTGCAAGGGACGATATAGCGGTCCCAATCACCTTGCATGGCCAGTTTCTCACCATGCGCCAACTCTTCCTCTGTTACATCTTCTCCGCCCTTACCAGCTACAGCAGGTAACTGACTATAATAAACAGACACATCTCTCATCTGCTTATCTGTTAGCGTGTTAACAAAAGCCTGCATCGTCACACTTTCCCTTGCACCACTTTTAATATCTTGAAGCTGCTTATACATATAATCTGCATCAAGACCGGAAAGTGCTGGCCAAGATTCACCCTTTGGTATATTCATCCCTCCACCATCTCCCTGATGGCAAGCAACGCACATAACAGTAGCTTCTTTGCCGGCCTGCGCATCGCCCTCCAAGGCTGACGCCGAAGAGATAGCTAGGCTTAAACC
Source organism: Thiopseudomonas acetoxidans (assembly GCF_030362935.1). Classification (NCBI taxonomy): domain Bacteria; kingdom Pseudomonadati; phylum Pseudomonadota; class Gammaproteobacteria; order Pseudomonadales; family Pseudomonadaceae; genus Thiopseudomonas; species Thiopseudomonas acetoxidans. The sequence continues at coordinate 118,421 of NZ_JAUCDY010000007.1, forward strand.
CGCCGCTATCAAAGTCATACACTGATACTTTTTCATCCCCACCTCACAGTCAATCGAATCTGCTTTTACTGCACTCCGCACTAAAACAAGTGCTGTTCAATACTGACGTGACAAACCGTCACAGGCAAACCGTACCACAACGGTATATCTAAATATAGAATATAAGCATACTACCAAGGTCCTTATGGACATTTACCCAGTTCAAAATCGTATTTTGCAGCGTTTAGCAGGGGGTTATTGTGTGCTTGATTCAGCGCGACACTATAAGTTAGTCACAACTTCCGGCATGATGCGCACCCAGCCAGCCATTAGGAGCTTCAGGTGTTAAATTTTTTCCGAATCACAAGCCTAACAGAGGGCATCTCTTACCTGCTTATTCTGTGTGTAACACTTGGTTTCATTGGTAGGGAATTTGTGTACACACTAGGCATGACACACGGTGCGCTGTTTATTTTATATCTGGTGCTGTCACTTCTTGCAGCCTACAAACAAAGCTGGTCGTTGGGTATCTGGCTATTAATGCTCTTAGCCGCCTTTATTCCCTTCGCCTTTGTGCCGGTTGAGCTATTTTTACAAAAAGAACTGCGGAAAAATGCAAATAGCGCAGCACAGGCCTCAGGCTTAACTTAAGACTCTTTGTAAGCAACTCATTGCTTCGCTCGATATACCCATTTGTTGGACACAACTTTTGCGCGATGTGGAATGCACCCCATTGGTAGGAGCGCAACCTTTGCGCGATTGGGACTTTCCGGCAATCTACCCTCCCGCACCGCTTACAACAGCCAAAGCGCTACGCAACCCGCTGTTTCTGCTGACTTTTGTCTTCACCGCTTGAGCAAACACACCCCTGCCCGCCTCCAGCAAACTCAGCCTGTGCTTGGCGCGCGTAATGCCGGTATAGAGCAACTCTTTACTTAAAACGGGATTGTCACGCTCAGGAATCAGCACCGCCGCATGGTTAAACTCGGAGCCTTGGGATTTGTGTACCGTCATGGCGAACACCGTTTCAACCTCGGTTAAACGGCTCGGCAAGACAAAGCGTACCTGCGACTCCCCTTCAGCTTGGGAAAAAACAACGCGCAGCGCTGTGTCACCACTGCCGTCCGGAACTTTAACGGCGATACCAATATCACCATTCATCAAGCCTAGCCCATAGTTATTGCGGGTGATTATTACCGGGCGTCCTTCATACCAAGCGCCTTCATCTAACGCGAAAGCGTTACGCAGTACGGTTTCGGCCAAACGGTTAATCGCCTGCACGCCAAAATCACCGGCGCGCACCGCGCAGAGCAGACGAAACTCATCAAAGGTGCGCAGCATGCGCGCGGCCCACTCTTGATACTCGTCCAGCTCAGCCGTTTTGGCTGGACGTTCCTGTTGCAAGATGTGCACATAAGCCTGATACCCAGAGATGATCAACTCTTTTAGCGGCGCGGCGACTGCACTGGTTAACTGCAGATACGCTAACTCTGCGCTGGGCGTTTGTAACAATTCTTGCGCTTGGCGCACATCCATTTGATTCACCGCAGCTGCCAGTCGCCCGATGCCTGAATCCCCCGCAAAACGCCTTGAGTCGCGCAGCATCACCGTGCGCTGTTCAATCGTATGCCGCGCATCACCGGGTTGTAATTGCGGATGACTCACCGGCATCCCACAGAGTGCGGCCAGCTCAGCCCGTGTTTGCTCGGTATAAAGCCCCTGCTCAGCATGCAAACACAGCTCACCCAACACCGAACCGGCTTCCACTGAAGCCAACTGATCTTTATCACCGAGCAAAATCAACCGCGCATGCTCAGGTAACGCCTGCAACAGACTGTGCATCATGTCCAAATCAATCATCGAGGCTTCGTCCACCACCAGCACATCCAGCAATAAGGGGTTTTGCCGATGATGCTTAAAATCACGCGTATGCGGCAAGCTGCCCAGTAACCGGTGCAAGGTGCTGACCTGCGCCGGAATGCTGTCACGAATCGCTTCCGTGACGGGCAAAGCAGCAATTTGCTGGCTAATCGACTCGGTTAAACGGGCGGCGGCCTTACCCGTAGGCGCGGCGAGACGCACATACAGGGGTCGTTGCTGCTCACGCATGGCTTGCTCTTGCAACAGCGCCAGCAAACGCACCACGGTGGTGGTTTTACCCGTGCCGGGACCGCCGGTGATAAGAGTAAAATTGCCGGTCGCGGCCATAGCGCAGGCCACTTTTTGCCAATCAGTGCTGTTTGTAGTGCCAGCGGGAAATAGGTTGTTTAACTGCTGAACAAAGCCCTCGCCCACTGCACAGGGTTGTCGTAATCGCTGGCTTAAAAACTGCGCCACCTCGGTTTCGTAATTCCAGTAGCGGTATAAATACAGGCGGCTGCCTTGCAACACCAAGGGCGCGGCGTGAGCGTTCGGCTCGCGAGTGACAAAGCCCGCGCTGGCTAAATGCTCAAAATCCAACTCAGCAAGCAGCGCTCTGATTAACAGGCGTTCATCCTGCTCGGCAAACAGCGTTTCTAATTGCGCGCTGGATAGCGAAAAATCCAAACAAATATGCCCGTCAGCCAGCATACGGCTGAGCAAGGCGGCGAATAACACCGCCTCTGTAGCCGCTGGATCCAACTGCCAGCAAAACTCGGCAAACGCATAATCCAAAGGCCGAATGGTTTTGCTATCAAGCCAACGGCTAAGCGTGTCCTGCACGCTGCCAAGCTGTACATTTTCATGCTCGATTTCACACGGCACACTAAATAAATCCTGCTGCTGCATTAGGCCACCTCCTGTCGTCCGGCAAACAACGCATCCAAGGCGTCGAGTAACTCCAGCGGCGGTCGTTGATAGTGCACTCCCTGATGTGGCCCTTCAATGCCGCGTAAAAACAAATACACCACCCCACCAAAATGCTGCTCATAGTCATAATCAGGCAAGCGGCCGCGCAACAACCGGTGCAACGCCAAACTGTAAAGCACGTATTGCAGGTCATAGCGGTGCTTTAACACAGCCGCATCCATCGCTTGCTCCGTGTAGGCGAGGCTGTTTGCGCCTAGGTGATTGGACTTGTAATCCGCCACGTAATAACGACCACCAACACTAAACAACAGGTCAATAAAGCCTTTAAACATGCCGTTTAGCTGCAATGGATTCACCTGTGGCCGCGGCAGCGACGCTAAAATCGCGGCACTTACTAATTGGTCCAGCTGCTGAGAATCAACCTGTTCAGCGGCAAACCAAAACTCCATCTCGGCTTGCCAATGTTCCAACTGCAGCAAATTGAAGCAGCGGCCATCGCCAAGCTGAAACTCAGTCGAGAGCAACACCTCTAGCCACTGACACAGCGTACCCACCTGATCCGTATAGCCGCGCTGCTGGCAGAGTGTTTCCACCAATGCGCGCCGACTTGCAACGGTTTGCTGCTCAAGACCAAGGCACAGCTCAAGTAAATCATGTAAAAAATTACCGTGGCGTGCACCGCGAGGAAACGCATGCATGCCCTCGGTTTTTTGCTCGTCCACTTGCGCCGGCTCTACCAGTATCGCCTCATCATCGCTATACACCTGTGCCGCCAAGCTGTCTGGAATCCGATCAGCACCCGGACCTTGGCTGCTTAAACGGCTGTAGGATGAAATCCACCAAGGCTTATGCGCTAACGTACTGGCGTGACGGCATTCTGGCGTGAACGGCGCCTGCACGACCTGATAACGATCGTCACTGGCGGGTGGCGCAACCAATACCTGTGTTTCGGGGCTGGTTAAAGGCGCCAGCCACTGCGTTAATGCCTGTGGGTTATCCAACTCCTGACCGCCACCGAGCAAATAGCCTAGCGCTGCGCCATGCAATCCAGCGCCCACCTCGGCTACGCCCAACCAGCACGCATGTTTAGAGCGTGTCAGTGCCACATAGAGCAAGCGCAAATCCTCCGCTAAGCGTTCTTGCTCGGCCTGTTGCCAGATCTGCTCATCCGGTGCGCGCAAAAACAGCTGCCGCGCGGAGTCTTGTTGCACCACCACTGCTTCTTTTCTATCACAAGATCGATAACTGCTGACAAAGGGTAAAAACACCAACGGATATTCCAAACCTTTGGATTTATGAATGGTGACCACCCGCACTAAATTCGCATCGCTTTCCAGACGTAAGATCTGCTCATCTGCCACTTCACCAACGGCGTAGGCATGCTGCAAGTACTGCAGCAATGTCGCCTGACCATCCAATTCGCGGGCTTGCTGCTGCAAAATCTCCGCCAAATGCAACAAGTTCGTTAAGGCACGTTCACCCTGACTGTCTTGCACCAATCGTTGCGGCAACTGGTAGTCGTGCATCAGTTTACGCAACATGGGTAACACGCCACGCTGTTGCCAACGCTGCTGATAGCCTTTAAAGCGCTCGACTGTTGCTTCCCATGCACGCTCATCCTGCTGCAGACGCTCCAGCTCAGTCAGGCTCAGCGCCAAGGTTTGACTGGCTAAGGCTGCTTTAACCGCACGTTCATCTTCAGGCTGCAAACAGGCGGCTAACCACAACTGAATATCAAAGGCTTGCTGGCTGTTAAATACCGAATCGCGTTCAGACAGATAGACCGAGCGCACTTGCCGCTCAGCCAGCGCCGCGCGTATGTCCCGCGCCTCACCAATGCCACGCACCAGAACCGCAATGTCACTCGCCTGCAATGGTTGTAATTGTCCTTGAGCATCGACAAAACCTGTGTCCGCGCTATTGAGCAGGCGCACAATTTCACTGGCACAGCTGGCGGCCATCGTTGCTGAATAATAGCCCTTGGAGAGTCTTTTATCATCGGCTGGTAAATGCCAGAATGTGAGTGCTGGTTGCTTCTCTCCATCTACCTGCCACTCGGTAGCACGCCCATTGGCTTTTACTTGTACATAATCCAGTCTGTCCTCGCCCTCAGCGCCGAATAAAAACGCACCACGTGGATAGGATGTGGCTCGCGCAAACAGCTGGTTCACTGCGGCAACCATGGCGTGGGTCGAACGATAGTTGGTATCCAGATTATAGTGTCGCCCTGCCGTGGCTTTTCTTGCTGCTAGGTAGCTATAAATATCCGCCCCGCGAAAACTGTAAATCGCCTGTTTAGGATCACCAATTAAAAACAAGCCTGTCTCAGGATCGTTGGCGGCTAGGTTATACACTGAATCAAAAATCCGGTATTGCACCGGATCCGTGTCCTGAAACTCATCAATCATTACCACCGGAAACTGCCGGCGAATAATCTGCGCTAAACGCCCTTCTGGGTCAGCTTGCAAGGCGTGATCCAAGCGCGTTAGCAGGTCATCAAAACCCAGCTCAGCGCGTTTATTTTTTTCTTCACTAAAACACTGCTGCACCCAGCTTGCCGCATGCCAGCGCATAGCATCGGGCAGCAGGTGCTCTAAGGCTTGCAGCTGTGCCGGCAGCTCCTGCATGGCGTATAAAGCTGGATGTTCGGGCGGACTACTGCCCTCTTTCCAAATCTCGGCTAAGCCTTCTGGGGTTAAGCGTTCCATGCCACGACCAATGTTGAGTTCGAGCTGTTCAGCATCCTGCGCCCAGGCCCGCAGTTTGGTAAACCAGCCGCCTCGATGACTGCTGTTCATTTTATTAGCATGAAACGCCTTAGCCTTGGCCGCCTCCTCAATCAAGGCTTCTAGCTCATCAACCCAGCTGAGCCAAGGCTGTTTTAGTTCTGCCAGCTGCTGCTGGTACTCAGTTAAATGAGTGTCGATCAGTTGCGCCAAGCTGCCGGTATGGGCAGGCAGTTTTTGCGCGCTTGTTTTGAGTACCGGCTGGAGCAAGCCCCACAGCTGCTGGGGGGTTTGCCATTGTTCAATCACCCACTGCAGGGCGGGCCCGGTTAATTCATAGCATTGGCTGCGCCAGTAATCCTTAACCACCTGCTCATACAGGGCGCTGTGATCCTTTTGCAGTTCTTGATTAAACAGACTACCGCTGGCAAAGGCATGCTCGCCCAGCATCCGTTTGCACCACGCATGGATCGTGGAAACGGCGGCTTCATCCATCCACTGTGCCGCACTATCGAGCCAAAAAGCACAGGCGGGCCACTGCTCGGGGGCATACTCGGCTTTTAAATCCAATAAAAACGCATCTTCTGTTTCAAGCTGGCCACGGAACAGTTGCGCTGCTTCCACCAAGCGCGCACGAATCCGATCGCGCAACTCTTTGGTGGCCGCATCGGTAAAGGTCACCACCAGAATCTCAGGCGGCATCAACCCCGGCCCAGACTGCAAATCACGGCGAAAAGCATTTTGCCCACCATGGTTAAGCACTAAGCGCACATAGAGCGCGGCAATGGTATAGGTTTTACCGGTGCCGGCACTGGCTTCAATTAAGCGGCTGCCATAAAGCGGAAAATTTAGCGGAATTAGGGTTTGCTTACTCATGCTCGTTCTCCGATACAGGCTGCTGCTCTAATGTGCGCACAAATAAAGGCTGATAAAGTTGCTGCGCCCAATAGGTAAACTCCTGGCTGGCATTTAGCGCGGTAAAATCTGCGTAGTGACGCGCCAAAATCGGGCTTTGCTGCGCCTCGCCGGAGGTGTTCATCGTACCCTCGTAGCATTCAGCCGCACTGGCCAAAGCTTTTTCTTGCCGCAATGATGCATCTTCTTCTTTGCTTAATTTTTTATCGTGCTCAACCGTTAACCACGCAAAAGCGGTACGCACCGCTACGGGCAAAGGTCTGCACATCCCCTGCTGCCAAGCTTCTAGCCAGGTATTTAAAATCTGCGCGGCTTGCTCATGGGACAGCGGTGGAATTTGCAGCTCAATATCTTCAGCTACCACGATACTGGTCAAATTTTCTTGTGTCAGGCTGTGCAACACATGCTGCAGCCAGACCGCTAACAAACGATGCCAGCGCAGTTTTTTCTTGGATAACAAAGGGCCATTAAACAGCTCAATATGCAGGTTTTTATCCGCGCCACTGCGTACCGGCGCCAGCCAATCCTCTAGCTGGATACCTGCATGGCTATACGAGACGCGCTGGGCGGCGGTTTCACTGAGGGGATACTGCTCACACAAGCGCGAATAATGGGCAAACTGCTGCTGTACCGGCTCAAGTAAATTCTGCGCCAGCTGCTCACCAAAGCCATACATAGGCAGTTCACCGCTGCGCAGTAGCTTTTGACTTTGTTGCAGCATCGCTGCATTCACATCTGCGCCCTGCTCAAGCGCCTGTAAGCCTTCATTTAACAGCTGCTGTTTAAGGCCGTACTGCCCAAGAAAACCCAAGCTAAAGGGCTCATCATCCAGCTGCTCTAACTCGATCGCGCTGATGTAGGCCTTAAATCGCTGAGCAAAAAACTGCGCCACTGGATTGCGTAAAAAACCGTGCAGCATACGGATACTCAGCGGATCAGCCAGTTGCAAAGCAGGCAAAGGGGGTTCAATTGGTTCAACCGCATTTACCGCACCCTGCGCGCTTTGATGCAACTGCGCCCATTCCTGCGCATAGGTAAATAGATTGGCGTTGGTGGCGGAAAAATACGCACGACTGAAAGGCTGCAGTGGATGTTCCTGCGTCAGCGCGGCCAGCAAGTCCCCCTCATCTTCAAGCTGCCAGCCTTGTTGCAAATGATCGCGCAGTTGCCCAACCAATACCGACGGCGGCTTGGTGGTGTTATCGCGCTCATCACGCCCGACCCAGCTGATATACAGCATCTGCCGCGCGGCCAGTAAGGCTTCAAGCAGCAGATAACGATCATCCTCACGCCGTGAGCGATCACCTGGACGGTAATTATTGGCCATCAAATCAAAGTCGACCGGTGGCACAGAACGCGGATAATCACCGTCATTCATACCCAACAAGCACACCATTTGAAATGGAATAGTACGCATGGGCATCAGCGTGCAAAAATTGACCGATCCGGCCAAGAATCGTTGGCTGTTGCGCTCTGCATCGACCGCGGTTAACCAAGCCTCACGCACCACGGTTAATGGTAATTCACGCCCTAACTCAGCTTGCGCGCACGCATCCGCCCAGTCGTGTACACTTTGTTGTAGACGCTGAAGAAGCAGTAACTCTTGCTCTGTTTCCCCAGTAAAAAAGCGCTCCAGCAGCTGCACCAACAACTGCGTCCAATCTGCTGGTGAATAGCTGTGGCTCAGACGCTCGGCAAAGACGTCCAGCTCATCCAAGAGCAACACCAAAGGGCCCAACAATGCCGCCTCTAAACCTGCCACTTCCGTGTAGGGCTCAATGCCAGCAAAGTCTGCACCCTGCCCCATGGCGTAACCGAGCAACATACGCCGCAACGCAAAGCGCCAGGTGTTTTGCTCCATTGCTCTTGGCAAGCCTAGGCGCACACGATGCTCGGCATTCAATCCCCAGCGCGCACCGGCACCAATGAGCCAACGCTGTAAAATCGGCAAGTCTGTTTCAACCACACCAAAACGCTGACGTATGGCCGGCACATCCAGCAGCGCCAACACTTCAGTCAAGCTGATCCGCGCTTGCGACACATTCAGCAATTGCTCAAGAGCAATTAAAATCGGCTCCCGCCCCCGCCCACCCTGATCCGACAGCGTATAGGGAATATAGCGCGCATCACCTGGGTTAAACTGCGCAAAAACCGCCTCAATAAAAGGCGTGTACAAATCAATATCAGGCACCATGACAATCACATCACGTGGTTGTAAGTGCGGATAACGGGCAAAGCGGTCTAAGAGTTGGTCATGCAGAATCTCCACTTCCCGCTGTGGGCTATGGGCGATATGAAAACGAATGGACTCATCCTGCGCGCAGTCCACGGCGGGCCATAATGGCTGGCTTTCCTGCAGCGGACGCAAATGCAAAATATCATTTTGCAGCTGGGTTAAAACGGTTTTGGGCTCATCATCGACAAAGAGGTCAATGCGCTGCTGCTCACGCTGAAACAGATCGCGGTAACTCTCGGGGTTATCAAACTCCTCCAACAAAGCAATGTAATCGCGCCCCTGCTTGCCCCAAGTAGCCAATAGCGGATGGGCAAACTGATGCAGCTGCTCATTATCCAGATCGCTGGGCATGCCTTGCTTGCGCTGATGGCGAAATAGCGTGCGGCGTAACAAGTCCTTATCCGCGACTATGTCGCCCCAATAAAACTGACAAGGGTTGTGCACACACAGAATCACTTGACTAAAACGCGCCATGGCGGATAAAGCTTCCACGGTTTGCGCGGGCAAGGATGAAATCCCCAGCACAATCACCCGACGCGGTAGCCCTTTGGGACGCTGCTGCGCTTCTTGCAAGGCTTTGACAAAGCGCGGATGCACACTGGCGCGGCTGCTGTCTAAGGAATCCTGACCTATATCTTCTAAAAGCACACGCCATAGCTGTGCCTGCCACGCCAGTGTTTGCATGGGTAAATCAGTGCGATCCACCTCAACACCAGCCACTAACCCGTAAGGCTGGCCGCGCTGATCAATCTGATCGCACCCAGCGGCCCACTGCTCCAGCCAGTCGGCACGGTAGACCTGATACTGGTCAAAAATATCTGCTATCCGCTCACACAACTGGTACAGCTTGCGCAGGTCATCATCCTTGGCTAAAAACTGCTTGAGCGGCTTAAAGCGCTCATCCTCTAGCAGTGACGGCAGCAAGCGCATCAACCGCCACACCAACTGGTTTTTATCCAGCGGCGAGCTGCTGGCAATCTGCTCTGCACCCAAGACTGCACGGTAACTTTGCCACAAAAAACGCGCCGGCAAACTCACCTGCACGCTGGCGGCAATGCCCAACCCCTCGTTGCTGGCCAAAGCGTATTTAAGCCACTGGGCGATGCCATTGCTTTGTACCAAAATGACTTCATTTTCCAACGGATGCAGCGGATAGCTCTGCGTCCATTGCACCAACAAATCCCGCAATTGTTCCATCTGATTGCTGTGAATCACCATGAAACCTGCCACTAATGCATCCGAATTCTGCATACCCATCCACACCCTGCCAAAACCAGCGAACCACTATACCAAAGCCCGCCACACTTAAGATAAACACAGGCCAACAAACTGCTTAACGTTGATTCGCCACTCCAAAAGGAATATGCACCATCGCCAAATCCTTAGCCTGCAAATGACCGAGCTGATCATCAAAGAAAATGTGCGGGCGAAACACATTGAGAATATGGCGCTTATCCATGCCCCCTAAAAAAAAGGTTTCATCGGCCTCGACACCCCAACTGTGCAACGTTGTAATCACTCGCTCATGGGCGGGGGCGCTGCGGGCGGTAATAATGGCCGTGCGCAAAATAGGTTTATAATCCGGTTGTGTTTTTTTGCGAGCATTTTCTAACGTCTGCAAACCCGCCAGCTTGCGAAACAGGTCAGCCAGCAAACCCGGATTATGTTCACGCGCTTGATGTTCTTGCTCAAACGCTTGAAAGCGCTCTAACCCTTCAGCTTTATACACCCGCTCTGATTCATCATCCGCCAGCACCCCATCAAAGTCGAAAGCAATACGCAGTCCTTGATCATCGGGCTCATCCACCACTTTAGATTGCAACAACAAACCCGCGGGATAGCTTGCCTCCACCGCTTTGCGCACATCCTCGGCATTAGCGGTTAAAAACAACGAGGCATTAAAGGCTGGAATATAGGAGAAAGGCGATTCACCGGTTAAAAACGCAGCACGGCTAATATCCAAACCATAATGCGCAATCGAGCGAAACACCCGCTGCCCCGTCGCCGTCGAATTACGCGACAAGAGCACCACTTCCACCGGCTGCTCGTCCGGAAAACACTGGTTAAAGGACAAAAAACGACGAATAAAGGGATACGCCACACCCATCGGCAGGATTTTATCGATGTTTTTTTCTTGAGATTCTTTATACGCCTGCGCGCCCTCATCCCTAAAGATTCGGTCAGACTCATCTAGGTTAAACAAGGCGCTGGATGACACAGCAATCACAAGCTTTTTCTCAATCGGGTAAGACATAAAGCGGTTTCTCACAGGCAAATGGATGTGCTGGACTTTTAGTTACCATAGCACGAGAATCATCAGCCGCAAGTACTGACCGCATCAGCCGTTCAACCCAGCATAAAGCCTTTAAACAGAGCAGAAACCCATGTACCAAATCATCTCCATTCAAGCACAACACGACGCGGACATATGCCGCATTATCCAGCAGGTGGGTGCTCAATACGGCGCTGTGGGTGACGGCCTTGGCCCGGTACGTTGCATGGCGGCTGTGATGTGTGGATGCTTAAGAATATCCAATCATAACGCCCTAACCTCACCTAATCAGCAGCACGGGTGTGCGTTACACTGCTGATTACCTACAAACGGAGACCGTAAACAGCCCATGCGCCTTGATCGATTTATAGCTGAAACCACCGGCATGAGCCGCAAAGATGCCACCAAAGTACTGCAACGTGCCGAGGTGACCGTTGATGGTGCGGTACAAAAAAAAGGCGCCTTTAAACTGCCTGCCCAAGCCGTGGTTAAATGGAACAATGAGCCTCTTGAGCTCGTGGGGCCCACCTACCTGATGATGCACAAGCCGCTCGGTTGCGTGTGCGCCAATGATGACGGCCTGCACCTGACGGTATTTTCGTATATAAATCTGCCCAACAAAGACAAACTCCACACCGTGGGCCGACTGGACCTGGACACCTCTGGGCTGTTGTTAATTACTGATGATGGGCAGTGGTCGCACCGCATCACCTCGCCTAAGCAGCAATGCCCCAAGGTATATCACGCTTGGTTGGCCGAGCCAGTCACTGAAAACGATATCACGGCCTTTGCGCAAGGTTTGCAACTTAAGGGGGAAACGACCTTAACCGCGCCCGCCGTGCTGGAAATCATTAATGAGCGCGAAGCCTTAGTGCAGGTGCATGAAGGCCGCTATCACCAAGTTCGGCGCATGTTCGCTGCCGTGGGTAATAAAGTTGAGCAATTACATCGCGAACAAGTCGGGGCATTAACACTCGATACAGATCTTGCACCCGGCGAATACCGCGCGCTTAGCGCTGAAGAAGTAGCACTATTTTATTAAAGAAGCCACTGAATAACGTTACCGAGGACGCTAACACAAGGCGCAACGACCAACGGGAGTAACAGCCAAAAGCTGACCCGAAGGGCGAGCGCTAGCGAGTCAAAGCGTACGAAAAAGCGCAGTTTACACCGGGTAAATGAGCATTTTATTCGCTTCGCCCCCTTCGGGGCCGTGCTAAAGCACGTTCAATCTAAAGATTGTGAGTACGTTTTTAACGCGGTGGTAGCTACGCAGGTAGTTATTCAGAGGCTTCTAAACAAGGAAAGAATCAATTCAGTGCTTCCTAAGCGAAGCACTGAATTTTAGTTGACGCTAGATTGGATAGCGCGAAATAACCGCCAAGCTTTGCCCGCCAGGAATATCTGCGGCACGCACGGCCATCACTTTGGCACCGCTACGTAATGCACGACCGGTAATTTCATCGACAATGTCATAGTTAACCGCATCGCCACCTTCAGCGCTGAAGGAAACGGCTCCGGTTTCATCATCAATAGAACCATCTAATACGCAATCAATATCAACCAGCAAACGGTCAATACCGCCAAAAGTGGCTAAACGAGCAGCATCGGAAATATCCGTAGTGGTGCGATTTTTTCCGGTACGCTCTTCGAACAACTGATGGAACGCTTTAACCTGCTCAGCGTAGTGGGCATCCAGCACTGGTCTTGCTGCACTGGCCAAATCAGACTCACTGAGGTGCTCAGGGTTACCTGAAATGGTGCTGGGCAGTGCAGGAATAACACTTATCGAGCGAAACAATGCTTCGAGCGGTTTAGTAGTTGCCAAAATCAACGGCAGATCCGACCCAGCCAACACAGGACGTAACGCCGCATCAAGCTTGCGTATAAAACGCGTAAGATAAAAGCTGTCACCCTGCGAGCCATGTCGATGCCCGGTTCCTGAGTAGTCTTTATTCGTCGCCTTGCCACCTGCACTCGCCGCATCAGTTGGCATATTGGGCACTTCAACCAACCGCGCCGGCAAGTCTGCAGACACGGCAATCAGCCTCACCGCATTCTCTGACAAAGCCAGCACATGCGCGGCATGCGGGAAAGTGATTGCACGTAACAGCGGCTTAAGATGGAAGCGGTCAGACACCTCAACAATTGCTTTGATTTTGCTGGCCATACGATAGGTGCGCAACGATTTTGGGGTTGCCAAAATAGCCAGCGTGTTGGCCTGATAGTTCCAAAAATCGTCATCGGCTAACAAATCAGCAAATTGCTCCTGCAACGATGTAATAGACTTTTTATCAAAACCCGCTGCATCAAGCTGAGTCACTGCTTGTTTGACAAGGTTGCCAAGATTAATCCGGCTTTGCTCAGTCTCGCGACTGACGGGTGTGGTCGGTAGGTAAATCGAGATGCACGCATCCGCACGCACCGAATTAAGCGCGCCGATTTCTTCAGCGTTTGGCATATCAACGTAATACATAAAAAGCCTCCTGCTAGCTATTAGTGAATCAACTGTACCAGATTGAAACCTAAGAAAAAGCTAATTATTGAAAGCATAGTTTTGGATATACGCCAATATAAACAGCGTCTTTCAGAGTCAAGTCTTGTAAAAGCGCAACTTTCGGGTGATTGGCGGTTGTCCATGTAGGCCTGCCTTCAGGCTGACATGTCGGGCTAAAGCCCGACCTACAGAAGCATGTCTTGTGGATTGGTTCAGCTTTTGTGGGAGCGCAACTCTTGCGCGATTGGCGGTTGTCCATGTAGGTCATGCCTTTAGGCTGACATGTCGCCCTAAAGGGCGACATGCAGGAGCGGCTAAGCCTGGCAGGGTTTTCATCGCGCATAAGATGCGCTCCCACAATCCCACAATTCCACAATTCCACAATTCCACAATTCCACAATTCCACAATTCCACAATTCCACAATCCCACAATTCCACAATCCCACAATCCCACAATCCCACAATCCCACAATCCCACAATCCAGCAGTTTCACAGTTCCACTGTAAAGCGGTTTGCACGCAGCCGAACGCTTGGCACAGCTATTGTGGGAGCTTACATTTTCCAAGTTCCCCGACATTTTTACCAGCCGGTCAGATTTTTTCTACACCCTTAAATGCGAGGTGCCCTACTTCCCGTAGCGCCTGCACAAAGGTACTGGGTTCCTGAGCGCCAGAGATGAGGTGTTTGTTGTTGATAATAAAAGCCGGCACGGAAGTGATGCCCATCTGCTGGTAAACGGCTTTGTCTTTGTTCACTGCGTCAACATACTGATTCGACTCCAGTACGTGTTTAGCCTTTTCCGTATCCAACCCCAGAGACTTGACGCAACTCAGCAAAACATCCTGCTCGGCAACGTTCTGCGCCTGACCGAAATATGCCTCAAATAACGCTTGTTTCATGCCCGTTTGTTGTCCCTGCTCGCCCGCCCATTTAACTAGCCGGTGCGCATCGAAGGTATTGCAGGTGAGTCGCTCTTGTAGCTTTTCGAAATTCAGCCCTAAAGCTTTTGCGATCGTCATCATTTGACTTTGGTTAGCACGCATCTCTGCCTCGCTGCGCCCATATTTTCTAGCCAGCGCTGGTAAAATTGGCTCACCCGGTCCGCTGTGGTCGGGGTTCAATTCAAATGCATGCCATTCGACCACGAACTCATACTCAGACGCCAGTTGCTGCATGGCCAGCTCTAGACGGGCATAACCAATAGCACACCATGGACAGGCAATGTCAGAAACAATATCGATATGTATTTTTTTCATAGGAATTCCTGTTTATTTGTTAGAAGGAGGATGTCATGCATTCGACTGCAGATTACATTTGCGAACACAGCACCGCCTGATGCAGACCGGAAAATCTAAATCGCGCAAAAGTTGCGCTCCCACAGAGTACCTGCAGCAACGTGCCGTGCGCGTAGACATTCTCTTTGGCAAACCATGGATAGCTGTGCTATTTATCTTTGCAGGTTTTGGCCAGTAATGCAGTAAACTCATCCGCTGGCACAGGCCGACCCAACAAGTAGCCCTGGCCCAGCGTGCACTGACACTGCTGTAAGAACTGCACTTGCTCCTCTTGCTCAATCCCTTCAACCTGCACATCAAGCCCCATGCTCGCCCCCAAAGCTAAAATAGCCTGTACGATTGCCACATCTTCGTTGTCACTGGGCAAGTTGGTTATAAAGCTTCGATCAATTTTAAGTTTATGCACAGGAAGCGATTTCAAACGACCCAAGGATGAATGACCTGTGCCAAAGTCATCAATAGCAAGGCGAATGCCTATTTCCCGCAGGCCACACAACGCAGCATCTGCTCCTTCTGGACTTTCCATTACGGTACTTTCAGTTACCTCAAGCTCCAGAAAACGGGCATCAAGTTGGTTTCGTTTAAGCGTTGCCTCTACTTTTTCTGCTAAGCCTTCTTCAGATAATGAACGGCTGGATAAATTGACCGCAACGAATTTTAAATCATATTCCATTGCTAGCCACTGCTGCATTTGCTTGCACGCTTTGTTTAACACCCAAGCATCCAAAGCGCTGATGAGCCCACTTTCTTCGGCTATAGGAATAAACTCATTCGGCGCAATAGGACCTTGCGTAGGATGATTCCAGCGAACCAGTGCTTCGCAACCCACTAACTTTTGCCCGCTTAATTCATAAACTGACTGATAATGTACGTCCAACTCTTCATTTTCAAGCGCCCGTCTTAGTTCGCTAGCAACACGAATACGCTGATTGGCTTGTTCCGTCATTTCGGCGGTATAAAAAGCAAAGGTTTCGCGCCCGCTATCTTTGGCTTTATGTAGTGCTGAGTCAGCGTTACGCATGATCTCTTCAACACTTTCACCCGCAAACGGATACAAACACATACCCACACTGACGCTAATAAAAACCTGGTTTTCTGCCAGCGTAAAAGGCGCTTTACAGGCTTGGATAAGTCGCTCTGCCACCCCCACTGCGTCCATAGCTGAAGTAACGCTCTCACAAATAAGCGCAAACTCATCTCCGCCTATTCGCGCTAAAACACTAGCTTGCTGTGTCGCTTCTTTGAGGCGCAAAGCTATATCTTGCAGAAGCTGATCACCTGAGCTATGGCCTAAGCTCTCATTAATATTTTTAAAGTGATCTACACCCACTATAAACAAAGCATTGTTTTTTTGCTTATTGATCGCACTTTCTAAGGAGATTTTTAGTCGTTCACTCAAATGAATGCGATTAGCTAATTTTGTTAGTGGGTCGTAAAGGGACAGAAAACTCAGCTCTGAAAGGGAGTTATCCGTGGTTGAAATATCTGAAAAAACAGCAACATAATGCGAAACAATGCCGTTTTCACTTTTTATCGCTTTAACCGTTTGATACTGCCTAAGCAGCTCACCATTTTTATGACAGTTCCATAGTTCGCCACTGCACATGCCCTTTTCATTTAGATCAGCCCACATACTCCGGTGAAACTCTTTTGAGTGGCGGTTGGACTTAAGCAAGCTTGGGGTTCTACCCAGTACTTCTGATTCGCTATAACCGGTGATACGCGTAAAGGATGGATTGACGTACACAATGTTGCTAGCGTGATCAGTAATTAACACCGCTTCGCGAGTAGACTCAAAGACAGCTTCTGCCTGCTGTAAACGTACTTTTGTCGCATATTGCTCAGTGACATCACGGGCAATACCTATAAAGCGTACCGGCTTGCCTTGGCTATCTCTGATCAAGCAACCGCGTGATCGAATCCAGCGCTGGCTGTTATCTCGGTGCAACATGCGATAGGTTTTCTCATACGCCCCTTCCCCCTCGCGAATAAAACGCAAAACATCCTGATAGATCTTTTCACGATCCTCAGGGATTAATCGGCTGCGCCAGGCTTGCTGGTTTGTACCAAACTCTTCCTGCGTAAAACCAAGATTGGCGCAATAGGCCTCAGAGAAAAAAACCTCTTCTGTATCGTTTAAGCTCCAGTCCCAAACCGCTTCTTGCGAAGCTTCAACAGCACGTTGATAGCGTTCCAATATAAGCTGTGTATCTTTATTTTGCTGCGCCATCAGTTTGGTGTAGAGCCGAAAAACAACATAGCCATAAACAGCAGTTAATAGACCATGTAAAGCAAGTATCGAAAGACAAAACTGTTTATGTTGCTTATCAAGACTGTATATAAAATACTCATACCCCCATACACTTACTAACATCGCACTGATGATCAGTGCAATATATAAAACAAAGCTGCGGGTAATAAATTTTTTAAGACTCATTGTGCTTTAATTATTTACCAGTCTGATAATCTGTGGAAGCCTCTGAATAACTACCTGCGTAGCTACCACTGCGTTAAAAACGTACTCACAATCTTTAGATTGAACGTGCTT